>DATJXB010000195.1:0-27322 GCA_035500755.1 Thermoanaerobaculia bacterium | reverse complement strand
ACGCCGAGGATCTCGTGCAGGAGACCTTCTTCAAGGCCTACAAGTACTACGACAAGTTCGAGGAAGGCACGAACCTGAAGGCGTGGCTCTTCAAGATCCTCAAGAACACTTTCATCAACAATTACCGCAAGAAGAAGCTCGAGCCCCGCAGCGTCGACTTCGCGGAGATCGAGGACTCTTTCGAGCGGATCGTGCGCCGCGACAGCGCCGAGCCCGCGGCGGACCCCGAGTCCGAGTTCTTCAACGGCGTGCTCGACGATGACGTCCGCAGGGCGCTGGAGTCCCTCCCGTACGACTACCGGATGGTCGTGATCCTGGCCGACCTCGAGGACTTCTCCTACAAGGAGATCGCCGAGATCCTCGACTGCCCGGTCGGGACGGTCATGTCCCGCCTCTACCGCGGACGCAAGCTCCTGGAAAAGGCCCTGCTCAAGTACGCCCGCAAGCACGGGTACATCCGGGGAGCCGAGCCCACGAAGATGCGGACGAGGCCCCGGCCCCAGTCTGCCTGAGACCCCGTTTCCCGGGATGGGGGGCCGGAACCTAAGGACGGAATAAACTCTCCCAACGGGCTCGTTTCCTACCTCGGTCCGATGAACTGTGCCCGAGCCCGCTTTCTCCTGTACACGACGGTCGACCCGGACCTGGCGGGCCCCGACGAGGCCGCCCTCGATCGCCACGTGGCTTTCTGCGCCCCCTGCGCCGCCCGGGCCCGCTCGGCGCGCGCCCTTTCGGGCCTCCTCCGGTCGCGCCTGCGCTACGACCGGGCTCCCCGGAGGCTGCTCCGGAGGCTCGCGGACGGGCGCTACGAGCCGCGTTTCCGGTATGCCCCGATCGGAATCGCGGCCTCGATCCTGCTGATGATCCTGCCGCTGGTGGCCGATCAGGCCGTCCCGGGGGGCGCCATCCTGTCGATGGGCGCGCCGGTGGCGGTCGCCGGAGCCCCGGCCGGCGTCGTGCCCGTCTCGCGGAAGATGACCGGCACGTTCGTGTGCCTCCAGTGTGAGGGAAATCACGAGAAGGATTCCTGCCCGCTTCGCGAGCCGGTCGTCCACGAGCTCGGTTTCTGCGCCGACAACGGCGAGACCTTCCGCGTCATGACCACGGACTCCGCCTTTGCGGAGGAGTCGGTCGGCGAGGCCGTGACGGTCGAGGGCGTGGCGTTTCCGGAGTCGGGCTTCCTGCGCGCCAGCCGCGTCGGGTATTAGCGAAGGGCATCCCACTCCTCCGATTCCCGGATCCCGCCCCCCCGAATCTCGCATCCCGCATCCCGGTCCCCTAGAATCCCCGCGTGACTCAATCCTTCGAAGCGTCCGCGCCGGCGCGGATCGATCTGGCCGGAGGAACGCTGGATCTCTGGCCGCTCCACGTGCTCCATCCGGGGTCGGTCACCGTCAACGTCGCGATCGACTTGCGAGCCCGCTGCCGTGTCCGGCCGCGGGACCGGGCGTTCCGGGTCTCGGTCCCGGAGCTCGGCTACGAGCGGACGGCGGCCCGCCCGGAGGAGCTCCTCGCCGACCCGCGGGGTGCCCTCGCCGGCGCTCTCCTCGAAGCCTTCGAGATCGCGGAGCCGAGGGACATCGAGCTCTCGACCGAGGTGCCTTACGGCTCGGGGCTCGGCGGCTCTTCCGCGCTGACCGTCGCGATGGCCGCGGCGCTCGCCGCGAGCGCCGGCCGCGAGTTCGAGGGAGCGGGGCGGGTCGACTTCGTGCGCGACGTCGAGACCCGGGTCCTCGGCAAGCCTGCCGGAGTCCAGGACTACTACCCGCCGCTTTCGGGCGGCCTTCACGCGCTGCGATTCTTTCCCGGGAAGACCGAGGCCGTCCGCCGGCACCTGGACCCATCCGCCTGGCTGCGCCACCTGACGCTCTTCGACACCGGAGCTGCCCACTCGTCGGGAATGAACAACTGGGAAGTCTTCCGGGCGCGGCTCGAGGGCGATCGCGACGTCGCGCGGCGCCTGGAGGACGTCGCCATCGCGGCGCGCGAGATGGCGGAGGCCGCGGAGGCGGCGGACTTCCCCGCGATGGGCGCCGCCCTGAATCGGGAATGGCAGGCGCGGCGGCGCCTCGCGCCGGTCGTCTCGTCGCCCGGCGTCGAGGCCGCGATCGACGCGGCGCTCGGCGCGGGAGCGTGGGGCGGCAAGGCGTGCGGCGCGGGCGGGGGAGGTTGTGTCGTGATCCTGGCGCCCCCGGAGCGGACACCGGCCGTGCGTCAGGCGCTCCAGCGGCTGAACGAAGGACGAATCCTGCTCGTCGCCGTCGAGAACCGCGGCCTCGACGTCAGCGGCTGAAGCGCGCCTTCGTCCGCTTTTCTACGCCGCGCGCTTCATCGCGGCGCTACGCCGCGCGCTTCATCGCCGCGACGCACCGCGCGACCTCCTGGTGCATGGCCTCCGGCGATGCGGCGTGGTGCCAGCCGCCGTGGCCCGGGAGGACCCATTCGAACCGGTAATCGAGGAGGCGCTCCATCGAGCGGATCTGCGCGTCCCACGAGTACCAGCAGGCGTCCCGGAAGGCGACGAGCCGCCCGCGCCGCCGCGACCAGGCGAGGTGGTCGCCGGTGAAGAGGTACTTCTCCCGGTAGAGCAGGACCGCGTGGCCGCGCGTGTGGCCGGGCGTCGGGATCGCGAGGAGATCGGGCGCCAGCGGCTCGGGCCCGGTTCCCGACAGCACGCGTTCGACGCCGCGCGTTCCCGCGGTGAGGTCGTCCCGGTGAAGGACCCGCTCGCAGCCGAAGCGCTCCCGCAACGCCGCGTGGTCGGCCACGTCGTCGCGGTGGGTCAGGAAGAGCGTCCGGACACCGCCGCGAGACTCGAGCGCCGAAAGCAGCGGTCCGGCGGCTCGCGGGGAATCGACGAGAACGTTGCCCTCGGGGCGCTCGACGTAGTAGCTCCAGGCTCCGAAGGAGCTCTCGGCCGTAAAACCGCAGAAGGACACGTTCTCCTCGACGGTTTCGGGAAACGCTCGCGAGGCTTCCGCGACGGCCGGGGCGTCGGCGCGTGCCGTGCCGATCGAGGCCGTGGGGCACGCCACCAGCGCCATCAGGGCGCGCCGGCGCTCGTCCTCCGTCCGCGGCTGAGCCCGCACGAAGGAGTGCCCGTCGCCGTCTTCGAAGACGGCGGGCGCGATGCGCCGGCACGCGTCGCAGTCGATGCAGGTGCGGTCGACGAAGAAGTCGCCCGGCGCGTTGTCGGGAAGCCTCGCCGCGAGGGAAGCCACGGGACCTAGATCCGGTCGAGGTCGGCGACCGTGCGCTCGTTCCGGACGTCGCCCGTATTGAGCGTCGTCCTGGGCTCCATGAGGACGACCCAGCACTCGTCGTCGGCCGAGGGCCGGTGCTCGGTGCCTTTCGGCACGATGAAGAGCTCGCCCTCGGAGAGCTCGACGTCTCCCGTGCGCAGGCCCATTCGCATCCGCCCCTTCACGACGAGAAAGAGCTCGTCCTCCTTCTCGTGGCTGTGCCAGACGAAGTCGCCGCGGAACTTGACGACCTTGATCTGGTGGTCGTTGACGTCGCCGACGACCCTGGGCTTCCACTGGTCGGCGAAGAGCGAGAACTTCTGAAGCAGGTTCACCTTGTCCATGGTGGCCTCCGGCTTTTCTTTGACGCGGCGTTCCCGCGCCGCCGGGTCACATTCTCCCGGGCTCGGGGATTCCGAGCAGCTCGAGCAGACGCGCCATCTCCCTTCGGAAAATACGCGCGATCGCCAGGCGCCGGTTCCGGATCGCCGCGTCGGGCTCCTGGAGGATCGGCTGGCGGTGGTAGAAGTGGTTGAACGCCTGCGCGAGGCCGAAGGCGTGGCGGGCGAGGGCCGCGAGCTCGAGCGTGTCGACGGCCCGTTCGGCGACGTCCGGGGTCGAGGCGGCGTCGAGGGCGATGGCCCACAAATCGTCGTCCCAGCCGTCGGCCGGGAGAGCCCCGGGATCGAGCGCCGTGCCGAGGCCCTTCTCCTCGAGCTTCCGGAAGATGTTGTCGGTCCGGACCAGCGAGTACAGCAGGTAGGGCCCGGTGTCTCCTTCGAAGTTCAGGGCCTCGTCGAAGTCGAAGGCGATGATCTTGTTGCGCCCGACCTTCAACAGGAAGTAACGCAGCGCGCCGACGGCGATGGCCCGAGCGTCGCGCTCGGCCGTCTCGGCGCCGCCCGGCGCGTCCTCGCCGCGCCGCTTGCCGATCTCGGCGCGGGAGCGCTCGAGGAGGAGCTCGACCAGGTCGTCGGCCTTGACGCCGAGGCCCTTGCGTCCGGACATCTCGACGAACGGCTTCTTCTCGTCCTCGGCCGAGAGCCGGTACTCCTCGCCGAAGCGTTCGGCGAGCTCGCGAGCGGCTTTGGGCGAGAGCACGACCATCTCGTAGGAGAAGTGGATCGACCGGTCGGCTTCGGCGTCGTGGCCGAGCGCGCGCAGGCCCTCCCGGACGACCTTCTGGGGATACGCCTGTCGCACGTCGATCACGTTGAAGACGCGGTGGCCGTGGCCGAACGCCGGGGCCCCCGCCGCGCCGCCGGCGTGCGCCGTGCGCCAGACCGGGTGCTCGCGGACGGCCTTCGGGATCTCCTCCGCGCGCACCGAGCCCGAGTCCCAGCGCGGCGAGAAGTGCTCGTAGTCGAAGTCGACCGGGAGGAGGCCGAACTTCCAGAGCTGGTAGGCGATGTCCTTGCCGGTGTACGTGACGGTGCCCGTCGACCGCACGAGAATCTTGTCCGGCTCTTCCATCCCGGCGAACTCCTCGGCGTCCGAGAGCCGGAGGACCCAGCAGCCGGCGTGCTTGCCTTCGGTCTCCAGGTGGATGGCGCCCTTCTCCTTCAGCATCGCGAACGCGCGCGCCCAGAAGTGCTTGTGGAGAATGTCGCTCTCGCGCGGCAGCACGTCGTAGACGATGCCGAGGCGCCCCATCGTCGCCAGGTGCGCCGAGACGACGGCCTCGACGACGGCCTCCGCGATGCGGGCGGTTTCGTTGTCGCCGGCCTCGATCGCGTGGAGCACCTCGTCGCGCCACTTCTTCGTCTCGGGACGCTCCGTGTACGTGCGGCCGACCTCGGCGTAGAGGTCCCAGCACAGGTACGCGAATCCCTTCGGGTTCGGCGCGCCGCCCGGGAATCGGCTCTCGCGAATGGCCGCCCGGGCTTCCTCGAGGCTCCGGACGTTCTGGATGTTCAACAGGCCGGCGACGACGTCGGCCACCTGAACGCCCGTGTCGTCGAGGTAGTTCTGCACCTCGACGGCGTAGCCGAGGTGACGGAGCGTCCGCACCAGCACGTCGCCGAGCGCGGCGTTGCGGAGGTGGCCGATGTGGGCGGCCTTGTTCGGGTTGATGTTCGTGTGCTCGACGATGACCTTCCCGGCGCGCGGGCTGGCGGGCGGGGCGACGCCGAGCAGCGCCCGCACGACCCGCCCCCGGTCGAGCGAAAAGTTCAGGTAGCCGGCGCCCTCCAGGCGCGCCTCGCGCACGCCGTCCGGCAGCCGGATCGCCGGCGCGAGCTCGGCCGCGATCGCCCGCGGCGCCTTCTTCAACTCTTTGGCGAGGTCGAAGGCGATCGGGCAGGCGAGGTCGCCGAGCGCGAGCTTGGGCGGCCGCTCGAGGACGACGCGCTCCACCTCGACGCCGAGCTTCTCGCGCGCCGCGGCGCGCACCGCCTCGGTCAGCGCGGCGCGGATCGGTTCGAGCATGGCCGGCGAGTATAAGGGCAGGAGGCCACTGGCCGGAGGCCGGAGGCGGGAGGGGGAAGCGGGACTACAATCGCGTCGTGCTCGATCCCGTCGTCCGCTCGGTGTCCGTGGGCGCGTCGGCCACCGACGCCTTCGACGCGTTTACCCGGGTCTCCGACCTGCTGTCGTGGCTCTGCGAAGGCGCGCTCGTGGGCCTTCGCCCGGGCGGGAATTGGGCGGTCGGGTTCACGAACAAGCGCGGGATCACCGAGGCCACGGTTCTCGGAAAAATCGTCGAGTTCGAGCGCGGCCGCCGTCTCGTGGTGGACCAGATCTCCTACGAGCCGCGCGAGGGGGAGGCTCTCTCGGGAATTCGCCTCGAGCTGACGTTCCAGGCGGAAGGCGAGCGGGGTTGCGTGGTGACCGTGGCGCAGGACGTTCCGGACGCCGGACCGGCCTACGCGCGTTATTCGGGCGAAGCGGGGACCGGCTGGGAAGCGAGCCTCGCGGAGCTGAAGAAATACCTCGAGGGGCCGCGCCAGCGGCGCATCCTGATCGAGGCCGGTCTGCCGGAGAATTAGCCCGTGGATTTGAAAGAGCTCACCACGACCGACACCTGCGCCATCTGTGGCGGCATGGGCTGGGTCCTCGATTCCTCCGACGGCCGGAAGCTGGCCCATCCCTGTGTCTGCCGCGCCTCCGACGTCGCGCGCGCCCGCCTCCAGGCGGCGGGGATCCCGGAGCGATACCGCGACTGCACGCTCGAGAACTTCTCGGACAACAACGCGAGCCTCGCCAAGGCGAAGACTCTCGCGCGCGAGTTCGTGGACGGGTATCCGGCCGTCGAGGCCGGCCTCCTGCTGGTGGGGCCGTCCGGCCGCGGCAAGACGCACCTGGCCTGCGCGATCCTGTCGGAGCTCGTCGCGACCAAGGGTGCGCTCGGCCTCTACGTGGACTTCTCGGATCTGCTGGTGAAGATCACGACGTCGTTCCGTCCCGACGCCGACTTCTCGAAGGAGTCGGTGCTGACGCCGTACGCCGAGACGGAGATCCTCGTGCTCGACGAGCTCGGGGCGTCGAAGCCCCATCCGTGGGTGCTCGACGTGCTCTACAGCCTGCTCAACACGCGCTACAACCGCAAGCGCGTCACGATCGCGACGTCGAACTTCGAGGACGAGATCGCGCCGGGCTCGGGCGAGCGGGAGAAGCTGGAAGACCGCATCGGGTACCGTCTCCGGAGCCGCCTCTTCGAGATGTGCCTGCTCGTGCCGCTGCGCGGCGGCGACTTCCGGAAGGACGTTCTCGGAACTCGGATCCGGTCCCGGTTTTGAGCCTCCGTCCCCGAACCGGCCTGGCGCGCCTCGCGCTCGCGGCGACGACACTGGTGGTTTCCTGCGCGACGCCGCCGTCGAAACCTCCCGCCGCGGCCCCGGAGGCGCCCGAGACGCCGTTGCCGATTCCGTCGGTGCGCGTGACGCCCCCGGTGCCGGCGGCGCCCTCGGGCACGCTCTATCGCGTCGGCTTGAAGAGCGACGCCACGGACTTCACGCTCGGCAGCGCGGGTACCGTCTGGGTCGTCGCCTCGGGAGATCGGGCCGAGCTCGTCCAGGGGCCGGTGACGTTTCGTCCGAACGGGGGAGCGCCCGCGCCCTCCTTCCAGGTCCAGGCGGGCGCCTTCTCGCAGGAGGAACCGGCCCGCAAGCTCGCGGAGCGGCTGACCGCGACGTCCCAGACGGCCGCGACGGTGGCCTTCTCGGCCGACCGCGGCGTCTACCGGGTCCTCCTGGGCTCCTTTCCGGCGCGTGCCGACGCGGACGAGTTTCTCGCGAAGCTCAAGGCCGCGGGGCAGGACGGGTTCGTGGTGCCGGCCGCCCCGCCGCCGCCCGCCGCGGCGCTCTCCACGATCACGGTGGCGCACACTTCGGGGCCGCCGCTCGTGCTGCCGTCGCCGGTCGACGTGTTCACGCCGGCGTCCGACGTGCGCGTGGTGGCCGACGGCGTCGCCTACCGCGGGAGCCTCCGCGTCCTGGTCAACGCCCGCGGCCTGCTGAACGTCGTCAACCGCGTCGACCTCGAGGAGTATCTCTACGGGGTCGTGCCGGCCGAGATGGGGCCGAAGCGTTTCGACGCGATCGAGGGCCTCAAGGCGCAGGCCGTCGCGGCGCGGACCTACGCGCTCGCGCACCGGGGGCAGTTCGAAGCCGAGGGCTACGACATCTGCCCGGGGCCGAAGTGCCAGGCCTACGGCGGCGCGGCGGCGGAGGATCCGCTGTCGACGGCGGCGGTCGACGGCACGCGCGGCCTCGTCCTCGCGTATCAAGGCCAGTTCGCCGACGCCCTCTTCGTCTCGACCTGCGGCGGCGTGACCGAGAACGTCGAGAACGTCTTCTCCGGCGGTCCGGTTCCGTACCTCGTCTCCGTGCCGTGCGGCGAGCTGCCGTCGCAGGAGCTCTCCGGCGCCGCGGTGCCGCGCGACGGGGGCTCGGAGCCGCGCGGCGGCCTCGCGTGGCGCGGCTACGCGCTCCGGCGCTCGCTGCCGAAGAAGACCGTGGCGCCTCGGGCCGCGAGCCTCGCGGCCGCGCAGCGTCTGGCCGGCGTCCCGCGCCACGGCGAGCCGCCGGCGAAGCTGACGCCGTCGGCCGTCTACCCGTCGCTCGTCGAAGCCTTCGGGTTGACCGAGGCAAAGGCGCTCCACCTGACGCCGATCGACGAGAGCTACTACGCCGAGCGGCCGTCCGCGGTCGCCGGGCTCTCGGGATCGGCGCGGTCGGCTTACGAGTTCCTGCTGCGCTTCCGGTTCGCCGGCGACCTGATCCCGCCGGCCGACCGCGACCTGACTGAGGAGGAGTACGGCGGGCTGCTGCTTTCGGTCGCCCTGCGCCTGCTCGGCGTCACGGAGGGTGCCGGCCGCTTCCTGTCGCGCGAGGGGGCCAACCTCTGGGTGAAGACGGCTGACGGCCGCCAGGGCCTTCCGGTGGATCCGGACGTGCCGCTGGCGCGCCGCGTCGGCAACGCGTTTCTGCCGGCGGCGTCGCTGACGCTCCGGCCCGGCGACAAGCTGCGCTGGCTGCGCGCCGGGACGCGGGTCCTCGCGCTGTGGGTGGACCTGGAGGCCGACGGGCCCGTCGACGAGCGCGACTCGGCGTGGACCGAGTGGGTGCGGCGCGTCCCGGCCCGGGAGCTCGCCCGGCGGATGTCCGGGCGGATCGCCGGAAACGAGGTGCGCGAGGTCACCGTGATCAAGCGCGCGCCGTCGGGCCGCGCGATCGAGATGCGCGTGAAGACCGATCTGGCCGAGACGGTCTTCAAGCGCTTCGAGCTGCGCCAGGCGGTCGAGATGCCGGAGATGTTGTTCACGGTCTCGCGCGTCGAAGGGGCGGACGGCCAGGCCGAGTTCGTGTTCCTGGGGCGCGGGTGGGGCCACGGCGTCGGGATGTGCCAGAACGGAGCGTTCGGCATGGCCCTGGCCGGCGAGACCTACGACCGGATTCTGCGCCACTACTACACCGGGATCGACATCGTGCCGGCCTCCAGCGTGGCGTCGCCGGCCGCGCCCTCGACCCGGTAGAAATTCCCGGCGCCCGGGACGGTAGAATCGACCCCATGAGTACGGCCGTCTCCGCCGAGCGCCAGGCGATCCTGCAGACGCTCTCCGACTTCTGCGAGGCCGAGATTCGCCCGAACGTCATGCGCTGGGACGAGGCGCAGGAGTTTCCGCGCGACGTCTTCCGGAAGCTCGGCGAGCTCGGCTTCCTCGGCGTCCTCCTTCCCGAGTCCTACGGCGGCGCCGGCCTCTCCTACATGGACTACCAGGCGATCGTCGAGGAGATCGCCTCGGTCGACCCGTCCGTCGCCCTTTCGCTCGCCGCCCACAACAGCCTCGGCACGAACCACATCTTTCAATTCGGCACCGAGGCGCAGCGCCGGAAGTACGTGCCGAAGCTCGCCTCCGGCGAATGGCTCGCGGCCTGGGGGTTGACGGAGGCCGAGGCGGGCTCCGACTCGAGCGGCACGAAGACGACCGCCGTGCGCGACGGCGAATCCTGGGTCCTGAACGGCTCGAAGAACTTCATCACCAACGCCTCGGTCGGCCACGTCGCGGTCCTGATGGCCGTGACCGATCGCGCCCGGGGCAACAAGGGCATCTCGGCCTTCATCGTCGAGCTGGACAACCCGGGCATCCGCGTCGGCAAGAAGGAAAACAAGCTCGGGATGCGCGCCTCCGACACGTGCACGCTCGTCATGGAGGACTGCCGCGTGCCATCGGGCAACCTCCTCGGCGAGCTCGGCTCGGGTTGGGTCGACTCGATGAAGATCCTCGACGGCGGGCGCATCTCGATCGCCGCGCTTTCGGTCGGGCTCGCGCGGGGCGCCTGGACGGCCGCTCTCGCATACTCGCGCCAGCGCCGCCAGTTCGGGAAGGCCCTCTGCGAGTTCGAGGCGATCCAGTTCTACCTCGCCGAGATGGCGACGGAGATCGACGCCGCGCGCCTGCTGACCGAGCGCGCCGCGGCCGCGAAGGACGCGGGCGACACGGTGACCCGGCTGTCGGCGCAGGCCAAGCTCTATGCCTCCGAGGCCGCCGCGCGCGCGACCGAGCGGGCCATGCAGATTCACGGCGGCTACGGCTTCACGAAAGACTTCCCCGTGGAAAAGCTCTATCGGGACGTGCGGCTCTGCACGATCGGGGAAGGGACGAGCGAGATCCAGAAGCTCGTCATCGCCAGGCAGCTGCTCGGCGGCGCATGACCGCCGCGGGCGGCGTTCCCGAGGACCTCGCGCGCGGCGTGCTGGAAGGCCGTGCCCGGGCGATCGGACGCGCCATCTCCGAGGTCGAGCGCGATTCGGCCGCGGTTCCGGCGCTGCTGCGGCGCCTCTTTCCGAAGACGGGCCGGGCGCGGATCGTCGGCATCACGGGCCCCCCCGGCGCCGGCAAGTCCACGCTCGTTCAGCGTCTGGCGCAGGCGTACCGTCGCGAGGGCCGCCGGGTCGGGATCGTCGCCGTCGATCCGTCGTCGCCGTTCACCGGCGGCGCGATCCTCGGCGACCGAATCCGCATGGCCGAGATCTACACGGACCCGGGCGTCTTCATCCGATCGATGGCCACCCGCGGGGCGCTCGGCGGCCTCGCTCGCGCCACGAACGACGCCGTCGACGTGCTCGACGCTGCCGGCTACGACCCGGTGCTGATCGAAACGGTCGGCGTGGGCCAGGACGAGGTCGACATCGTGCGCGCGGCCGACACGATCGCCGTCGTGCTCGTGCCGGGGCTCGGCGACGACATCCAGGCCATCAAGGCCGGGATCCTCGAGATCGCCGACGTCTTCGTCGTGAACAAGGCCGAGCGCGAGGGCGCCGATCGGGCGGTGGCCGAGCTGTCGATGATGCTCGACTTCGCCGGCCATCCGCCCTGGCGGCCGCCCATCGTCAAGACGTCGGCGCCGACCGCGGCGGGCGTGCCCGAGCTCGTGGCCGCGCTCGAGGCGCACGGCGCGCATCTGGCGCGCTCGGGCGAAGGGCCGCGGCGGCGGGCGCTCCGCGCGCGGGGCCGGCTTCTCGCCCTGCTCGACGCCCGGTTTCGCGAGGCCGTCGAGACGCGCGCGCCGGAGCGGGACGGCCTCGAAGAAGCCGTTCGGGCCGTCGAGGAACGGCGCGAGGACCCCTACGCCGCGGCCGGGCGGCTCTTCGACGGGCTCGTCCGCGGCCCGCGCGAGGCGGCCGCCGGAGGCCGTGCGTGAAAACGTACCGCATCGACCACCTGGGCGTGGCCGTCCCGTCGATCGACGCGGCGCTCCCGATCTACCGCGCCCTCGGCCTCGTCGAAGCCGGGCGCGAGACCGTCGCCGGCCAGCAGGTCGTCGCGGCGTTTCTCCCGGTCGGCGACAGTCGGATCGAGCTGCTCGAGCCGACCTCGCCCGACTCGCCGATCGCCAAATTCCTGGCCCGGCGCGGCGGTGGGATCCACCACGTCTGCTTCGCGGTCGACGACCTCGACGCGGCGCTGGCGGATCTCGCGGCGAAGGGCTTTCGCCTCGTCCACCGTCAGGCCGTCCCGGGCGCCGACGGCAAGCGCGTCGCGTTCCTGCACCCGGAGGCGGGAGACGGCGTGCTCATCGAGCTCTCGGAACGCCCCTCACCCCCGGCCCCTCTCCCGCCGGGAGAAGGGAGAATGAGCGGGCCATGAAGATCGGCGAATTCGTCCTCGTCCACCTCGTCGGCCCGAAGGAGAAGTTCTGGGGCGTTCTCAAGGACCGCGACAACTCCGGGGTGACGGTCCGGGGACTGTCGCTCGAGGGCTTCGAGGGATGGCTCCACGAGATCGCCCGGCGCGAGACGGTCACGGTCCTGCCGTCGACCGTTTTCTTCCCGCTCCACCGCGTCGAGCGGATCTTTCTCGACGAGACGGCCGGCGACTTCGTGTCGTTCGCGGATCGCTTCCGCCGGACGGTGGGGGAGGACGCCCGCTACTACCTGACGCCGATGCCGGAGGAGCTCGAGTCCTAGGGACGGCCCGCGCCGCCCGCGCCCGGCGTCAGACGCGGAAGTGGTCGGCCTGCCAGTCCCGGATCTTCTGCTTGATCTCGCCGCGCCGCTGGAGGTTCTTCTCGAGGACCTCGCGGACGAGCCCCGCCATCTCGGCGTCGCCCGCGAAGCGCAGCGCGATGAGTTGAGGGCGCGAAAGCTCCCGGATGCGCGGCTTCAGGTCCGCCGGCAGGAGCCGCTCGAGACGCAGCTGCACTTCGAGGCGGATGATGCGGTCCTGCACCGTCGTCGCGAAGGTTCGCATGAAGAAGAAGATCAGGAAATAGGCGACCGCCATCAGCGCCGCCACCGCGTTGCCGACGGTGAAGGCCTTGACCAGCTGGATCGCGGCGTAGACGAAGTTGACGATCAGAATCCCGAGGAGGCCGAAGTGGAAGAGCGGGACGTAGCGCGCGTGATTCTGGTAGGTCTGGGGCGATTCGGCCATGGCAGGCTCCTCGTTTCCTCCGGCGGCGGAGCGCGCCGGAAACCGGGGCGTCGAGTCGCCCCTAGAGCGCGACGTTCTTGACGAAGAAGTCGGCGGCCGACACCTGACCGTTGACGAGCAGGCGCGCCTGCTCCGGCGACATGTCGAGCGTGCCGCCGGAATCGCCCGACGAGGTCGTCAGGATGATGTGGATCGTCAGGGACACGCCTCGCGCCTGCGGATCCGACAGGGCCCGCGCCGCGGCGTTCAGGGCGTTGAAGACCTGCTCCTCCGTGTTGGTCGTGACGAGAAGCCCGGTCTTGCCGCGGAAGTTCGTCAGCTTGTACTGCGAGATGCCCGCGCCGTCGAACACGCGGGCGACGGCCGCCTGCAGGTTCGGGTCGACCGGCTGGAACGAGGGACCGCTGCCGTCGGCCGACGCCTTGTCCTCGTGCGACGGCAGCGCCATGCGCGGTTTGTTCTCCTTGATGTAGTCCTGGAGCCGCGTCGCGGGCACCTTGTCGGGAGCCGGCGTCGGTTTCCGGCTGTCGGGGGTGTCGATGGCGACGACGTTGCCGAAGTTCTCCTTGTTGTACTTCTCCGAGCCCTCGACGTCGATCAGCTCGAGTTTCATCGCGGTGACGGTGCCGTTTTCCAGCGTCACGATGGCCTTGTCGCCTTTGACGGTGTATTTCGTCTTGGCGAAGATGAGCGAGCCGTCCTTCAGCTTGATCACGTAGCCGAAAAGAGGCGCCGTCGCCAGGACGAGCGCGGCCAGTCCCAAAAGCAGGCTCTTTTTCACGGCGTCCGGCTCCTTCCGAGCGTTTTGGCGCGGCGTTTGACAGTGTGGCGTGCGGCCAAGATGATAGCACCCCAATGCTCATCGTCATGGACGCGGCCGCGACCGCGGAGGACGTCGAACGCGTCGTCGGCACGGTCCGGGGGTTGGGGCTGCAGGCCCACCCCATCCCCGGCGCCCAGCGGACGGCGATCGGCATCACCGGGAACCGCGGAGCGGTCGACCGGGCCGCCTTCGAAAACCTGCCGGGGGTGGCCGAGGTCATCCCGGTCTCGGCGCCCTACAAACTCGTCTCCCGGGAGGCCAAGCGCGAGAACACCGTCGTCTCGATCCGCGGGGTTCCGGTCGGCGGTCCGCGCCTGGCCCTGGTCGCCGGCCCGTGCGCCGTCGAGTCCGAGGCGCAGGCGATCGAGATCGGACGGCGGGTCCGCGACGCCGGCGCGACGCTCTACCGCGGCGGCGCGTACAAGCCCCGGACCTCGCCCTACTCGTTCCAGGGGCTCGGGGTGGAAGGGCTGAAGATCCTGGCGCGCGTGCGCGCCGAGACCGGGCTGCCGATCATCACCGAGGTCCTGGATACCGAGACCGTCGACGTGGTGGCGGAGCACGCCGACTGTCTCCAGGTGGGCGCGCGCAACATGCAGAACTTTTCGCTCTTGAAGCGGCTCGGGCGCCTGCGCAAGCCGGTGCTCCTGAAGCGGGGCCTGTCGGCGACGATCGAGGAGCTGCTGCTCTCGGCTGAGTACCTGCTCGCCGAGGGCAACTACGAAGTCATCCTCTGCGAGCGCGGCGTGCGGACCTTCGCCGATCACACGCGCAACACGCTCGACCTCTCGGCCGTGCCGTACGTGCAGCGCATCTCGCACCTGCCCATCCTGGTCGACCCGTCGCACGGGACGGGCAAGCGCGCCAAGGTGCTCCCCCTCTCGCGCGCGGCCGTCGCCGTCGGCGCCGACGGCCTCCTCATCGAGGTGCACCACGAGCCGGAGCGCGCGCTCTCGGACGGACCGCAGGCGATCCTGCCCGAGATGTTCCGCGAGCTCGTCGAGGAGATGCGCCGGCTCGCGCCCGTCGTCGGACGCTCGGTGTGAAGGGTCTCCTCGTCCTCGAGGACGGCACCGCGTTCCGCGGCGAGACGATCGGCCGCCCGGGCACGTCGTTCGGCGAAATCGTCTTCAACACGGCGATGAGCGGCTATCAGGAGGTTCTGACCGATCCCTCCTACGCCGGCCAGATCGTCGTCATGACGGCCGCGCACGTCGGCAATTACGGCGTCCGTGCCGACGAGGCCGAATCGGGCAAGGTGCACGTCGCCGGATTCGTCGCGCGCGACTTCCCGACGCGCTGGAGCGGCACCGATGGCGAGCAGAGCCTCGCGGCGTACCTCGAGCAGGCCGGCGTGATCGGACTCCACGGGCTCGACACCCGGGCGCTCGTTCGCCGGATCCGGAGCGAGGGCGCGATGCGCGCGGGCCTCTCCACGGAGATCGACGACCCGGAGGAGCTGCGGCGCCGCGTTCTCGAGTCGCCGCCGATGGTCGGCAACGACCTCGCGCTGGCCGTCTCTCCGCGCGAGCGCTCGGTCGCGCCGGGCGGCCGCGGCCGCAAGAAGTTCCGCGTCGCCGCCGTCGACTACGGGATGAAGCGCAACATCATCCGGCTCCTGCAGGCGGGCTCGTGCCGCGTGGAGGTGTTTCCGGCGACGGCGACCGACCGCGAGATCCTCGAGAGCCGCCCCGACGGGATCTTTCTCTCCAACGGCCCCGGGGACCCCGCGGCGCTGACGGGCCCCATCCGGACGCTCGAGAAGCTCGTCGAAACGGGCAAGCCCATCTTCGGCATCTGCCTCGGCCACCAGCTCCTCGGCCTCGCGCTCGGCGCCAGGACGTTCAAGCTCAAGTTCGGCCACCGCGGCGCGAACCACCCGGTCAAGGACCTCCAGAGCGGCCACGTCGCGATCACGTCGCAGAACCACGGCTTCGCGGTGGACGCGGACGCGCTGCCGGCCGACGTCGAGGCGACCCATCGCAACTTGAACGACGGCACCCTGGAGGGTTTCCGGCACCGGCGCCTGCCGATCCTCGCGGCCCAGTTCCACCCCGAAGCGGCGCCGGGCCCGCACGACGCCAACGTCCTCTTCCTCGGGTTCCTCGAGGCGATGGGACGCGCGCGGGCGTGAGGTCGCTGCCGCTCGACGTCGCGATCCGGTACCTCAAGTCGCGGCCGTCGCGCCTGGTCTCCTCGGTCTCCCTCCTGTCGATCGCCGGCATCGCGCTCGGCGTGGCGGCGCTGGTCATCGCGATGGGCCTGTTGTCCGGGTACCGCACCGAGATCCGCGACAAGCTCATCGGCGCCAACGCCGAGGTCGTGCTCTTCCCGCTGACGCCGGGTGGCGAGGCGAACACGGCCGCGCTCGAGGCCAGGCTCGCGAAGTTGCCGCGGGTTCGAGCCGTGGCGCCCGTCATCTACCAGACCGGCGTGGCGGCCTCGGCGGCGACGCCCGACGGTGTGGACGCGGTGCTGAAGGGCATCGACACGAAGGCGGAGCGGCGGGTCTCGGAGCTCGACGCGTACCTGCCCGACGCGGAGCGCGCGGTGACGCCGGCGACCGACGCGGCGCCGGCCTCGGTCGCGATCGGATACGAGCTCGCGCGGCTCCTGGACGTGAAACCGGGCGAGGCAATCACCCTCTCCGTCGCCGACGCCGCGGGCGGAGGCTTCGCGCCCCGGACGGGGCGCTTCATGGTCGGAAGGATCTTCCGCACGAATTTCTCCGAGTACGACACGGAGTGGGTCTTTCTCGACCGCGAGGAGCTCCGGCGCCTGGCACGCCTGCCGGGCCAGGCCAACGTCGTCGAGATCAGGCTCGACTCGACGCGGGACACGGAGGCTGCGTCGGCGGCGATCTCGGCGGCCGCCGGGAACTCCTATTCGATCTCGGACTGGCGGGCGATGAACGGCGGCCTGTTCTCGGCGCTCGCCATCCAGCAGACGACGCTCTTCCTCGTGATCGGCCTGATCGTCGCGGTCTCGACGTTCAACATCGTCGCCACCCTCGTCATGACCGTGCAGGAGAAGAAGCGCGACATCGGGGTACTCACCGCGCTCGGCGCCGACCCCGGGTTCTTCTCGAGGATCTTCCTGTCCCTGGGAGCGCTGCTCGGCGGCGCCGGCGTCGCCGCCGGCGTGGCGTTCGGCGTGCTCGTCTGCTGGATCATGACCCGCTTCCGGCTGCTGTCCTTTCCGCCCGGGGTCGCGGAGATCTACTTCGTCTCGTACATCCCGTTTCTCGTGCGCCTGAAGGACATCGCCGCGATCGTCGGCTTCGCGGCCCTCGCGATCCTCGTCGCGTCCTGGGTGCCGGCCCGGCGCGCCTCGCGCATCGACATCGCCGACGCGCTGCGGTACGAGTAGCCGTCGCTCGCTGCGCTCTCGCTCCCGCGGCGCGCGCCTCCTCCTCCCTTCGGTCGGAGACTTCGCGCGCCGCGAACTGTCGCCGCAGTGCCGCTCGACGAGGGATGCCATCCCGCGTCCTGCGGAAGGCCGCAGGCCCGAAGGTGTGGTCCCGCGGCTTTGGTTACTTCGAGCGGGCCGCCACGAATGCCTGCTGCTTCCGGATCGCTTCGGCCCGGATGGCGGCAAACTCGGGGCGATTGCGGACCGGTTCGAGCAGTGGGTCGTGGTCCATGGCCGGATACGAGAGGTAGTTGAGCTCGACGGCTCGGCCCAACATGCGCAACCCCGCGTCCGGATAACCGCTCGAGGCCAGGATTCCGCTCACATAGTACGAGTTTTCCGGATCGGGATCGCTGGTCACGAGGCTTTCGAGCCCCGCCGCGGCCCGGTCCAGTTCGGCTCGCGAGCCCGCCTTGCGCAGGAGTTGCGCCGCCAGCGGAAAACCGGTGGTCGCGAAAACGGCGGCGGCCTCCTGGGTCTTGCCCTCGCGCTGCAGGATGTTTCCCTCCCGTCCCTTTGACCATTCCGATCCGGCGTCCGTGCGCAGGAAGGTGCGGGCGCGATCGTAGTTTCCGAGCGGCAGGAAGACGAACGTGCAGGAGCGAAACCCGCGGCTGTGCGGGTCCCCGGCGAGGGCGGCATCACATTCCTTCCCGGCCTCTTCGAGCAGGCCCGCGTAGCGCAGCACGTAGGAGAGAGTGAAGTGCGCTTGCGGGTCCTGCGGGCGGCGGGCGACGAGGTCCCGCGCCCGGCGGTCGGCCTGCTGGAGGTTGCCGCCCTCGGTCTCGTAGACGATGGAGTTCTGCATGGCCTCCACGAGGTTCGGGTCGAGGAGAAGGGCCCGCTCGATCGCGGCTTTCGCGCGCGCGTACAGCTCGGGGGTCGTCGTGCTTCCCACGGCGCTTCCCGCCGGGCCCAAACCATACGCGCCCGAGTAGTAGTAGCGCAGCGACAGAGCCGCCCATGCGGGGGCAAAGTCGGGATCGAGCCCAACGCAGCGCTCGAGCATGGCGACCGCTCGCTGGTTCGGCTCGCGGTCGCTCGAGAGCGGCTTGCTGCGCAGATAGAGGTCGTACGCTTCCGCGTTTTTCGGGCGCGTCGCGGCATCGGTGCCCCCCGATCCCGCTCCGAGCACGGGGAACAGGCCCTGCCGCAGGCGCATCGAAATCTGGTCGCGCAGGCCGATGAGGTTGCCCGCGGCCGCGGTCGACGAATCACGCCAGAGGAGGCGATTGCTCTCGGTGTCGATGACCTCGAGCGTGACCCGGAGCTGGTCGCCCTCCTTCTGGAAGTGGCCGGTCAGGACGTCCGCGACCCGCAGCTCGCGCCCGGCGGCCTGCGGGTCCACGTCGCCCTTGGCGTACTTCTGCGTGGCTGCGAACGGGCGGATCGCGAGCGTCGGGATGTACGAGAGCGTGGTCGCGATCTCGTCCGGCAGCGCCAGCCGCAGGAAGTCGGTCGAGGGATCGCCGCCGAGGTTCTGGAAGGGGAGGATCGCGATCGTGGTTTGGCCCGGCGCCGCCGCCGATGCGCCGGAGTGCCGGTGCGTGGCCCATCGGACTGCGGCCGCGCCGATCAGGAGGACGGCGGCGCCGAGAGCCACGCTCTTCCACGGGATCTTTCGCGCCGGCGGCGGCGGGGTGACGGGAGCGGCTGGCGTCTTGCCGCTGCGGGCCGAGTCGGAGTCGCGCTTCAGGCGTTTCAGGTCCGTCTTGAGCTCCGCGGCGCTCTGGTAGCGCAGGTCCCGGTCCTTCTCGAGGGCGGTGTTTACGACCCGCTCGAGGTCGGCGGGGAGATCCGGGTTCAGCCGGACAGGAGAGACCGGCGCGCGGTTCAGGATCGCGTCGAAGATGATCGCCGACGTGTTCCCGGCGAAGGGCTGGCGCCCCGTCGCCATCTCGTACAGCACGGCGCCGCAGGAGAAGACGTCGGTTCGCGCGTCCAGCGGCTCTCCGCGCGCCTGTTCCGGGGACATGTACGCGACGGTGCCGATGGCGGTTCCGGGGCTCGTGAGGTTCTCGGCGGCCATTGCCGTGGGCTGACCCGTGTTGGCGCCGGACTTGTCGGCGGGCTCGCCCGCCTGCTTGGCCAGGCCGAAGTCGAGCAGCTTGGCCTGCCCGCGCTTCGTGATGAAGATGTTCGCGGGTTTGATGTCGCGGTGGATGATCCCGCGGGTGTGCGCGGTCTCGAGCGCGTCGGCGATCTGGGTCCCGAGGTCGAGCATCGCGTCGAGCTTCAGGGCTCCGGGAGCGAGGCGGTTCTGGAGGGTCTCGCCCTCGAGCAGCTCCATCGCGATGAAGGGCTGGCCCTCGTGCTCGTCCACGTCGTAGATCGTGCAGATGTTGGGGTGCTGGAGGGAGGAGGCGGCCCGGGCCTCCCGCTGGAGGCGCTCGAGGGCCTGGGCGTCCCGGCCGAGCTCCTCGGGCAGGAACTTGAGCGCGACGCGGCGGCCGAGCTTCAGGTCCTCGGCCTCGAAGACGACGCCCATGCCTCCGCCGCCGAGCTTCGAGAGCACGCGATAGTGAGAGAGGGTCTGCCCGATCATCGTCATGGGAGCGCGCTTCCGGCCGATTCTACAGGCTCGTGACGACCGCTATACTCCCGCCCCGGTGCCCAAGCGCGAAGACATCCGATCGATCCTCGTCATCGGGTCGGGGCCGATCGTCATCGGTCAGGCGTGCGAGTTCGACTACTCCGGAACCCAGGCGGTTCGCGCGCTCAAGCGGGAGGGGTATCGGGTCGTCCTCGTCAATTCCAACCCGGCGACGATCATGACCGACCCGGAGCTGGCCGACGCGACGTACGTCGAGCCCCTGACGCCCGACTTCCTCGAGCGGATCATCGACCGCGAGCGGCCCGACGCGATCCTGCCGACGGTGGGCGGCCAGACGGCGATCAACCTCGCCCTCGCCCTGGCCGAGCGAGGCGTCCTCGAAAAGCGCAACGTCGAGCTCATCGGCGCCAACGAGCACGCCATGCGGCTGGCGGAGGACCGCGACCTCTTCAAGAAGGCGATGCTCGAAATCGGCGCCGCGGTGCCGAAGTCCGGCCGGGCGACGTCCCTCGCCGAGGCCGAGGCGATCGCGAAGGAGATCGGCCTGCCGCTCGTGATCCGCCCGTCCTTCACGCTCGGCGGCTCGGGCGGCGGCGTGGCCCGCTCGGCCGCCGACTTCAAGAAGATCGTCCGCCACGGCCTCTCCGAGTCGCCCTCGCACGAGGTCCTGATCGAGGAGTCGGTGGAGGGCTGGAAGGAGTTCGAGCTCGAGGTGATGCGCGATCACGCGGACAACGTGATCATCGTCTGCTCGATCGAGAACTTCGACGCCATGGGCGTCCACACCGGCGACTCGATCACGGTGGCGCCCCAGATGACGCTCTCCGACCGCCAGTACCAGGACATGCGCGACGAGGCCAAGGCCGTCATCCGCAAGGTCGGCGTCGACACGGGCGGGTCGAACATCCAGTTTGCCGTCGACCCGAAGACCGGCCGCCGCGTGGTCATCGAGATGAACCCGCGCGTCTCGCGGTCCTCGGCGCTCGCCTCCAAGGCCACGGGCTTCCCCATCGCCAAGATCGCCGCGCTCCTCGCCGTCGGCTACACGCTCGACGAGATTCCGAACGACATCACGAAGAAGACGCCGGCCTGCTTCGAGCCGTCGCTCGACTACGTCGTCGTGAAGATCCCGCGCTGGACCTTCGAGAAGTTCCCCCGGGCCGACGCGCGGCTGACGATCCAGATGAAGTCGGTCGGAGAGGCGATGGCGATCGGCCGGACGTTCCCCGAAGCGCTCGGCAAGGCGGTGCGCTCGCTCGAGATCGGCCGCGACGGGCTCGACGACGGCCAGGGCCCGCTGCCTCGGGAGGAGCTCCTCGCGAAGCTCGAGGAGCCGACGGCCGAGCGTCTCTTTCACCTGCGGCGCGCGTTCCTCGACGGAATGACGGTCGACGAGGTCGCCGCGCACACGCGCATCGACCCGTGGTTCCTCGACGGCGTGCAGCGGATGGTCGCGGCCGAGGAGGCGTTCGCCGGGCGGCGGCTCGCGTCGGTCGGCCGTGAGGAGCTGCGGGCAGCCAAGCGCCTGGGACTCTCCGACCGGGCGCTCGCGCGAAAGACCGGCGCGAGCGAGCTCGACGTGCGGGCGCGGCGGCGCGAGCTCGGGATCGTGCCGGTCTACAAGACGATCGACACGTGCGCCGCGGAGTTCGAGGCCGCGACGCCGTACTTCTACTCGACGTACGAGGACGAGAACGAGTCCGTGCGAACGGACAAGCCCAAGGTCGTCATTCTGGGCGGCGGCCCGAATCGCATCGGCCAGGGCATCGAGTTCGACTACTGCTGCGTCCACGCGTGCTACGCGCTCTCGGAGGCGGGTTTCGAGACGGTCATGATCAACTGCAATCCCGAGACCGTCTCGACCGACTACGACACGTCCGACCGCCTCTACTTCGAGCCGCTGACCTTCGAGGACGTCGCGACCGTCCTCGACAACGAGAGGCCCGACGGCGTCCTGGTGCAGTTCGGCGGCCAGACGCCGCTGAAGCTCGCCCGTGCGCTCGAGGCCGCGGGGTACCCCATCTGGGGGACCTCGCCCGAGTCGATCGACCTCGCCGAGGACCGCGGCCGCTTCGGGCGGCTGCTCGCCGATCTCCACCTCGCCGCGCCCCCGCACGCCGAGGCGCGCAACCTCGAGGAAGCGGTCGAGGCCGGCCGGCGGATCGGGTACCCGCTCGTCGTGCGGCCGTCGTACGTGCTCGGCGGGCGCGCGATGGCCGTCGTTTTCGACGAGGCGCTCCTGGCGTCGTACGTGGCGGCGGCGGTGGCCAGCTCGGGGGAGCACCCCGTGCTGATCGACCGCTTCCTCGACGACGCCGTCGAGCTCGACGTGGACGCGCTCTGCGACGGAGCGGCGGCCTGGATCGGCGGCGTCCAGCAGCACATCGAAGAGGCGGGCATCCACTCGGGCGATTCGTTCTCGGTGCTGCCGCCGTGGAAGATTCCGCCGAACCTGCTCGAGGAGATCCGCGAAGCGACCCGCCGCCTCGCCATCGGGCTTTCGGTGCGCGGTCTCGTCAACATCCAGTTTGCGATCCAGCACGGCAAGCTCTACGTCCTCGAGGTCAACCCGCGCGCCTCCCGGACGGTGCCCTTCGTGTCGAAGGCGATCGGCGTGCCGATGGCCCGCGCCGCGGCGCTGCTGGCCGCCGGCCGGACGCTGGCGTCTCTGAATCTGCCGTCCGAGCGCGACCCGGCCGACTTCTTCATCAAGGGGCCGGTCTTCCCGTTCCGCAAGTTCCCCGGCGAGGACGTCCTCCTCGGGCCCGAGATGAAGTCGACGGGCGAGGTGATGGGCGTTTCGCCGCGATTCGGCGACGCCTTCGCCAAGGCGTGCGAGGCCGTGGGCATGCGACTGCCGCTGTCGGGCCGGGCGTTTCTGACGGTCAATCCGTATGACAAGGCGGCGGTGGTCCCGATCGGACGCGAGCTCGTGGACCTCGGGTTCGCGCTGTGCGCGACGCGCGGGACCGTCGAGGCGCTGCGCGAGGCCGGTGTGGAGGCCGAGCCGGTCTACAAGGTCAACGAGGGCAGTCCCAACGCGGTCGACCGCATGGAGGCGGGCGAGATCCAGATGGTCATCAACACCCCGCTCGGCCGGGCGTCGCGCTTCGACGAGGCCGCGATCCGCGCGGCGGCGCTGCGCCTGTCCATTCCGTGCCTGACGACGCTGTCGGCGGCGACCGCGGCGGTCGAAGGCATCCGCTCGCGCCAGGAAGAAGCGACCGGGGTCGCGCCGCTGCAGGAGTATCACCGGGGATGAGGCCGGCCGGGCCCCGGTCCCTCGCGTGAACGACACGCCGGCGCGACGGCCGGGAGGGCTCGCGCGCCTGGCGTGCCTGGTGGCGGCGGGCGCCGGCTATTTCGAAATCTTCTCGATTGGTTTCCCGCCGGCCTCGCGGGACCGGCTTCCGGTGCTGGCGCTCTCCGGCCTCGTCGCGCTGGCGGCCGCGGCGAGCCCCCGCCGCGGGCTCGCCCTGTTCGCGTTTCTCTTTCCGCTGGTCGGCCTCGGCGACCGGCTCTCCGGCGGCGCGGATGCGATCGCGTGGCCGCTGCTCGTGTTCCTGGGGCTCGCCGGCGGCTGGACGTTCCGGTTCCTCTACGACTTCGAGAGCGCTCCGGATCCCTCGCGCGCGGACCGGACGCTGCGCGCCGTGCTTTGGCTCTGGACCATGGCCGCGGCGCTCGCGATCGTCCGGGCGCGGACGCTCTGGGCGCTCGTCCGCGACCTGAAGCTGCGCACCGTCAACGTCGAAGGACTGACCGACGTCGCCGCGATCCGCGGGACGGTCCTGACGTTCGCGGCGGTTGCCGCGGGCGCGGCGTTTTTCTTCATCCTGCGCCGTTCCGGCCGCGCGGTCCGGGAGCGGGTCCTCGCGCTCGCCGTCGCCGGCGCGGCCCTCTCCGCCGCCGTCGCCCTGGCCGAGCGCGCGGGCTGGCTCGCGCTCGAGACGAGCGCGTTCTGGAAAGCGACGGGACGGTTCTCCGGGGCCGCGGTCGACCCCAACTCGCTCGGGATGCTGTGCGCGAGCGCGTTTCCCGCGGCGGCGGCGCTCGGCGCGGCGTCGCCGTCCCGCCGCGTGGCGGCCCTCCTGGCGCTGCCGGTGCTCGCGGCGGGCCTCGTTCTGTCGGGCTCGCGCAGCGGCCTGGTCCTCGCGGCCGTCGGCCTCGCCGTGCTGGTGTTCGCGCGGGCGATTCCCGGGCGCGCGCGGCTCGCCGTGGTCGGGATCGCCGCGCTCGTCGCGATCCTGGCGCTTCTTCGGATGCCCGGGACTCCCGGAAATGCGGGGGCGCGCGTCGTCGAGTTCTTCGACCCGCGCGTGCCGCTCGGCTACCGAGCCTCGGCGAGGCCGGTCCTGTGGTCGAATGCCGAGCGCCTCTTCGAGCGCCGGCCCGTCGAGGGCGCCGGGCTCGGAGCGTTCGCGTGGCAGCTTCCCAATCTTCTCGCCGAGCAGGGGCTTCCGCACGCGCTGAGCGACAACCCGGGCAGCGCCTACCTGCAGGCCCTGGCGGAGACCGGCGCGATCGGTTTCGCGCTCACCCTCGCGCTGGCGGCGGTCCTGGCGCGCGAGGGCTGGGCGGCGGTCCGCGACCCGAACGGCTCCGCCGCGGCGGCCGGCGCGGGAGCGGCGCTTCTGGGTTTCCTCGCCGCGCTCACGACCGGGTCTCACTGGTTCGCCGGCGACTCCGCGCTCGTCTTCTTCCTGCTCGCGGCGGTCGCGTCGCGGCCGGAGGTTCCCGCGACTTCGCGGTGGCCCGCGCGCCTCCGGACCGGGGGCCTCGCCGTCTACGCGGCGGCCGCGGCCTGGTCGGCGCTCGGCACGCTCGACGCCGGCGAGGCCTTCCGCTACTCTCGACGCATCGGATTCCATGCGGAGGAGATCGGGCCCGGCGGGGCGTTCCGGTGGACGCGACGGCGGTTCGCGCTGCGGGTGCCGCCGGGCGAAGCGACGCGGCTCTCGCTCGCGCTCTTCACGCCGGAAGGCAAGAGCGTCGTGCTGACCGGCGGCGGCGACGGCGAGACGTTCTCCCGCACCCTCGAGCCCGGCCAGGGCACGACCCTGAGGCTCTCGGCGCCGCCCGCGTCGGCCCGGGACTTCGTCTTCGGGCTGTCCCGGGCGTTCGTGCCGCGGCGCGTCGGCGGCTCGGCGGACACGCGGGAGCTCGGCGTCGTCGCGACGTTCGAGCCCGGACCGTAGCCGCGTGGAGTTTCAGTTCCACCCGGCCTCGCGCCGCGGCTCGGTGCGCACGGTCGCGCTCGGCGACCGGGGGGAGCGCGCGGCGCTGACCGTCACCGCGATCGCGGCCGCTCTCTCCGTGTCGCTCTGGGTGACGGTGCCGACGGTGGCCCGGCGGGCCCTGCGCGCCGAAGGGTCGGAAGCGCTGGCGCGGTCGTCGGCCGTCGTCGCGAAGGAACGCGGCGAGCTCGAGGCGCGCGTCGGAGGCCTGCGCGAACGGGCCCTCGACCTCGGCGACCTCGTCGGTCGGATCGCGTTTCTCTACGGTGTGACGCCCACGGGCTGGCCGACCAGCCTGAACCCCGAGAGCGGCGTGCTCGCCGGCCGCGACGCGGAGTCGGGGACCCAGGGGCTGCAGCGCTACGGCGCCGGCCTCGCCCGGGCGGTGACGCTCGTCGAGGCGCGCGACGCATCCGCGGCCGGCGTCGCGGCGCAGATCCCGTCGGTTCTTCCCCTGATCAGCGACCTCGTCGAGCCGGCGTCGCGCTTCGGGCCGCGCGTGTCGCCCTGGACCGGGACCGAGGAGTTTTTCGCCGGCATGGACCTCGCGGCGCCGGCCGGCGCGTCGGTCGTGGCGCCGGCTTCCGGGACGGTCGTGTTCGCCGGGCGGATCCCGCCGGCGAGCAACGCGCGGCTGTGGCGCTTCGGAAACCTGGTCGTCGTCTCGCACGGCGCCCCGGGCGTGACGGTCTACGGCCACTTGAACCGCGTCGACGTCCGCCGGGGCGACCGGGTGCGGCGCGGAACGCGCCTGGGCACCGTCGGTACGACCGGATGGGCGATGTTTCCGGCGGTGCACTACGAGTACTGGCGCCGCGGGGAAGACGGCCTGACGCCCACCGATCCGCGGTTCGCGATGCTCGATTTGCGCCTTTCGGAACATGACGTCTCGCTCGAGCGCATGTGGGCGACTTCGGCGCCCGCGACGGTCCAGCCGCCTCCCGGCGCGGAATAGGCTCGCCCGGCCTCGTCCAGGAGTATTCTTGGAGACGGCGTGACGCAAACCTTCGATCTCGCCGAGATCGCCTACGCGCGCTGGAAGCGGGCGGTGGACCTGCTCGTGCGCGAGGTCGTCCACCGGCGCGAAGCGCAGGCGCGCGCCGAGGAGCGGCAGCGCGCGGAGCGGCGGATGCGCAACCTGCGCCGCATCGTGCGGCGGGCCCTCTCCGAGTACAGCCGCGTCCAGATCGCCCGGCAGCAGCCGGTGCGCGGGCGCGCGTCCTAGCGCCGGGTCCTCAGGCCGGGTAGCGGCGCACGCGTTCGCGATGCGCCGCGAGGCGCGCGAGGACGTCTTCGAGCCGGTCGCCGCCCGTCAGCTCGAGAACGGCGTCGGCGAGGACGAAGGCGAGCATCGCCTCGAGAATGACGCCGCAGGCCGGCACCGCGGTCACGTCGCTGCGCTCGTAGGCCGCGCGCGACGGCTCGCCGGTCTCGAGGTCGATCGAGTCGAGGCCGCGGGCGAGTGTCGAAATCGGCTTCATGTAGGCGACGGCCACGAGGTCCTCGCCGTTGGTGACGCCGGCCTCGAGCCCGCCGGCGCGATTGGTCCGGCGGCGGAGCGCGCCGTCCTTTCCCTTTTCGATCTCGTCGTGCGCGGCGGAGCCCGGGCCCCGCGACGCCTCGATGGCCGAGCCGAGCTCGACGGCCTTGACGGCGGGCACCGACAGGAGCGCCTGACCCAGGCGGCCGTCGAGCTTCCGGTCCCACGAGGCGTAGGAGCCGAGGCCGGGCGGCACGCCGGCGGCCGCGACGAGGATCGAGCCGCCGAGCGTTTCGCCGCGGGAGCGGGCCTCGTCCACGGCCGCGACCATGGCCGGCTCGAGGCGCGCGTCCACGGCGCGCAGGGGCGAGTCGTCGCGAACCTTCTCGAGAGCGGCGAAGCGGCGCGCCGACTGCGTGTCCACGACGGCGCCGACCGAGAGCACGCCGCTCGCCACGCGGATCCCGCTCGCGGAGAGCAGGAGCTTGCAGACGGCGCCCGCCGCCACGCGCGCGGCCGACTCCCGCGCCGAGGCGCGCTCGAGCACGTCGCGCAGGTCGCGCGCGCCGAATTTCATGCCGCCCGCCAGATCCGCGTGCCCGGGGCGGGGCCGCGTCAGGCGCTTCGCCGACGCCCGCGCCGGGTCGACGGCGAAGGGGTCCATCACCCCGGCCCAGTTGGCGAAGTCGGCATTGACGATTCCGATCGCGATGGGGGTGCCGAGCGTCAGGCCGCCGCGCACGCCGCCCTCGAACAGCGCCGTGTCCTTCTCGATCTTCATGCGGCCGCCGCGGCCGTACCCGTGCTGGCGCCGGGCGAGGTCGCGGGCGACGAAGGCCGGGTCGATCGTCAGGCCGGCCGGCATGCCCTCGAGGATCGCGGTCAGACGGGGACCGTGGGACTCGCCGGCAGTCGTGAGGCGCAGAGGCACGAGCGACAGTCTAGCTGCAGTGCCGCCGCGGAGATGCGGGACGCGGGATGCGGGACATGGGCCCGCATCCCCTCAATTCGGCAGCAGCTCGGTCAGGGCGCTCGGCGGCGTCGCGAGGGACGCGTAGGACTCTTCGGGCTCGGGCGTGGCCTGCCGCGCCCGCTCGTGCGCCAGTCCGGCGCAGAAGGAGAACAGAGCCGCGGCGGCGGCGGCGGCGAGCCAGCGCCGGCGCCGCGTGGCGGCCCGGTCGCGCGCGACGGAGCGGACC
>DATJXB010000194.1:0-36017 GCA_035500755.1 Thermoanaerobaculia bacterium | reverse complement strand
CCGGCCGGGCGGGCCACCTGTAGGAAAATCCGAGGACTTGACCGACTCGACGAAGCGCATCGGCCTCTGGTCGGCGGCGGCCCTCGTCGTCGGCCACACCATCGGCGTCGGCATCTTCCTGACTCCCGCACAGCTGATCGGCGCGCTCGCATCGCCCGCGCTGACGCTCGCCCTGTGGATCGTCGGCGGCCTGCTCGTCCTCGCGGGGGCCTGGACCTACGGCGAGCTCGCGGCGCGCTATCCGCGCTCGGGCGGAACGTACGTCTACCTGAGCGAGGCCTTCGGCCGGCGCGCGGGCTTCCTGTACGGCTGGCAGGCGATGCTCGTGATGGACCCGGGCATCGTCGCGGCGCTCGCGGTGGGCCTGGCGCAGTACGCCGGCGTGCTCTCGCCCACGGCGGCCGGACACCGACGCGCCGTCGCGCTCGCCGTCATCTGGGGCCTCGCGCTCGTGAACATGACGGGCCTCCGCCCGAGCGTTCTCGTGCAGAACCTCCTGACGGCTTTCAAGCTCCTCGCGCTCGCGGCCATCGTCGGGACGGCCTTTCTCGCGGGCCGCGGATCCTGGGCGAACCTCGAGCCCTTCGCCGCGCGCCGGCCCGGCGCGCCGGCGCTTTCGGTAGCGCTCGGCCTCGGGTTCATCTCGGTCTTCTACTCGTTCGGCGGCTTCTGGGAGGCGAGCCGGGTCACCGGCGAAGTCCGCGACGGCGCGCGGACGCTCCCGCGGGCCCTCGCCCTCGGCGTCGCGGTCGTCACGGTCTCCTATGTCGCGGTGACGGCCGCCTTCCTGTATCTCGTGCCGATCGGCGCGGCGCCGACGGCGGCCGACCTCGCGCGGCTCGCCGGTCGGGCGATGCTGGGACCCTCCGGGCCGGCGGTCCTCTCGGCGGTCGTCGTGGTCTCGGTGCTCGGCTCCGCGATGGCGCTCGTCCTCATGGCGCCGCGGGTTTACGTCGCCATGGCGGAGGACGGTCTGTTTCCGCCGGCCCTCGGCGCGACGAGCCCGCGGACCGGCGCTCCCGTGCGCGCGACGGCCCTTCTCGCCGTCATCGCCAGCGGCCTCGTCCTGACCGGGAGCTTCGACCAGATCGTCGCCTTCTTTCTCGGCACGGCTCTCGTCTTCGTCGGACTCGCCGCGGCCGGGCTCTTCGCGGCGCGGCGGCGCCGCCCCGCCTCGCCGTCCTTCGCCGTGCCGGGTTTTCCGCTGACCACCCTGCTCTTCCTTCTCTTTCTCGCCGCCGCCGTCCTCGCGATGGCGCTTGCCCGTCCGCTGCAGGTTCTGGCAGGCTTCGCCCTGGTGCTGCTCGGAGTCCCGGCGCAGGCCCTCCTCGCGCCGCGGCGCCGCGATGGAGCCGTCACGAAGGGAGCGCCCCGATGACCTGGATCAAGACGATCGCCCCGTCGGAAGGCGACGCGAAGCTGCGCGATGCGCGCGCGAGCGAGCAGGCGCTCTACCCGAAGGAGTACGCGACGCCGACCGGCTTGACCGACGAAGCGGGCTCGATCGTCGCCTCGCACTCGCTGATCCCCGACGCCCTCCACCACGCGTTCGCGACCTTCGGCGCGCTCATGGACCCGGACCTCCCGCTGACGCGCCGCCAGCACGAGATGATCACCACGGTCGTTTCGGTCGCCAACCGCTGCCACTATTGAATCGAGTCGCACGCAGAGTTTCTGCGTCGGGTGACCCTGGACGACGGCCTGGTCGAGGCGATCCGCAAGGACTACCGCACCGCCCCGATCGCCGAGCGCGACCGTGTCATGCTCGACTTCGTCGTCCAGCTCACGCGCGACGCCACCCGGATTTCGCGCGACGACCACGAAAAGCTCCGGACCGCCGGATTCGACGACCGGGGCATCCTCCAGATCACCCTGATCGCGGCCTGGTTCAACTACATCAACCGCGTCGCCGACGCCCTCGGCGTCGGGCGCCCGTGACCCCGCTCCCGGGAATTCCCCGCCCGTCGCCTTGTTGAACCATCGACCCATGGGACCGCACTTTCTCCTCACGGCCCTGCTCGTCACGGCGCCGGCCCCGGCCGCGGGGCTGTCCCCGGCGGTTCCGGCGGCCTCCCGGCCCGCGGTCGAGACCGCGCAGAAGGCCTGGCGCCACGCCGTGGAGTCGGGCGCCGTCCGCCGGCCGGAGGTGCTGACGGTGATCGACTACTCGCGTCCCTCGACGGAACCTCGGCTCTTCGTCCTGGAGATGCCGTCCGGCCGGGTCGTCTTCCAGGAGCTCGTCGCGCACGGCCGCGGCAGCGGCGAAAACGCGACCGAGCATTTCTCCAACGCGCCCGGCAGCCGCATGACGAGCCTCGGTGTCTTCCTGTCGGGAGCGCCCTACCTCGGGCACAACGGCCTGTCGCTGCGCCTCGACGGCCTGGAGGCGGGCTTCAACGACGCGGCGCGCGAGCGCGACATCGTCCTGCACGGAGCGCCCTACGTCTCGACGAGGACGGCGACGACGCTCGGCCGACTCGGGCGCAGCTGGGGTTGCCCGGCCGTCCGCCCGGAGATCGCCGCGCGCCTGATCGATGCGATCCGCGACGGTTCCCTCGTCGTGGCCTACTACCCCGACCGCGACTGGCTCGCGCGCTCCGAGTTCCTCGCCGCCAGCATCTCCGTCGCGCCGCGCTGAGCAGCCGTCCTAGGTGGACGGCGGAGGGTCCGCGTTCAGGACGTTCAGCGGGGTCCCGGCCGACTCGAGCACCGAGTGGTCCGTCACGTAGAGCGTCGCGCCCGGCTCGAGGATCGCGAAGACGTGGGTGATGAAGTCCGCCGGAGCGCTCACGCCGGCCCGGTCGTCCAGCTCCTGGCCCGCGATCGACGAGCCCGGCAGCGCGATGCCCACCCAGCGCATGCCCGTCGGGCTGTCCACACCGGCCGGCGCGACGGGATCGGAGGCCTGAAGCACGAAAGCCTTCGTGCCGAAGGCCACGCTCGGGTTCGCGACCCTCAGGCGCGCGCGCCCGATCTCGACGCCGTTGCGCAGGACGAGGACGCGCTGGTCGGCGGCGCTGACGACGATCGACACCGGTCCCATGGGGGACTTCTCCGGCTGCCACCGCGACGGCTCGTCCGGCGCCAGGCGCGGCTCGAGGTCGTCCTTGCCCGACTGCGCGGAGACGGGGATGAGGAACTTCGGATGCGAGACCTCGACCGGGGCGCTGACGTCGTTGGCGATCACGACCGTCATGCCGACTTCGGTGATCCCGAAGAGCAATTGCGCAAAGCGCGTCGGCAGGTGCACGCAGCCGTGCGACGACGGATATCCGGGCAGGCCGCCCGCATGGAGCGCAATGCCATCCCACGTCAGGCGCTCGGAATAAGGCATCGGCGCGTTGTCGTAGGTCTTCGAGCGATGGTCCCTGTCCTTGTTGAGAATCGTGAAGACACCGGTCGGCGTCAGGTGACCCGCTCTCCCCGTGCTGACCTTCGCGACGCCGATCCCGATCCCGTTGCGATACACCCGGGCGACCTGCTCCGGAAGGCTGACGATCACCACGATCGGACCCGACGGAGCGGCCGCGGCATCCCAGATGAACTGGCCCGGCTTCAGCGCCGACACCCGCGTGCCGGCCGGCGAGGATTCGGTCGCGCCCCAGAACGGCACGCCCGCGGCGGCGAGGAGCGCGGCCGAGAGGACGATGCCGGCCGCCGCCACGACGTCGCGAAGCGTGGGACGCGCGCGGAGCATCGAGATCGATTCTAACGCCGGACGGCCCGAACCTCAGCCGCCCGTCCGTGATACTAAGGCCCTGCCATACGGAGGAGCGTGATGTCCCAGTTCCCTGGCCGCGCCTTTCGACTCCTGCTCGCGCTCGCCCTCGCGGCGGTCCTCGCGAAACCCGCCTCGGCTCAACAGCCCGCCGCCGACGACGCCGTCGAGGCCGGGAACGACCAGGAGCCCGAGGGCGACCTCGTCTGGCCGCGCGTCGTCACCGCCGGCGACACGACGTTCACGATCTACCAGCCGCAGATCGACACGTTCGACGCGGCCGTGCTCGAAGCCCGCGCGGCCGTCCAGGTCGAGACGCAAGTGGGCGACAAGAAGCAGACGACCTACGGCGTCATCTGGATCAAGGCGAACGTCTCGATCGACAAGGAGAGCCGCCTCGTCCGGCTCGACGACATCCAGGTCGTCAAGGCGAACTTCCCGACGGCGGGCGACAAGGTCGAGCAGTACCTCCAGGTCATCCGCGCCAACACCGAGTCGGGCCGCACCGTCTCGCTCGAGCGGATCGAGGCGAACCTCGCGATCACCCACGCCGACGCGAAGGGCAGCGCCGTTCCCTTGAAGAACGACCCGCCGACGATCTACTACCGCACGACGCCGGCCGTCCTCGTCCTGATCGACGGCGACCCCGCGCTCCGGCCGGTCGAGGGCGCCGAGGGCATCGACCGCGTCATCAACACGCGTGGCCTGATCCTGAAGGCCGGCGGCACCTACTACATGCCGATCGCCGACAAGTGGCTGACGGCGTCGGCCGCGACCGGCCCATGGCGCCTCGCCGCGAGCGCGCCGACGCCGGTCCAGGCGATTCGCGACGCCATCGCGAAGGACGAGAACCAGTCGCAGGTCGACCTCATGGAGGAGACGAGCGACGACGTCAAGGGCGTCCTCGCCGAAGGCCGCGCGCCGGAGATCCTCGTCAGCACGACGCCGGCGGAGCTCATCGTCACCTCGGGCCAGGCGCAGATGAAGCCGGTGACGGGCACGCAGCTCCTCTACGTCACGAACACGACCGGCGACATCCTCTTCTACCTCGCCGACCAGAACTACTACGTGCCGCTGACCGGCCGCTGGTTCCGCGCGAAGGCGCTCGACGGCCCGTGGACTTTCGTCGACGGCACCAGGCTCCCGAGCGACTTCGCGAAGATCCCGCAGACCGATCCCAAGTCGAACGTCCTCGCGACCGTGCCCGGGACGCCCGCCGCGCAGGAAGCCGTCATCGCCAACAGCATCCCGCAGACGGCGGAGGTCAACCGGGACGAGGCCAAGTTCCAGTCCCAGTACGACGGCGATCCGAAGTTCGAGAGCGTCCCCGACACGTCGCTCCAGTACGCCGTCAACTCGCCGACGCCCGTGATCCGCGTGGACCCCGGGTCCTACTATGCGGTCCAGAACGGGGTCTGGTTCACGGCGGGCGCGCCCGTCGGCCCCTGGGTCGTCGCGACCGCCGTGCCGCCCGTCATCTACACGATTCCGACGGCGTCGCCGATCCACTACGTCACGTACGTCCGCGTCTACCGCTACTCGCCGACGGTCGTCTGGGTCGGCTACACGCCGGGATACCTCGGGACTTGCTACTCACCGTGGGGTACCGTCGTCTACGGCACCGGTTGGTACTACCGGCCGTGGATCGGCCGCTACTGGTACGGTGCGCCGTGGACGTGGGGCTTCGGCGTCGGCATCAGCTGGAACCCGTGGTCCGGCTGGGGCTGGGGATTCGGGTGGGGCGGCTACCGTCCCTATTACAACCCGTGGTGGGGCCCGTACTACGGCTGGCGGCCGAGGCCGCCGGCGTATCGGCCGCCCTACTACCACGGGCGCCCCGTCCCGTACGGGCGGCCGCCCGGGTACAACTGGAGCCACGTCAACGTGTACAACCGCGCCGGCAAACCGCTGCCTGGCGTGAAGCCCGCGGTGCGCCCGCAGCCAAGGCCCGGGACGATGCCCGTGCGACCCGCGCCCGGAAGGCCCGCGACTCGGCCCGCGCCCGGCGCTCCGGGAGTGCGGCCGGCTCCAGGGTCTCCGGCGACGCGGCCGGCCCCGGGCACCAATCCTTCCGTGCGTCCCGCGCCGGGCACCACGAACCCGGGCGCGCGTCCGGCGCCCGGGGCGACGAATCCGTCGACGCGGCCCGCTCCCGGAACGCCCGCCACGCGGCCCACGAAGCCCGACAACGTCTATGCCGGCCCCGACGGCAACGTGTACCGTCCGCGTCCGGGCGGCAAGCCCGGCTGGGAGACGAACCAGGGTGGCCAGTGGAAGCCGGTCGAGCCGTCGCGGCCGGGAACCTCGCCGTCGCAGCCCTCGACGCGGCCGGCGCCGCAACAGCCGCCAAGCCGCCCGTCGCAGCCTTCGACGCGGCCGGCACCGCCGCCGGCGCGGCCCTCGGTCGATTCGGGGACGCTCAACCAGCTCTCGCGCGAGCAGCAGGGCCGGCAGGCGGGCAACGCCCGCATGAGCCCGCCGCCGCAGAAGGCCCCGCAGCAATCCCGGCCGTCACAACCGGCACGGTCGGCACCCGCTCCGCGGCCGGCGCCCCAGAAGCCGCCCGGCTAGCGACGAGACGCAAACGTCGAGGACTTCATTCGAAAGGAGACGGCCATGCTCAAGGGCTTCCGCGACTTCATCGCCCGGGGAAACGTGCTCGACCTCGCCGTCGGCGTTATCATCGGCGCCGCCTTCGGCGCGATCGTGGACTCTCTCGTCAAGGACCTGATCACGCCGATCATCGGCATGTTCGGGGGCGCACCCGACTTCTCGGCGATCAAGGCGGGTCCGGTCGCCATCGGCAACTTTCTGAACGCGATCATCGCGTTCCTCATCAAGGCCGCCGGCCTCTATTTCCTGATCATCGTCCCCTTCAACCGCTTCGCGAAGAAGATGGCCGCAGCGCCGCCGCCGCCGTCGCCCTCCGAGACGTACCTGAAGGAAATCCGGGACGCCCTCGTCAAGAAGTAGAGCCGCCGTGCGCCGCCTCGCCGTCTGGACGCTCCTCCTGGCGGCGACGGCGTGCGCGGGCGGGAAGAAGCCGCCGGCCGCTCCCGAGGCGCCGGCGCCGCTCGCCGCGCCGACGACCGCGCCCGAGCCGTCTCCGCCGCCCGCGCCCTCGCCGGTTCCCGTCCCGGCCCCGACTGCGACACTCACCGGCACGGTCGTCTACCGCCAGCGGATCGCCCTCACGCCCGAGGCGGTCGTCCAGGTGGAGCTGCGCGACGTCTCGCGGGCCGACGCCGAGGCGCCGCTCGTCGGAAAACAGATCATCGAGAAGCCCGGCCAGGTCCCGATCGCGTTCGCGATCCCGTATTCCGACGCCGACGTCGAGCCGAGCCACCTCTACGCCGTCTCGGCGCGGATCACCGACCGCGGCCAGCTCCAGTTCGTCACCGACACGCGAATCGCGGTTCTCACCAACGGCGCGCCCCAGGACGGGGTCGAGATCGTCGTCGTCCCGGTGAAATGACGGCTACGACGAGAAACTGATCCCCAGCGCGTCGAGGACCTTCAGGAGCGGGCCCGGCGCCTTCCCCGCGTCCACCCGCCGCAGCGCGCGCGTGACGGAGGAGACGGCGAGACGCCGCAGCGGCTCGGGCGGAAACGGGAACGGTTTGCGGCGCACCATCGAGAGCGACAGCAGCGGGCTCGGCTTCTCGAGAACGAGGTGCGCGAGGATCTTTCCGGCGACCCGCGTCGAACCGATGCCGTGTCCCGTGTAGCCGAGCCCGTAGGCAATCCGGCCTTCCAGCGTCCCGAAGAACGGCGTCAGGCGAGTCGTCGAGGCGATCGGCCCTCCCCAGGCGAAGGGAAACGCGAGGCCGGACAGCTGCGGGAAATGCCGCGCGAAGCTCTCGCGCAGAGCCGCGTAGTGCGCCGGCGAGTGGTCGCAGGAGGCATCGACGCGATTGCCCGGGTAGTAAGCGGCCTCGCTCGTTCCCCAGAGGATGCGGCCGTCCGCCGTCGGACGGTAGTAGTTGAAGAACGTGCGCGTGTCGACGGCGCCGTGCCCGCGCTTCCAGCCGACCGCCGCCCATTGCGCCGACGACAGAGGCTCGCTGACGAGGATGTAGTCGTAGAGCGGGAGAAAGCGGCTCACGAGCGCCGGGAAAAGCCGGTGCGAATAGGCGTTGGTGGCGAGCACGGCGCGCCGCGCGCGGACGGACCGCTCCGCGGCCCGGATCACGACGCGGTCGCCGCGCGGCTCGATCGCGTCGGCGCCCGTGCCCTCGTAGACGGCCACGCCCAGCCGCACCGCTTCGGCGCGCAACCCTTCGACGAGCGCCACCGGGTCGACGAGTGCGTTGCGCGGCGCCAGCAGCCCGCCGCGGTAGAGCGGGCTGTCGATCTCGGCGCGGACCTCCGCCGCCGACAGAAGCCTCCACCCGGGCGACCCGACCCGCTCGGCCGCCCGGGCGCCCACTTCGAGCACCGGCCGCTGCGAATCGCGGAGAGCGACGATGAGCTGGCCTGGCCGGCGGAAGCCGGCGTCGATGCTGCGCGCCGTCAGGAACCGCTCGAGCTCGTCGAGATTCTCGCGGCCGATCCGAGCGAGCTCGCGAGCCTCGTCGGCGCCGAAGTGCACCTCGGCGAGCTCGTGCGAGTGGTCGAGCGTCTCGCCCGCGATCCCGGCGTTGCGGCCGCTCGCGCCGAAGCCCGCGGCCGCCTTCTCGAGAACGCAGACGTCGAGCGACGGCTCGAGCTCCTTGAGGAAGAGCGCGGTCCAGAACCCGGTGAAGCCGCCCCCGACGATCGCGACGTCGGCCGCGACATCGCCTTCGAGGCGGCGCGACGGGCGCGCCGGCCGCGCCGCCATCCAGTAGCAGGCTTGCTCGATCGGCGGAAAGCCAGGTCGCCCGGTGCTAAAGCGAGTGCTCCTTGTACACGTCCTGAAGCGAGCCCTCGAGCGCGGCGAGGAACCGGTCGATCTCCGGGTACGAGATGACGAGCGGCGGCTCGACGCGCAGCACCTGGGCGTTGATGTACGTGCCCGAGATCAGAATGCCCCGGCCGAAGAGCGCCTTGGCGACCTCGTAGCCGAGATCGTGGTTCTGGAACTCCATCCCGAGCATCAGGCCGCGCCCGCGCGCGCCCTTCATGACCTTCGGATACTCGTTGGCGAGCTCGTTCATGCGCGGCAGCATGTATGCGCCCTTCTCGCCGGCCTGCTTCGGCAGGTCCTCCTCGAGCAGCACGTTGATCGTCGCGATCGCCGCGGCGCAGCAGACGGGGTTGCCGCCGAACGTCGTCGTGTGGAGGAACGGATTCTCGATGTACCTCTCCCACGTCTTCGGGGTGCCCACGCACGCCCCGATCGGCATGACGCCGCCGCCGAAGCCCTTGCCGAGCGCCATCAGGTCCGGCACGACGCCGTCGTGCTCGCAGCAGAACATCTTGCCGCTGCGCCCCATCCCGCTCTGGACCTCGTCGAAGACGAGCAGGGCGCCGTACTTGTCGCAGATCTCGCGCGCCGCCGCCAGGTAACCCGGCGGGGCGACGTTGATGCCGCCCTCGCCCTGGATCGGCTCGATCACGACCGCGGCGACCTTGTCGCCCGAGAAGTCGCCGCTCGCGACGATCATGCGCAGCGCGTCGACGTCGCCGAAAGGCACGTGCGTCCAGCGCTTGAGCGGGAGGAACGGCTCGCGGAAGACCGCCTTCGACGTCCCGCCGAGCGAGCCGAGCGACTTGCCGTGAAACGCGCCGAGGGTGCCGACGAAGTGGTGCCTCCCCGTCGTCAGGATCGCCATCTTCAGGCAGGCCTCGATCGACTCGGTGCCCGAGTTCGTGAAGAACGCGTACTGCAGGTCTCCGGGCGTGATCATCGAGACCAGGTGCGCGAGGTACGTGCGCAGCGGGTCGATCAGCTCCTGCGAATGGATCGCCTGCTTCTCGAGCTGCTCCTTCACCGCCTTGAGGACCTTCGGGTGCCGGTGGCCGGTCACGTAGATGCCGAAGCCCCCGAGCATGTCGAGGAACTCCTTGCCCTGGATGTCGCGGAACACCGCGCCCTCGTCGGACCACTCGACGGCCGTGTAGTCCGTCGAGACCGACTTCCGGTACTCGAGGAACGCCGGGTTGACGTACTCGCGCCAGTACTTCACCGACTCCTCGATCACGCGCTTCTGCTCGGGCGGGGGCAGGGTCTTCTTGCCGATCAGGTCGAGCACGAACGCGGATTCCTCGAGCGCGCTCTTCAAGTTCTGCGACATGCGATTCCTCTCCTGGCTGAAGAGATTGTGTCGGGCGGCTCGGAGCGCCCGATCGCGCATCCTAACCCAAGGCGGCGACGGCCTCCGCCGCCGCGGATTCCCCCGAGCGCAGGGCTCCCTCGATGTAACCGGACCAGATCGGCGAGCACTCCGTCCCGGCCCAGTGCACGCGCTCGAACGGCGCTCGCAGCGCGGGCCCCAGCGTCGTCAGCGTGCCCGGCCCCATGAAGACGCCGTAGCAGCCGCGCGTCCACGGCTCGGCAACCCAGTCGTTGTCGACGTAGTCGAGGGGCGAGGCGCCCTCGGGGCCGAGGAGGTCCGCGACGCGGGCGACGACGAGCCGCCGCCGCTCCTCCGTCGGCCGCCCGGTGAGCGCGAGCGCGTCGTCGGCTTCGATGAACCCGACGAGCAGGCCGACGCTGGCGTCGGGCGGCGAGGCGTCGTAGAACCCCGACGTCGGGGAGCGGTCGCTCGTGACGTCCCCGTTCCACCCCCTCTTCCGCCAGAACGGCTCGGGGTACGCGACCCAGTACTTGATGACCGAGCCCATCGGCGAGCGCTGCGCCAGGGCGTCCCGCGCCGGCGGCAGCGCCGGCTCCCAGCGCAAGCGGACCGTCAGGGGCAGCGGCACGGTGACGATCGCGCGCGCGCCGCGCCACGCCCCGGACGCCGTGTCGACGGTGACGCCTTCGCCGTCCTGGATGACGGCCGTCGCCGGCGCGCCGAGGGCCAGGTGGTCGAGAAGCTCGGCCCCCATTCGCCCGGCGAGCTGATGCATGCTCCCGGGCACGTGGTACGCCTGCGCCGCGTTCTCCGTGCCCCACAGCTCTTCGAGGCTGCCGCCGGACTTGATGTACGACAGGAAGAACAGGAGCGAGACCTGCGCGGGCTCGGCCGTGTAGAGGCCCTCGACCATCAGGCGCAGCATCGCCCGCGCCCGCGGGTCGCGCGTCTGCCCGTCGATCCAGTCCGCCATCGTCAGCCGGTCCCAGGCGGCGGCGTTGGGCGCCGACCACGGTGTCTCGAGCGGCACCTCCGCGACCAGCCAGCGGATCCGCGCGAGCGCCTTCGCGAGCGCGGCGTCGCCTTCCTTCCCGAGCGAGACCTCCTCGCCCGGTCCCGCGAACCGGTGCCCGGCGAGCTCGACGAGCGCCCGCCCCTTCACGTACTGCGGCATGGTCGCGATCCCGTACTCCTTCAGGAGCGCGAGCAGCCGTGTCTGCTTCGGCCCGACCCACTGGCCGCCGAGGTCGATCGTCTGCCCGGCGATGCGGCCGGCCTTCACGCGCCCCCCGACGCGGTCGCGCGCGTCGAGGATGACGACGCGCTTGCCCGCCCGCAGGAGCACTCGCGCGGCCGCGAGGCCCGCGAACCCGGCGCCCACGACGACGACGTCGGTCGACCGCGTGCCCTCGGGAAGGCGCCGCGCTTGCGCTTTCGCGTTCCGCGGCAGGAGCGACGCCGCCGCGCCGGCGCCGAGGAGCTTCAGCGCGTCGCGGCGGGAGAGCGTCACGATGCCCGGCGCCGCGGTATCAGCAGGAGGCCGACGACCACCGTGACCGCCATTTCCCCCGCCAGGATCAGCGCCTCCTTCAGCGGAGCCTGGCTCGTCGGCGACGGCACGAAGTACAGGATGCACGCCCCGAAGATGTACAGGGTGCAGACCCAGGCCGCGGTCGCGGCGCCGACGGGGCCTCCCGGCACGACGTACGGACGGGGCTGCTCCGGGCGGCGCTTGCGCAGGACGAGAAACGCCGGGAAGACGAGCAGGTAGCACAGCAGCAGGCAGAGCGACGTCAGGCGGAACGTCATGAAGAAGATGTTCGACTGGTCGCTCGAGAGCAGCGCGCCGCCGACGAGGAGCGCCGTCGAGACGAACCCCATGACGACGAAGGCGAGCGCCGGCGTGTGGAAGCGCGGGTGGAGCCGTCCGAGCGCCTCCGGGAGCACGCCTTCTTCCGCCGCGACCGCGGCGACGCGGTTGGACCCGAGGCTCCAGGTAACGACGTTGGCGACGCACGCGTAGAGAAACCCGAGCCCGAGCAGGAAGACCACCGTGTCCCCCGCGCGGCCCCACTGCTTCCCGAGGACGGACAGCGCGTCCCACGTGCCCGTGACGATCGAGAGCTTTCCCGCCGGCACGGCGAAGAGAATCCCGCCGATCGCGAACGAATAGAGCACGGCGATCAGCACGCCGGACCAGAGGATGACGCGCGGCACGTCACGCTTCGGGTTCTTCATCTCGCCTCCGGCCGAGCTCATCAGCTCGAAGCCGAACGTCGAGTACAGGAGGGCCGGGAGGTAGGCGACCGAGTCGTTCCACTGGGGCAGCAGCCCTCGTGCCGAAAACGCGTTCGCCGACGCGCGCCCCTTGAAGATCGCCGACAGTCCCAACACGCCGAGCGCGAGGAAGATGAGCGCCTTGATGACGGCGCCGAGGTTCGGCACCCACTTCGAGATCTCGAGCCGGACGACGCCGATCGCGACCGTGACCCATGTCAGCGCGATGGCGATCCCGGCGTCCTGCCAGGGCGACGTCTTCTTCAGGAACATCTCGCCGAACGTGCCGGCGAAGATCAGGTAGACCGACGGGATCCAGTAGGCGTTGTTGATCCAGTACATCCAGGCCACGAACGAGCCCCACTTCGGGCCGAACGCTTCGCGCACCCAGACGTAGACGCCGCCTTCGCCCGGCCAGGCCGACCCGAGCTCGGCCGTGATCAGCCCGTACGGGATGAAGAACACGACCATCGTGATCACCCACCAGGAGAACCAGGCGTAGCCCATGGCCGCCGAGGAGGCCAGGGTGTCGATCGTCAGGATGGCGCAAACGGTGAAAAGGACCAGGTCGGAACGGCCGAGGACGCGCTCGAGCGCGGGAGTTTCCGCGGGGTGCGCCGAAGCGGAGGTCACTTGCGCCCATCCTATCGCAAATGACAGTGCCGCCGTGACTTCCAGTCACGGCTGGCGGCTGCCCGAGGCCGCGTGATAGGCTGCAACCCTTCGGTTTCACCCGACCTGGTGTTCAGATGTCAGCGACTCGCATTTCCTCGATCCGCCTGAAGACCGCCCTGCCGGGGCCCCGCTCCCGGGACCTGGCCGCGCGGCGGGCCTCGGCCGTCCCCGGAGGGGTGGGGCACGCGACCCCGGTCTACGCCGAGAGCGCCCGGGGGGCCCTCCTCACCGACGTCGACGGCAACGTCCTGATCGACTTCGCCGGGGGCATCGGGACCCTGAACGTCGGCCACGCCAACCCGGAAGTCGTCCGGGCCGCGGCGGCCCAGCTCGAGCGCTTCACCCACACCTGCTTCAGCGTGGCCCCCTACGAGGGCTACCTCGCCCTGGCCGAGAAGCTGAATGCCATCGCGCCCGGCCGCGGGCCGAAGAAGACCCTGCTGACCAACAGCGGCGCCGAGGCTCTCGAGAACGCCGTCAAGATTGCCCGCCACGCGACCGGCCGCGACGCCGTCGTCGTCTTCGAGCACGCCTTCCACGGTCGGACGCTCCTGACGATGAGCATGACGAGCAAGGTCCGTCCCTACAAGTTCGGCTTCGGCCCCTTCGCGCCCGAGGTCTACCGGCTCCCCTTCCCCTACGAGTACCGCGGTTACCGCCCCGGCCCGCGCGGCGTCGCGGCGGACCTCGAGGAGTTCTTCAAGACGCAGGTCGCCGGCGAGAAGGTCGCGTGCGTCGTGCTCGAGCTCGTCCTCGGCGAGGGCGGCTTCGTCGTCGCGCCGCCGGACTACGTCGCCGCGCTCTCCAGGGTTTGCCGCGAGCACGGCATCCTGCTCGTCGCCGACGAGGTGCAGACGGGCTTCGGCCGGACCGGGAAGATGTTCGCCTCCGAGCACTACGGCCTCGAGCCCGACCTCGTCACCATGGCCAAGTCCCTCGCGGGCGGGCTGCCGCTTTCGGCCGTCACCGGTCGCGCCGACGTCATGGACAGCGCCCAGGTCGGCGGCCTCGGCGGCACCTACGCGGGCAACCCGGTCGCCTGCGCCGCGGCGCTCGCCGCGATCGAGTTCCTCGAGAAGAACCGCCTGCCCGAGCGCGCGGCCGAGATCGGACGCGCCGTCGCCGCCCGGTTCGACGGGTTCCTCGCCCGCCACCCCTTCGTCGGCGACGCCCGCGGGCTCGGCGCGATGCGCGCCCTGGAGATCGTCCGGGACAAGGCGACGAAGGAGCCCGACAAGGATCGGACCGACCGCGTCCTGAAGAAGGCCTACGAAGCCGGCCTCCTGCTGGTGGGCGCCGGCACCCACGGCAACGTGATTCGCACCCTCATGCCTCTCGTCGTGACGGACGACGAGCTGGCCGAGGGACTGGACGTTCTCGACCATGCGCTCCAAGAAGCCTAGACGCCACCTCTTCTGCGTCGGAGATTCCTAGCCGTCCCTCCCATCGCGGCCGGACAGCGGTGACGCTTTCATCGATCGGGAAACGGGGGACGACATGGCCACGCAGGAACTGACGAGCGGACAGGGAACGCGCATGAACACGCAGGAGCTCATCCGGGAATCGCAGCGCTGGCTCGACATCATCGCGGCGAAGGAGCTCTCGCCGGAGCAGAAGGAGAAGATCGCGACCGACACGGTCGACAACTTCTCGTTCTATTACAACCGCGGTTACCTCGAGTACCGCAAGTCGGTCATCGAGATGCGGGACAACCCCGCCCTCGAGTGGGACGGCGAGGGCTCGACCTTCCGCGACCTCTCCGGACGGACGTACATCGACTGCCTGGGCGGCTACGGCATCTACAGCGCCGGCATCCGCCACCCCAAGGTCGTCAAGGCAGTGGCCGACCAGCTGGCGCGCATGCCGCTGTCGTCCCAGGAACTGCTCGACCCGCTGCGCGGAGCGCTCGCGGAGCTCCTCGGCGAGATCACGCCGGGCGACCTCCAGTACTCCTTCTTCATCAACAACGGGACGGACGCCGTCGAAGGCGCGATCAAGCTCGCCCGCGTCTACACGGGACGCACCAACTTCATCAGCTCGCTGCGCGGCTTCCACGGCAAGAGCTGCGGGTCGCTGTCGCTGCTGGGCAAGTGGGAGTACCGCGAGCCCTTCCTGCCGCTGCTGCCGGGCATCCACTTCGTCGAGTTCGGCGACGCCGATGCGGTGATCGAGGAGCTCTACAAGGCCGACCAGACGGGCAAGGGAATCGCGGGCGTCATCATGGAGCCCGTGCAGGGCGAGGCCGGCGCGATCGTCCCGCCCGACGACTTCTGGCCCCGCATCCGCAAGGCGTGCGACGAGTACGGCGCTCTCCTGATCGCCGACGAGGTCCAGACCGGCCTCGGCCGCACGGGCAAGCTCTTTGGGGTCGACCACTGGGACGTCGTCCCCGACATCATGTGCCTCGGCAAGGCCCTCGGCGGCGGCGTCATGCCCCTGTCGGCCTTCATCTCGACGCCCAAGATCTGGAGCGTGCTCGAGACGAACCCGTTCATCCACTCGTCGACCTTCGGCGGCAACCCGCTCGCCTGCGCCGCGGGCATCGCGGCGATCAACGTCACGCTCGAGGACGACCTGCCCGGCCAGGCCGCGAAGAAGGGCAAGTTCCTCCTCGCCCAGCTCATCCGCCTGAAGATGCGCTTCGACCGCCTGATCCACCGCGTCGGCGGCAAGGGCCTGCTCCTCGGCATCGAGTTCGTCAACACCGAGGTCGGCTACAAGGTCGTGTCCGGCCTCTTCCGGCGCGGCGTGCTCGTCGCGGGCACGCTGACCAACTCCAAGGTCGTCCGGATCGAGCCGGCGCTCAACATCCCGGAAAAGCTCCTGAAGGAAGTCCTCGGCGCCATCGAGGAGACGCTCCGGGAAGTCGACGACGCCACGCCCGACATCAAGAAGGACGAGGAGTAGCTGTCAGCCGTCCGCTGTCGGCCGTCGGCTCGATGAAGATCGCCGTCCTCGGCGCCGCGGGCGCCATGGCCCAGGTCGTGGTCCGCGACCTCCTGGAGTTCGTCCCGGAGGTCGCGATCACCGCGGCCGACTTGAAGCCCGTCGCCCACGCGGACCCCCGCGTCCGATGCGCGCCGCTCGATGCCCGCGACGAGGCCGCGACCGCGCGGCTCCTGGAAGGCCACGACGCGGTCCTGAACTGCGTCACGTACTACCTCAACGTTCCGATCATGAAGGCGGCGCTCGCCGCCCGCGTGCCGTATTCGGACCTCGGCGGCCTGTATCACGGCTCCCTCAAGCAGTTCGCGCTGCACGACGACTTCGTGAAGGCCGGTGTCCCCGCGCTCCTCGGCATGGGCTCGACCCCGGGAATCACGAACGTCATGGCCGGCGTCCTGGCACGGGGCCTCGACGCCGTGGACGCCGTCCACGTCCGCGTCGGGTGCATCGACCGCGGGGCCTCCGGTCCGCTGCCGGTGCCCTACGCGCTCGACACGGTCATCGACGAATTCTCGCTCGAGCCGATGGTCTTCCGCGGCGGGAAGGCGGTCGCCGTGCCGCCGATGAGCGGCCGCGAGACGATCGAATTCCCCCCGCCCGTCGGCCGCGCCGAGGCGCTCTACACGCTGCACTCCGAGGTCGCGATGTTCCCGCGCTCCTTTCCGGGACTGCGCGAGGCGAGCTTCAAGGTCGCCTTCGAGCCGTCGTTCACCGAGAAGGTCCGTTTCCTCGTCGACCTCGGGTTCGCCTCGCGCGAGAAGATCGGCGGCAAGCTCTCGCCGCGCGAGGTGCTGCTCGATCTCGCCGCGCGGCAGGCCGTTCCCGGAGGAGAGCCGGCGGACTGCGACGCGCTCCGCGTCGAGCTGACGGGCCGGCAGGCGGGCCGGACCGTCGCGCGCCGGGCCGACCTCTCGGTCCTCCCCCACCCCGCCTGGAGGGTCCCGGCGGGGAGTCTCGACACCGGTGTGCCCCTCTCGATCGCCGGCCAGCTCCTCGCGAGCCGGACGATCACCACACCCGGCGTTCTCTGTCCCGAGACCGCCGTCCCCGGAGAGCTCTTCTTCGAGATGCTCGAGCGGCGCGAGATGCGCGTGCGCTGGAGCTGAACGCCTCCGACCGCGAAAGGACGCTCATGGCGATCGCTTCGGTCAACCCCGCAACCGGCGAAACCCTCCGGACGTTCACGCCGCTGACCGAGCCGGAGGTCGAGCGGCGCGTCGCGCTCGGCGCCTCGGCCTTCCCGCGCTGGCGCGCAACGTCCTTCGCCGAGCGCGCGGGCGTCGTCTCCCGCGCCGCCGACGCCCTCGAGGCCCGCAAGCAGGAGCTCGGCCGGATCATGACGCTCGAGATGGGAAAGCCCATCGGCTCGGCCGTCGCCGAGGCCGAGAAGTGCGCGTGGGTCTGCCGCTACTACGCGGAGAGCGCCGAGCGGTTCCTGGCCGACGAGCCCGTGGCGACCGACGCCCGCCGCAGCTACGTGCGCTACGAACCGCTCGGGCCGGTGCTCGCCGTCATGCCGTGGAACTTCCCCTTCTGGCAGGTGTTCCGCTTCGCCGCGCCGGCGCTCATGGCCGGCAACGTCGGCCTGCTCAAGCACGCCTCGAACGTGCCGCAGTGCGCCCTGGCGATCGAAGAGGTCTTCCGCGACGCGGGAGCGCCCGAAGGTGTCTTCCAGACGCTCCTCGTCGGCTCCGATCGCGTCGCCGCCCTCGTCGCCGATCCTCGAATCGCCGCCGTGACGCTGACGGGAAGCGAGGGCGCCGGCGTCAGCGTCGGCCGCGAGGCGGGCGCGCAGATCAAGAAGGCCGTGCTCGAGCTCGGCGGCAGCGACCCGTTCATCGTGATGCCGAGCGCCGACCTCGCGGCCGCGGTTTCCACGGCCGTCAAGGCGCGAACGATCAACAACGGCCAATCCTGCATCGCCGCCAAGCGCTTCATCGTCCACGAGAAAATCGCCGCCGAGTTCGAGCGCCTCTTCGTCGAGAAGATGGCCGCCCTCAAGATCGGCGACCCGACGGACCCGTCGGTCGAGATCGGTCCGCTCGCCACTCCGGCGATCGCCGCGGAGGTCGACGACCTCGTGCAGAAGAGCGTCCGGGCGGGCGCCCGGCTCGCCCTCGGCGGCAAGCGTCTCGACCGCCCGGGAAGCTTCTACGCGCCGACGGTGCTGGCCGACGTTCCGGCCCACAGCCCGGCCGCGAACGAGGAGATCTTCGGGCCCGTCGCGAGCCTCTTCCGGGTCAAGAGCCTGGACGAGGCGATCGCGGTCGCCAACCAGACCCGCTTCGGACTCGGGGCCTCCGCCTGGACGCGCGACGACGCGGAGCGCGACCGCCTCGTCCGGGGGATCGAGGCCGGCGCCGTCTTCGTCAACGGCATGGTCAAGAGCGACCCGCGCCTCCCGTTCGGCGGCGTCAAGAAGTCGGGCTTCGGCCGCGAGCTCTCGGAGCACGGCATCCGGGAGTTCGTGAACGTGAAGACGGTCTGGGAGGGGTAGCTTCTAACGCCGTCCCGTGAACAGCGTCTCCGGGTCCACGAAACACAGCGAATTCCCGAACGGATCCTCGACGTAGAAGGACCGTTCTCCCCACGGCCGTTTCACGATCGCCCCGGCCGGCGCGCCGTGCACGTCCTCGCGGTCGAGGCAGCCCATCTCTTTCGCCCGCGCGTGGATCGCCTCGAGGTCGCCCGCCGCGAAGTACATCGTCGGAATCGGCTGCGGCGGCTCCGAGCCCAGGGAGACGTCGAGGATCGCGAGGATGATCGGCCCGCAGTCGAAGTAGCAGCGGCCGCCGCCGATGCCCCGTCCTTCGACGCCGAGCAGGCGCGAATAGAACGAGACCGCGCGGGCAAGATCCGTGACGTGCACGGCGAGCCGGAAGAGTGCGGGGGGGCTCGAGCGCGGCGCCGCCGCCCTCGCCGTCTTCTTCGCCGGCTTCGGCGGGGCGGCGCGCCGGGGAGGCCGCGCCCCCCGCGCCGCGGGCTTTTTCGCCGCCGCCTTCGCCTTCGCGCGCTTCATGACGGCAGGAAGCTCGCGCCGACGGTCTGGGCGATCCGCGCCATGACGTGCTTGACCTGCGTGTAGTCCTCGATGGCGTACATGGACATGTCCTTGCCGTATCCCGACTGCTTGTAGCCGCCGTGCGGCATCTCGGAAACCAGCGGCAGGTGGTCGTTGATCCACACCGTGCCGAAGCGGAGCTTGCGCGCCGCGTTCAACGCCCGGTTCACGTTGGTCGTCCACACCGAGGCCGACAGGCCGTAGTCGACGTCGTTGGCCCAGCGCAGGGCCTCGTCGTCGCTCCCGAATCGCGTGACCGTGATGACCGGCCCGAAGACTTCCTTCTTGACGATCTCGTCGGTCTGCCGGGCGTCGGCGACGATCGTCGGCTCGAACCAGAAGCCCTTCCCGTCGCCCGCGCCGCCGCCCGTGAGCACGCGGACGTGCCCGGCTGCCCTTGCCCGGTCGAGGAAGCCCGTCACGCGCTTGCGGTGCTCGGCCGAGATGACCGGCCCCATGTTCGAGTCCTCGTCCTTGATGCTGCCGACCTTGAGCGACTTCACGGCCGGGACGAGCTCGCCGAGGAGCTTGTCGTAGACGCGCTCGCTCGCGTAGAGGCGGCACGCGGCCGTGCAGTCCTGGCCGCTGTTGGCGAACCCGGCCATCTTGATGCCCGGGACCACGAGCTCCATGTCGGCGTCGTCGAAGATGATGACGGGCGCCTTGCCGCCGAGCTCGAGGTGCACCTTCTTGAGCGACGCCGCCGCCGTCCGGGCGATCTCCTTGCCCGTCGCGACGTCGCCGGTGAGCGACACCATGTTGACCTTCGGGTGCCGGACGATCCCGGCGCCGACGGGCTCGCCGTGGCCCGTGATGACGTTGAGGACGCCCGGCGGAAAGACGTCCCCGGCGAGCTCCATCAGGCGCAGCGACGTCAGCGGCGTCTGCTCCGACGGCTTCAGGATCACCGTGTTGCCCGCGGCGAGCGCGGGTCCGATCTTCCAGACGGCCATCATCAGCGGGTAGTTCCACGGCGCGATCGAGCCGACGACGCCGACGGGCTCCCGCCGGATCATGCTCGTGTACCCGGCCAGGTACTCGCCCGCGGCCTTTCCCTCCATGCAGCGGCACGCGCCCGCGAAGAAGCGCAGGTTGTCCACCATGAAGGGGACCTCGGAGCGCGCCAAACCGATGGGCTTGCCGACGTTGTCGGCCTCCAGCACCGCCAGCTCTTCGGCGTTCTGCTCGATCCGGTCGGCGAGCTTCAGGAGCATCGCGCTGCGCTCGGCCGGCGTCGTGTCCTGCCAGGTCTCGAAGGCGGCGGCGGCGGCGTCCACCGCGCGATCCACGTCCTTCTCGCCGCACTTGGGAACCTTCGCGAGGACGGACTCGTCGACGGGGCTGATGATGGGCTCGTCCTGGCCCTCCACGGCGTCGACCATCTTCCCGTTGACGAAGTTCTTGAAGCTCTTCATGAATCCCCGCTCCTTTCGCCCGTATGTTACTGCGCCTTGATCTCGGTCCAGTACTCGTCGAGGATCGTCGTCGCGTCGCCGATGTCCTGGACGAGCTCGCAGCGCGCGAGCGCCTCCTCCGACGGATAGACGGCCGCGTCGCTCAGGATGTCGGGCTTGATGAAGGCGCGCGCCGCCTCGTTCGGGCTCGCGTACCGGATCGCGTTGACGATCCGCGCGTTGACCTCGGGCTCCAGGACGTAGTCGAGAAACGCGTAGATCGCCTCGACGTTGCGGGCACGCGCCGGGAGGCACACGCTGTCGATCCAGAGCGTGGCGCCCTCTTTCGGGAGCACGTAGCCGAACCGTTCCGGGTTCTCGGCCACGACCTTGGCGAGCTGCCCGTTGTAGCCGTGGGCGAACCACACGTCGCCCGAGGCGAGGATGTTCTCGTAGTCGCCGCTGTTGTACGTCTTGACGAGCTCTTTCTGTCTCTTGAGCAGATCCGCCGCCTGCTCGAGGACGGCCGGATCCGTGCTGTTGAGTGAGTGCCCCAGGTACTTGAGCGCCACGGCGAAGCACTCGCGCATGTCGTCGAGCATCAGGATCTGACCCTTGTTCTTCGGGTCGAAGAGCGGCGCCCAGGAGTCCTCGTTCGCCGGGGCCTTCGACCGGTCGTAGCCGTAGCCCGTCGTGCCCCAGAGGTACGGCAGCGAATACGCGTTTCCCGGATCGAATTCCTTGTCGAGAAAGCGCGGGTCGAGGTTCCCGAGATTCTTCAGCCGGGCCTTGTCGAGCGGCCGGAGCAGCTTCAAATGGATGAGGATGCGGACCATGTAGTCCGACGGCACGACGAGGTCGTAGTCGGCCACGCCGGACTCGAGCTTGGCGAGAACCGCCTCGTTCGAATCGTAAAGGTCGTAGCGCACGGCGATGCCCGTGCGGCGCGTGAACTCGTCGATGACGTCCTTGGGCAGATACTCCGACCAGATGTAGATGTTGAGCTTCTTCTCGCCCGGGCCGGGATAGGGCGCCTCGCCGCCTCGCGGGCCGCAGGACGCCAGCGCAAGCACGGCGCCGCACACCAGGGCCGCCGCCGCCATCCGGACGAGTCTCGTCAGGACGTCTCCCCCCGCTCGACCGGCGCCTGCTGGAGCTTCTGGGCGATGACGATGAGCACGACGGTCACCGCGAGGAGCAGCGTCGACACCGCGTTGACCTCCGGCGTGACGCCGACCTTGAGCATCGAGTAGATCTGGAGCGGCAGCGTCGTCGCGCCGACGCCGGCGACGAACGACGTGATGACGTAGTCGTCGATCGAGATCGTGAAGGACAGCAGCGCCCCGGCGACGATCCCCGGTGCGATCAGCGGCAGCGTGACGCGCCGGAAGGTCGCCAGGGGCCTGGCCCCGAGATCCAGCGAGGCCTCCTCGAGCGAGCGGTCGAACCCGGCCAGGCGCGCGCGCACGACGATCGCGACGTACGAGACGCAGAAGACGACATGGGCGATCACGACCGTCGCCAGGGACAGCCGGAACGCCAGGACGCCGAAGAAGGTCACGAGGGCGGCGCCGAGGACGATCTCCGGAATGATCACCGGAAGGTACAGAAGTCCCCGCGTGAACCCCTCGCCCCGGAACGCGTACCGGCCGAGGGCCAGGGCGACGAGCGTGCCGAGGATCGTCGCGATCGCGGTCGAGCCGAGGCCCACGATCAGGCTGTTCTTGACCGCCGAGAGGATCAGGTCGTTCTGCGCGAGGTTCCGGTACCACTCGAGCGTCCACCCCTCCCAGACGGCGGTCTGGCGGGCGCGGTTGAAGGAGAAGAGCACGAGGATCGCGATGGGCGCATAGAGAAACGCGTAAACGAGGACGGCGTAGGCCGACAGGAGGTGCCCGCCGCGCCTCCTCTTCACAGGAGCACGTCCTGGCCCTTCTTCTTCGTGTACAGGGCGTAAAGGAACAGCAGCGCCAGGACGGCCGCCGTCAGCTCGAAGGCGACGGCCGACCCGAAGGGCCGGTTGCGCGCGATGGCGAACTGGTTCTGGATCAGGTTGCCGGCGAGGATCGTCTTGGCCCCGCCGAGCAGGTCGGAGACGATGAACTGGCCGAGGCTCGGCACGAACACGAGGATGATGCCCGCCACGATTCCCGGCATCGTCATCGGCGCCGTGATCCGCCAGAACGTCGACCGGCTCGGGGCGCCGAGGTCCGCCGAAGCTTCGAGAAGGGACAGGTCGAGCTTCTCGAGGGACGCGTAGAGCGGCAGGATCATGAACGGCAGCTCGCCGTAGATCAGGCCGATCAGCACCGCGAAGTTGTTGTACAGGAGCTCCAGGGGCCGGTGCGTCACGCCGGTCGCGAGCAACAGCCGGTTCAGGAGCCCCTCGGTCCGCAGGATGAACATCCACGCGTACGTGCGAATCAGGAAGCTCGTCCAGAACGGGACCACGACGAGGCCGAGCAGCAGGTTGCGCCGACGCGCCGGCGCGGCGACCGCGATGTAGTACGCGATCGGGAAGCTGACGATCAGACAGACGAGCGTCGTCACGACCGCCATCCACACGGAACGCCAGAAGATCTGCAGGTAGATGGGATGGAGCGACCGCGCGTAGTTGGCGAGGAACTTGCCCGAAGTCAGGTAGGCACCGACGTCGGCGATCGGCTTCAAGCCGCCGTACGTGTCCCGCTGTCCGAAGCTGATGACGAAGAGAATGAAGAGCGGCAGGAGGAAGAAGAGCCCGAGCGCCGCCCACGTCGGCAGGGCGAGCCAGACGCCCGCCCGATTGCGCGGGGTGGTTCCCGCCGGCGCCGTCACCGCGCTGCCCCGCCGCCGAGGAGCACCGCGTGGGCCGCGTTCCAGCACAGGAACGCCTTCGCGCCGACGCCGAACCCCGCGCCCTGCTCGAACGGCTTCTCGTTCTGCGCGTAGACCGTGAACCGCTCGTCGGCGGCGTCGCGGACGATCCACACCGTGCTGACGCCCTGGTAGACGCGGTCTTCGACCGTGACCGGAAGGCACGGCACGCCCCGGCGCGACAGGTCGTGGGCGCGCAGGTCGAGCTTCTCGGGCCGCACGACGAAGCGGACGTCGTCGCCGGGCCGCAACGCGCCGGCGGCGCCGGGCAGCCGCAGGCCGCCCCCGGCCTTGAGCGCGAGCGTCACGCCGCCCGCGGCAACGGCGTCCACCCGGGCGGCGAAGAAGTTCGCGGCGCCCATGAAATTCGCCACGAACTCGGTCGCGGGGCGCTCGAAGATCCGCGCGGCCTCGTCGAGCTGCTCGACCCGGCCCCTGTTCATGACGGCGATCCGGTCGCTCATCGTGAGGGCTTCTTCCTGGTCGTGCGTGACGAAGATGAAGGTGATGCCGAGCGAGCGCTGGAGGTGCTTCAACTGCACCTGCACTTCCTTGCGGAGCTTCTGATCCAGCGCCCCGAGCGGCTCGTCGAGCAGGAGCACCTCGGGCTCGAGGGCGAGCGCCCGGGCGAGCGCGACGCGCTGCCGCTGGCCGCCCGAGAGCTGGCTCGGGAGCCGCTTCTCGTAGCCGGCGAGCTGCACGAGCGAGAGCGCCGCGGTGACGCGGCGCCCTTCGTCCGCGCGCGCGATGCCCTTGTAGCGCATCCCGAACGCGACGTTGTCGCCGACGCTCAGGTGCGGGAAGAGCGCGTAGTGCTGGAAGACCATGTTGACCGGGCGGCGGTACGGCGGCGCCCAGGTCAGGTCCTGGCCGCCGATCGCGATCGAGCCTTCCGTCGGGAGCTCGAAGCCGCCGATCATCCGCAGCAGCGTCGTCTTGCCGCAGCCCGACGGGCCGAGCAGCGAGAAGAACTCCCCTTTCCGGATGTCGAGCGAGACGCCGTCGACGGCGGCCACGTCGCCGAAGCGCTTCGTCAGCCCCCGGATCTCGACGCTGGTTTCGGCCGGCATGGACGGAGAGTCTATCGACCGACCCGCCGTAGGGGCGGGGCCGGGCCCCGCCTGCGGGCGGCCGCGAAGGCCGCCCCTACGACGATGGCATCCCGGTCTAGAAGCTCACCCGCGCTCCGAGGCGCAGGGTGCGCGCCTGCTGGTAGGTGTTCGGCTGTCCGTAGTGGCCGTTGGTCGGCGTCGGCGATTCGTTGTCGGCCTGCTGATTGGCCCAGACCTGGTCGATCGTCAGGGCCTGCTGCTTGTTCAGCAGGTTGAAGACGTCCGCGAGGATATGCACGGTGACCGGCCCGATCACGAGGCCGTAGTCGAAGTGCATGTCGAGCTCGTAGATGTCGGGCGACCGACCTTCCGAGCCGCGCGGCGCCAGGAAGAGCTCGGGACCGCCGTATCCGTCCCACCATCCGATCTTGGAGAGGGGCGTTCCGCTCATGTAGTACGCCGAGAGCGAGGCCGTCAGGTTGAACGGGAAGAAGTAGGCGAACTGCAGCTTCGCCTGGCTCGGCCGGTCGAGCGTCAGGCTGCCGTTCGAGTTGACGGTGAACTCCGGGTAGTCGAAGTCGTCGGTGATGTTCGGGTCCTTGGCGTTGAAGCCGCCGATCGCCCGGAAGCTGCCGTCGAAGTTGCCGCGGAGCGTCGAATAGAGGTAGCTCGCGTACATCGTCCAGTGGTCGGAGAGTTGCTTCTGCGCGGTGAACTGGATGCCCCGGAAGTAGCGCTGGGCGGCCGGAAAGGCCTGGCCGTTGTAGCACGTGAACTGGAAGTCCGGCGGGCACGGCACGACCGTGCTGTGGCCCGGGTTGAAGAAGGCGTAGTTGTCGCAGACGTCCACGGGCACGCACGTGTCCTCGATGACGCTGCGCAGGCTCCGGTACATCCCCTGGATGCCCAGGTTCCACTGGCCGAACTGGTGCTCGACGCCGACGACGACCTCCTGGAGGTACTCGGTCGAGATCAACGGGTCGATCTCGTTGACCGCCGCGCCCTTCAGCGCCGTCGGGTAGCCGGCGTCGATCAGCTCCTGCGCCGGCACGGGGGACGTCGGATCGAAGTTGAACGTCGTCGCGTCCCGCTCGCCGTTCAGGGAGCGGATGTTCATGTCCATGGGAATCGCCTCGACGAAGTCCCCGTACGAGGCGAAGAACTTCGTCTTGCCGTCCTTCAGGAAGTCCCAGGACACGCCGACGCGCGGCGAGAAGTGGTTGATGTTGATGTAGGTGGCCAGCGGCCCCTCGACGAGAGACCCGTCCGGCTCCGTGTCGTACGAGGCGCCCTTGATGAGCTGCTTCGTCCAGCGGACACCCGCATTCAGGGTCAGGTTCGGCAGGATCTTCCAGCTGTCCTGCGCGAACGCCGAGTACATGTCCTGCTCGGGATGGGCGGTCAGGGGCGCCGACAACGGGTCGTCCACCGTCGAGTTCAGCGACGCGAAAAAGATGTGCGAATAAATCGGCCTCGTGTCGCCGTCGAGCGGGTTCAGGATCTGCACGAGCTGGCCGCCCTCCCCGGCCGTCGCGCCCGAGAAGTTGCGGAGCACGTCGGCGGTGACCCGGCCCCAGTCGAATCCGACCTTCACGTCGTGGTCGGCCAGGAGGTAGCTGCCGGTGATGACCGCCGCGTCGCGAATGAATTTCTTGTCGTCCCACTGCCCGTTGCCGGTCACCCCGCCGAAGCCACCGAACGCGGTCACGACCTCGCCGGTGGTGTCCTGGTAGGCGATCTGGTTTCCTCCCGGTCCCGGAAGGCGGTTCGTGCTCTCGACGTGGCTCCCGCCCTGCGCCGTGAGGAGGAAGTGCGATCCGAATATGCCTTCGTACCGGAGCCCCCAGTCGGTGCCGCCGACGTCGACGGTACCGTCGTAGGTCGTGGGCGGCCCGATGAGCTGGCCGATGGCGCCGTTGTCGTTCGTCGGGTCACCGAACACCGTTCCGATCAGGGTGTTGGAATCGTTCAGGTGGTAGGTCAGCTTTCCGGAGTAGAGGTTGCCCGACGTCTTGACGTTGGCCGTGTCGCCCGAGGTCGGCCCGATCGTGACCTGCCGGTTCAAGCTGTTGGTGACCCGGTCGTAGGCGCCGAAGAACCAGAGCTTGTCCTTGAGGACGAAGCCGCCGATGTCCGCACCGTAGTCTTCGTTGGAGAACCCGAGCGGAATCCCGTCGGGCGTCTGCGACTCGGTGTGCTTCGAGTTCGCCTGCAGGCTGGCGTTGTTGAAGTAGCCGAAACCGTCGCCGTGAAACTCGTTGCCCCCGGACTTCGTGACGACGTTCAAGAGGCCGCCCGTCGAGCCCGCGAACTCCGCCTCGTAGCCGCCCGACTTGAACTCGACTTCCTGGATGAACTCGAAGTTCAGCGTCTTGCCCTGGCTGCCGAACTCGACGCCCGTCGTGTTCGCGCCGTCCACCATGTACGTGTTCTCGAGCCCCGTCGAGCCGTAGACCGTAATCGACTGGTTGCGCGTGTCCGAGCCGTCCGTGCCGACGCCCGCGTCCAGCTGAGCGACGCTGGCGTAGTTGCGGCCCGTCGGCAGGGCCTGGAACACCTTCGAGTCGATGTTGCGGCCGCTCGAGCTCGAATCCGTCGCCACCGTGCCGGCCTCCGCCGTGACCGTGACCGTCTCGGTCTTGGTCTGAATGAGCTCGAGGTTCAGCGTCGCGGACTCGCCGAGAGACAGCGTCACGATCTGCGCCTTGCCGGAGAAGCCCTCGAGCGTCGCCGAGATCGTGTAGCGCCCGGGCGGCAGGAGCGTGAGGTTGTAGCGCCCCTGGCCGTCGGTGACGGTGACGCGCGATCCCTGCAGGTTGGGGCTCTTCGCCTCGACGGTCACGCCGGGCAGGGCCGTGCCTCCCGTCTGCACGGCACCTCGGATGCTGCCGGTGGTCTGCGCCGAAAGCGAGCGAGAGGCCAGGAGGATGCTCAGGACGACCCCGGACAGCCGGGCGACGGCTTTGGTCATGACAGGGCTCCTCTCCGTAAGGGTTAAGTTGGCGCTTACGCTATGGTCGGGGCGCGGGGCCTGTCAAGCTGACCCCCGGTCGCCATCGGCGAGGCGCGCCCTACTTGCGGGGTCGATCGAGGAGCTTGACGATGTCCTTGAGCTCGCGGAGAACGCCGCGGCGATCGAAGTCGCTCGCCGCCGCGGGCGTCCTGGCGGGCGCGGCCTCGCGTGGAGCGGCCGGAACCTTCAACAGCGGGGCTTGGTCCGCCGGTTTCGGCGGCGCGGACGGCGCTTCCGCGCGGCGCGGCGCCGCGGGGGCCGGCGCGGGCGCGGCCTTGCGCGGCTCAACGGCCTTCTGGACCGCGATCGGCGGCGCGGGAGCGAGTCCGTCGTCGAATCGTCCTTCGGCGATCTCGGACTCGAGGCGTTTCTTCGCGCCGGCGACGGTGAACCCCTCGTCGTAGAGGAGCTCCCGAATGCGCGCGATGATCTTGACGTCGCGCGCGGTGTAGAGCTTCGCCGTTCCCTTGTCCTTGCCCTCGGAGAGCGCGGGGAACTCCGTCTCCCAGTACCGCAGCACGTAAGGCGCCACCTCCGCGATGCGGCACGCCTCGGCGGGCCTGTAGACCTCGGCCTCCCCCTTCGCCACGACGTTAATCTAACCCGAACGAGGCTTCCGGCGGGAGGACTTTGAACGACTCCGCGACGGCGCTTCGTGACGCCCGGACCGCTCCCGGACGCGCAGTCGGATCGGCGTGCCGGAAAAGTCCTTGGCCTCACGGAGCAGGTTCTCGATGCGGCGCTCCTCGGAGAAGTGGAGCGGCTCCGCGCGGCTCGCCACCAGCGCGAACGTCGGCGGCGCGACCGCGGTCTGCGCGACGTAGAACACCTTGAGGTCCTTCCCCGTCGCCGTCCGCGGCGGCTTGTCGCGCAGCGCCCGGCCGAGGATTCGATTGAGCTCGCCGGTCGGGATGCGGCGGAGGCGGTTCGCGGCGACCCCGGCCGCCGCCGCGAGCACCCGCGGGACGCCCCGGCCCGTCTTCGCGGAGGTCAGGAGGATGGGAGCGTGGCGCGCGAACGGGATCTGGGAGGCCAGGGCCTTTCGAAAGTCGTCCGCCGTCCCGACCTCGCGCTGCCCCGCGACGTCCCACTTGTTGGCGACGAGAACCAGGCCGCGCCCGGCCTCCGCCGCGTAGCCGGCGATCGTCGCGTCCTGCCCGGTGGGTCCCAGGCTCGCGTCGACGACGAGAAGGGCGACGTCGCAGTCCTCGATCCGCTTGCGGGCCTGGACGACCGAAAGGACCTCCGGCCCTTTCTCGGTGCGGCCGCGCCGGCGGATCCCCGCGGTGTCGACGAGCCGGAAGCGCCGGCCGCCCGCCTCGAGGCTCGCGTCGACCGCGTCGCGCGTCGTTCCCGCCACGGCGGAGACGATCGCCCGATCCTCGCCGAGGAGCGCGTTGACGAGCGAGGACTTGCCCACGTTCGGCCGGCCGACCACGGCGAGAGCGATCTCTTCGGGCTCGTCGGCCGCCGGCCCTCCCGCGTGCCGTCCCGCCGCGGTCATGCGTTCGCCGATCGCCGCCTGGACGTCGTCGATGCCGATGTCGTGCTCCGCCGACACGCCATAGACCTCCGGGAATCCGAGCTCCCACGCCTCGACTTCGCCGTCGGCGGCCTCGCGCCGATCCACCTTGTTGGCCGCCACGATGCAGGCCCGGCCGGCCTCGCGCACGACGCGCGCCGCGGCACGGTCCCCCGGAGCGACGCCGGCCGACGCGTCCATGACGAGGATGACGAGGTCCGCCTTGCGGATCGCCGCGACCGCCCGATCGCGCACCGCTGCCGGGATGTCGTCGCGGCCTTCGGGATCGTAGCCGCCGGTGTCGGCGAGCAGATACGCGCGGTCGTCGACCAGCTTCGCGGGAGCTTCCACGACGTCGCGCGTCATGCCCGGAAGATCGTGGACGATCGACCTCCGCCGTCGCACGAGCCGGTTGAAGAGCGCCGACTTGCCGACGTTCGGCCGGCCGGCCACGACCACGCGAAACGGCGCCTCGATGGTCAACGAGGGGCCTTCGGCAAGCCCCCTTCCAGGTGCAGCTGGTACTTCGGGTTCTCGAAGGGGTGAACGTCGGGGAACCGGGCGAAGATCCAGCCCGCGAAGATCTCCTTGCCCTTCTCGAAGACGGTGATGCGCGCCGCGGGATTCTGCTCCTCGACGCCCTGCGAGGTGATCGCGCCGCCGCCCATCGTGAACGCCGGCAGGTAGACGTCGGCGCGGACGACGAGCGTCGGGTCGGGCAGCGCAACGCCGCCGCCGAGCGGAATCTCCAGGACGCCCGTCTTGCCGTCGGCCTTCTGCTTCCACGAAACCCGGATGCCCCCGTACGCCGCCTGGACCTCGGGCGGCACCTCGAGGCGCGTCGGGACGTCCGTGCCGGAGCCGCCGCCCGGGGCGCCCGCCGCGCTCGCCGCCTGGCCGGCGGCAGCCACGTCGGCCGCGCGATCGTGCGAGATCGCCATGCGGACGTTCGGGTCCGGCCGGCCACGCTCCCGGCACGCCGCGACGCCCGCGAGGCAGAGGAGGATCGCGAGACCGACCGACCGAGGACGACTCACGATCTCCTCCGGCGGCCCGTCCGCCCGTAGGCGATGGGAGCGGCGGGCGCGGGCTTCGGCGCCGCTCTCGGGGAACGGGCCGGCGCCTCTTCCGCCAGGCGGAAGTCGAGACGGCGCCGCACCTCGTCGATCGCGACGAGCCGAACCCGGAGCGCGTCCCCGAGCCGGAACGTCTTGCCGGAGCTGCGGCCGCGGAGCCGGTGCTGCTTCTCCTCGTAGACGAAGAAGTCGTTTCCCAGCGCGGCCATGGGCACCAGCCCCTCCACGAAGAAATCGCGCAGCGTGACGAACACGCCGAAGGATGCCACACCGGTCGCGTAGGCGTCGAAGGTGCGTCCGACTTTGTCTTTCATGAAGACGATCTTTTTCCAGAGAAGGCTCTCGCGCTCCGCCTGCTCCGCGCGGCGCTCGCGCTCCGAACAGAACCCGGCGACCTCGCGGAGGCGCTCGTTGACCGCGTCGAAGTCCTTCGCGGGAACGGGCCGCCCCGCCCCGAGCAGCCGCGAGAGTTGCCGGTGCACGACGAGGTCCGGGTAGCGCCGAATCGGCGACGTGAAGTGACAGTAGTACGGCGCCGCCAGCGCGTAATGCCCGCGGCACTCCTCGCTGTAGACGGCCTTGCGCTGCGCGCGCAGGAGGAGATCGTGCAGCAGGCGCTCCTCGGGCTTGCCTTCGATCTCCGAGAGCAGGCGTTGGAACTCCTTCGGCGCGAGCTCCTCGAGGTCGCCTTTGAGCGCGTAGCCGAAGCTCTCGAGAACCTCCTTCAGGTCGACGAGCCGGTCGGGATCCGGCCGGTCGTGCACGCGGTAGATCGCGGGCTGCTTCGCGAAGAGCAGCTTCTTCGCCACCGCCTCGTTGGCCGCCAGCATGAACTCTTCGATCAGGCGGTGCGCGACGTTGCGCGACTCCGGGACGATCCCGACGACGAGGCCGGCGTCGTCGAGGACGATGTCGGCGTCGGGCAGGTCGAAGTCGATCGAGCCGCGGGCCTCCCGGCGGGCCCTCAGGAGCGCCGCCACCTCGCCCATCAGCCGGAAGTCGGCGAGGTAGTCGCCGTAGCGGCGGCCGTCGTCGGGCCCCGGGCCACCCTCGAGGATCCGGGCGACTTCCGTGTAGGTCATCCGGTGGCCGCTGCGGATGACTCCCTTCGCGAATTCCGCGCCGGTGACGCGCCCCCGGGGGTCGAGCTCCAGGATCGCCGAGAGCACGAGCCGGTCGACGCGCGGGTTCAGCGAGCACAGCCCGTTCGACAGACGCTCCGGCAGCATCGGCAGGACGCGTCCCGGGAAATAGACGGACGTGCCGCGCGAGCGGGCCTCGTCGTCGAGCGAGGTCCCCTCCTCGACGTAGTGCGAGACGTCGGCGATGTGCACGCCGAGGCGGTAGCCGTGCGCGGTCTTCTCGACCTCCACGGCGTCGTCGAAGTCCTTGGCCGTCTCGCCGTCGATCGTGACGATGCGCCGCTCGCGGAAATCCCGGCGCCCGAGCAGATCCTCCTCGCGGACTTCTTCGGGAAACGCCTCCGACTCGGCGACCACCGGTTCCGGAAACCGCGGCGGGAGGTTGTGGGAGCGCAGGACGATCTCGATGTCCACCCCGGGCTCGCCGAGAAACCCGAGCCGCTCCTCGACCTCCCCGTGCGCGACGCGCCGGGAATCGGGAAACGCGGTCAGCCGCACCTCGACGATCTCTCCCTCGCGGGCGCGTTTCGTCTTGCCGTCGGCGATGCGGATGACGGCGTCGAGCTTCGGGTCGTACGGGACGACGCTCCGGCGGCCCTCGCTCGTCTCGAACCGTCCGACGACGCGCTCGCGCGCCCGATCGAGGACGCGCACGACCGTTCCCGACGTCCGCGGAGCCTCGCGGCCCCGACGCGACGTCGCCCGCGACCGCTCCTCGCGGGCCAGGACCGTGTCGCCGTCCATCGCGCCGTGCATGCCCGTGCGCGGCACGAAGAGATCCTCCCCGCCCGGCACGAGCACGAAGCCGAACCCCTCGGGCCGCACGGTGATCCGCCCGGCGACGAGGTCGGTGAACTCCAGGGCCGAGTACTTCTCGCCGCGGACCCGGGCGATCTCCCCGCGGCGCTCGAGCGCGTCGAGGCGCTCGCGGAGGGCGTCCGCCTCGCCGTCCGCCACGGCGAAGGACCGCTTCAGCTCGCCGAAGGAGAGGACCCGAGAGCCCTTCTGGCGCAGCCGTTCCAGGATTTCCGAGTCGCGCGGCAACACGCGCGGGAGTCTATCTCCCCGGGGTCAGTCGCCTCCGTCCTTCGGCCGCTCGACGAAGAGGCCCGGCAGGTCGTCGAGATCCTCGGCCGGCGGCGGCTCGACGCGCCTTTCCCAGCCGCACGAGCGGCATCGGACCACACCGTCGACGGGCCTGGAGGAGGGATTGTGCGGCTCCGGGCAATAGGGGCTCGGACAATTCCAGGGCAGGTCCGGAGCGGGCATCGGAAGTTTTTCCCGGAATCATTTTACGCCGTCGAGCGGCGGGAGGAGCGGATACGGGTCGCCGCGGTGAGCCGCGCCGCCGCCGCGCCGGAGCCGCGCGACGTCGTCGACCGCCGCCGCGAAATCCCGAAGCGCCCCGGCAGGCGCCGCGCCGGAGCCGAGCTTTTCGAGACCCATTTCGAGAAGTCGCGCCGCGGATTCCGGCGCGCCCCTCTGGTCCTTGAGAAAGCCGGCGGCGATCTGGATCAGGCCCTGCAGAAACGTGCGCCGGGGCCCGACGGCCTCCCGCCAGAGCTCCTCCCACGCGTCGTGGGCCTCGAAGAAACGGCCCGCGTTGAAGAGGGCGCGTCCCTTCTCCAGCCTCGGATCGGCCCCCGCCCCGCCGTCCTTCATGCCGTCCTTCATTCTCGTGGCATATAGTCTGGGCGAAACCAGCGTGCGATGAAACCCGGCGTCCTCGCGCTCCTCACCGGCATCGGCATCGCGGCGCTCCACCGGGGCCAGCGGGCCCCCGTGTCGCCCGCCGTGGTCTCCCCGGTGCGCGGCATCCCGAGCTCGCCCGGCGGCGCGATCCAGCCGCTCTACGCCGGCGTCGACGACCACCCGGCTGACGGCAGCAACTCCAACGTCAACGGCGTGCTCGAACCGGGCGAGACGGTCCAGATCTCGCCCTTCTGGACGAACACGCTCGGGTCGGCGCAGGCGATCACCGGGACGGCCTCGAACCTCGCCGGGCCTCCCGGTCCCACGTACGCGCTTCCCGGCGCGTCCGCCGACTACGGCACCGTCGCCGCCGGCGCGACCGCCGATTGCGCCGACGCCACCGGAAACTGCTACCTGCTGACGGTCTCGGGCGCGCGCCCGATCGCGCACTGGGACGTCACGTTCACGGAGACGTTGAGCATCCTCGGGGCCTCCACCACGTGGACCATTCACGTCGGCAACAGTTTCACGGACGTCCCCACCACACATCCCTTCTACGCGTACGTCGAGCAGCTCTTTCACCTGCAAGTCACGACCGGCTGCGGGACCGGGCTCTATTGCCCGGCCTCCTCGGTCACGCGCGCCCAGATGTCGGTGTTTCTCCTGAAATCGGAGCACGGGTCGGACTACGTGCCGCCGATGTGCAGCGGGCTTTTCGACGACGTGCCTTGCCCGAGCCAGTACGCCGACTGGATCGAGCAGCTCTCCAACGAAGGCATCACCGGAGGCTGCGGCGGCAACAACTACTGCCCGAACAATCCGGTGACGCGCGCCCAGATGGCCGTCTTCCTGCTGAAGACGCAGCACGGATCGAGCTACGTGCCGCCCATGTGCACGGGCATCTTCCTGGACGTCCCGTGTCCCAGCCAGTACGCCAACTGGATCGAGCAGCTCTACAACGAGGAAATCACGGGCGGTTGCGGCGGCAACAACTACTGCCCCAACTCGCCCGTCACCCGCGGCCAGATGGCCGTCTTCCTGCTGCGGACTTTCGCGCCGCTCACGCCGCCGGTCCCGACGCCCACGGCCCCGCCGTCGCCGACCTTCACCTCGACGTCGACACCGACGGTCACGGCCACGGCCACCCGGACGCCGACGAGCACCGGCACCCCCACGAACACAGGAACCGCGACCCGGACGCCCACGGCGACGACGACCGCGACGGCGACGAGAACCTCGACCGCCACGGCCACCGCGACACGCACGGCGACCGCCACGCGGACATCCACCAGCACGCGCACGCCGACGAGAACGCCGACGACGAACACGAACCACAAAGTCCAGGTCGGCGCGGGCGGCACGAATTTCGTCGATTCGACGAGCGGAACCTCGACGACGACGGTCACCGCGGGCACGATCATCGAGTGGGATTGGGTTGGCGGCACGCACTCGACGACGTCCGGGACTTGCAACTCGACCAACTGCATCCCGGGCCCCGTCGGCATTCCCCCGACTGAACTGTGGGATTCGGGGCAACACACGACAGGATTCGTCTTCACCCGGCAGTTCAACACCGTCGGCACGTTCACGTACTTCTGCACGGTGCATGGGGTGATGATGCAGGGCCTGGTCATCGTGAACCCGCCAACCACTCCAGGCGCCCCGAGCCGCCGCTAGCCTCCGTTGGCACATCGCTCGCGCCGCCGGACGGTGTGACCGACGAGAAGCCCGCGCGCTTTCGTGCCGCCGGCGCCCGCGACCTCGTCGCCAAGCAGTTCATGCACGTCGAGGACGTCGTGATCCAGCCGCGTAACCTTCCGCCCGTTCCGTCGTCCCCATCGCCAGGGGGTAATCCATGACTCGTTTCGCCGTCCGGCTCTGCCTGGCTCTCGCCCTGGTCCTGGCGACGCTGACGCCGCGCGCCGCCCGCGCCCAGTCGAAAGGCCCGGAGACGATCCACGGACGCTGGCTGATCGACTTCCGGCAGGACGGCGCCCTCGACCTGACGCTCAAGCGGCGGTCGAGCGCGGGCTCGGACAACTGGACCTCGTCGGACGACTTCACCGCCGCCGACTTCGAAGGGCTGCGCCGCCCGACGTCCTCGACCGATTCCCCGGTGACCTTCCGGATGGTGCGCGACGCCGGCACGATCTCTTTCGAGGGACAGATCAACGACGCCGGCGGCTCGGGGCGCTTCACCTTCGCGTCGAACCCCGAGTACACCGCCGCACTCGTGAAGATGGGCTTTGCGACGCCCCTGGCGGACGAAGCCTTCGCCCTGGCCGTCCACGACGTCAGCCGCAGCTTCATGAAGGAGCTCGCGAGCCTCGGCTACGCCAGGCTCTCGCTCGACGATCTCATCTCGATGCGCATTCACGGCGCCGGTCCCCAGTTCATTCGCGACCTGAAGGCGCTGGGCTACGAACACCTCGACGCCGATGACCTCGTGTCGATGCGCATCCACGGCGCCACACCCGAGTTCATCCAGACGATGAAGACCGCCGGCTACGAGCACCTGTCGGCAGACGACCTCGTGTCGATGCGCATCCACGGCGTCACGCCCGACTTCATCAAGTCGATGAAGGCCCTCTCCCGGGGCGGACAGCTCGAGCCGGACGACCTCGTTTCGCTGCGCCTCCACGGCGCCACGCCCGAGTTCGTCGAGGAGATGGAAAGGCTCGGCTACCACGACCTCACCGCCGACGACGTCGTCAGCATGCGCATCCACGGCGTGTCGCCGGAGTTCGTCCGGGACATCCAGGCGCTCGGCTACAAGGACGTCTCGGCCGACGACCTCGTGTCCATGCGCATCCACGGCGTCTCGGTCGAGTACGTCAAGCGGATGAAGTCCCGCTACAGGGACGCCTCGATCGACGAGATCGTGGACATGAAGATCCACGGGAAGGGTTAGAGGCGCCGGGAGGGGTCAACGCTGATTTGCTGACTTCGGAACCCGCAGGGCCCCCGTCGGTCCAGGCTGTGTATGATCGGTCGCGGCTGACGATGGCAGCGAGTCATCCGCGGTTCCCTCTCCTTTCGCGTGCCGTGCGTGCCGGGATCCAGCTCGTCCCGGATCCTGCGCCGCCACGGCGGTACTTCGGCGTCTCGGCGGCAACCGGCCGGCTCGGCTGCGACGCGCTGGCGGCGGCATGGTTCGCCGAGTTCTACGACGGGACGCGCGAGGAGGACGACGACGGCGGCCTCGGGCTGTTCCTTTCCGCGCCGCTCGCCGAGGCCTACCCGGTTCTGCGCCGGAACATGGGGCCGGACTGTGCTCTCCTGTCAGAAGACTGTCCGCGGCCTGGCGGAGGGTATTCGCTCGAGCAGAAGATCATCCATCTCCAGGATGAGCACGGGTACACACGCGAGCAC
>DATJXB010000193.1:0-11436 GCA_035500755.1 Thermoanaerobaculia bacterium | reverse complement strand
GCCGCCGCGAGGACGGTCCTCGAGGCCTTCGACTACGACGGCGTGGCGCTTCTCGACGGGCCGCTGCGCTCGCAGTTCGCCGCGATGCGCGACTACTACCTGGCGATCTCCGACGACGACGCGCTCCTCGGGTTCCGCATGCGGGCGGGGCAGCGGGCGCGCGGCACGAACCTCGGCGGGTGGTACGGCGGCGATCCGGCCCGGCGCACCTGGTGGTCGAACGGCGACACGTTCAACACGTTCGGCCAGTGGCTCTCGGGAATGGCGCGGGCCTCGAAGGCGACGGGTGACGCCCAGATGCGCGCCAAGGCGATCCACCTGATGACCGAATGGGCCGCGGCGATCGATCCGGACGGGTGGTTCTTCTACTCGCGGCACCCCTGGCAGCCCCACTACATCTACGACAAGACGGTCGGCGGCCTCGTCGACATGGCCGTGTACGGCGGCCGCCCGGACGCGCTCGTCTCCCTGTCGAAAATCACGGACTGGGCGATCGAGAACCTCGACCGCAGCCGCAAGGTCGACTCCGACACCGAGTGGTACACGTTGTCGGAGAACCTGTACCGGGCCTACGGGGCCACCGGCGACGAGAAGTACCGCCGTTTCGGCGACGTGTGGCGTTTCACGGACTACTGGAACGCGTTTTCCGGCGCCGCGCCGACCTCCGTCGCGCGCCACGGGCACCACGCCTACAGCCACGTCAACACCCTGTCCTCGTGCGCGATGACCTACGCGGTGACGGGCGAGAAGCCATACCGCGACGCGATCATGGCGGCGTACGACTGGCTGCAGCAGACCCAGTGCTATGCCACGGGCGGCTACGGTCCCGACGAGGACCTCGTCGCGCCGGACGGCGAGCTCGGGCGCCGGCTCGACACGACCTTCGCGTCCTTCGAGACCCCGTGCGGCTGCTGGGCGGGATTCAAGCTGTCGCGCTATCTCCTGGGGTTTACGGGCGACGCGCGTTACGGCGACTGGATCGAGCGGCTGCTCTACAACGGGATTCTCGGCGCCCTGCCGATGGGACCGAAGGGAGAGACGTTCTACTACTCCGACTATCGCATCGGCGGCGCGCGCAAGATCTACCACCTCGACGGAACGTGGCCCTGCTGCTCGGGTACGTACCCGCAGGTCGTCTCCGATTACCACAACGTCGTCTACTTCCGGGACGCCGGCGGTCTGTTCGTCAACCTCTTCGTCCCGTCGCGCGTTCACTGGAACCATGGAGGCACGCTCGTCGCCGTCGAGCAGGAGACGGCGTTCCCCGAGTCCGACTCGACCGTGTTGACCGTCCGGCCCGCGAAGCCGGCGACGTTCGACTTGCGCTTTCGCGTGCCGGGTTGGACCCGCGGCGCCTCGGCCGAGGTCAACGGGAAGCCCGTCGCCCTCGACGCCGCCCCGGGAACGTGGGCCGCGCTCCGACGCCGCTGGGCGCCGGGCGACCGCGTGTCCGTGCGGCTGCCGATGGCCGTCGCGCTCGTCCCGGTCGACGCCGAGCACCCGAATCGGGTCGCGGTCACGTACGGTCCCGTCGTTCTCGTGCGGAACGAGGACACGACGCTGGCCGCGCCGCTGAGGGATCCGGCGGCAGCGATCCGGCGGAATGGCTCGAGCCTCGAGTTCTCGGCCGCCCGGCAGCCCGAAGGGACGTTCGTCCCCTTCTTCCGCGCGGGCGCGGGCGTGCCGTACAGCATGTACTTCGATCGGACGGGCTAGAGCCCGGGGGGAGCATGAGCACACAGAAGGCGGGCGGGCGGGACGTCATCCTCGTCGCGAGCGGCGACTCGCGCATCACGGCGAACCAGCGCTGCTGGCCGGCCCAGCAGACGCTCGAGAAGGCGGTCGAGAAGGCGTTCGGCGAGCTCGGCGCGCGCGTCGTGCGCGGCCACGAGTACGACCCGGTCAAGAGGCACGGGTTCATCGACGGCCAGGCGCGCGGGATCCAGATCTTCCGCAAGATCGACCCGGAAGCGCCGCTCGTCGTCGCCGAGGCGGTGTGGGAGTACACGAGCCACATCCTCGCCGGACTGACGAAGCACCGCGGCCCCATCCTGACGCTCGCCAACTGGAGCGGCGAGTGGCCGGGGCTGGTCGGCATGCTCAACGTGAACGCGTCGCTGACGAAGGCCGGGATCCCGTACAGCTCGATCTGGAGCGAGGACTTCGAGGACGGCTTCGCCCGCGGCGGCATTCGCCGGTGGCTCGCCGACGGACGCATTACGCACGACGAGAGCCACGCCCGGACGTTCGAGGACGGGACGTTCGGGCCGCCGTACGCGGAGGACCGCGCGCGCGGCGCGGCGCTCGGCGAGGAGCTCGCGCGCGATCAGGCGATTCTCGGCGTCTTCGACGAGGGCTGCATGGGGATGTACAACGCGATCGTCCCCGACGACCTGCTGCACCGCCTGGGTCTCTTCAAGGAGCGACTCTCGCAGTCGATGCTCTTCGCCGCGATGCGCGAGGTGTCCGACGAAAAGGCGCGGCGTCACTACGACTGGCTCCAGAAGCGCGGCATGAAGTTCGCCCTCGGGCAGGACGAAGCGACCGAGCTGACGGAGTGGCAGGTGCTCGAGGGCCTCAAGATGTACGACGCGGCCGTCACGATGGCGCACGACTTCGGCTGCGCGGCGATCGGCATCCAGTACCAGCAGGGGTTGAAGGACGTCTGCGTCGCCTCCGACCTGACCGAGGGTCTCCTCAACAACCCTGACCGGCCGCCCGTGCGCGGCGCGGACGGGAAGGTTCTCTTCGAGGGTCTCGCCGTGCCCCACTTCAACGAGGTCGACGAGTGTGCGGGTGTGGACGCGCTCCTGACGAACCGCGTCTGGTCGGACCTCGGCATCGATCCCTCGACGACGCTCCACGACGTCCGCTGGGGCGCTCCGGTCGCGGAGAACGGCGTCGACGGCTACGTCTGGGTCTTCGAGATCTCGGGCGCCGCGCCCGCCTCGCACTTCATCGGCGGCTACGGAGGCGCCCGGGGCGAGCGGCAGCCGCCGATGTACTTTCCCAAGGGCGGCTCGACGCTCAAAGGCGTGTCGAAGCCGGGCGAGATCGTGTTCTCGCGCGTGTACGTCCAGGACCACGCGCTCCACATGGACGTCGGGCGCGGGGGCGTCGTGAAGCTCTCCGACGCCGAGACCGAGCGGCGCTGGCGGGCGACGACGCCGCAGTGGCCGATCATGCACGCCGTTCTCTACGGGATCACGCGCGACCAGATGATGGCCAAGCACAAGGCCAACCACATCCAGGTGGCGTACGCGCCGGACGCCGCGACGGCCAACCGCGCGCTCGTGCGCAAAGCCGCGATGGCGCGCGCTCTCGGGATCCGGGTCAACCTCTGCGGCGACCCCGAGCAGACGCTCGATCGCCATCAGGCGGCGAAGTACCGGGCGTGACCGAAGCCTGCGCGCTGGGTCTCGACTTCGGGACCGCGTCCGTCCGCGCCCTGATCGTCGAGACGCGAACCGGGAGGGAGCGCGGCTCGGCCGTCGTCGACTACCGCCACGGTGTGATGGAGACCGCGGTGCCCGGGTCGGCGGCGAAGCTGCCGGCGGACTGGGCGCTGCAGCATCCGGGCGACTGGGTCGAGGCGATCGGGCGCGCCGTCCCGGAGGCGCTGCGCGCGGCGGCGGTCCCGGCGGCATCGGTCGTCGGCATCGGCGTCGACTTCACGTCGTGCACGGTCCTGCCGGTCGACGCCGCGGGCAAACCTCTCTGCCTCGACCCGCGCTGGGCCGCGCGGCCGCACGCGTGGGTCAAGCTGTGGAAGCACCACGCGTCGCAGCCGCAGGCCGACCGCATCAACGCGCTCGCGGCCGAGCGGCGCGAGGCGTTCCTCCCGGACTACGGCGGGAAGACCTCGTCCGAGTGGCTCGTCGCGAAGGCTCTCCAGATCCTCGACGAAGATCCCGAGGTCTATGCCGCGGCCGCGTCGATCGTGGAAGGCGGCGACTGGATCGTGGGCGAGCTCTCCGGCGCGCGCGTGCGCAACGCCTGCGGCGCGGGCTACAAGGGGTTCTGGAGCCGCGAGCGCGGGTTTCCCTCGGCGGAGTTTTTCGGGGCGCTCGATCCGCGGTTCCGCGATCTCGGCGGCAAGCTCGGCGGCGAGATCGTGCCGCCGGGGCGAGCCGTCGGTGGCCTGACGCCGGCGATGGCCCCGCGCCTGGGTCTCGCGCCCGGCACCGCGGTCGCCGCCGCGATCATCGACGCGCACAGCGCGGTGCCGGCGGCCACGGTCGTCGACACCGGGCGGCTCGTGATGGTCATCGGGACGTCGACGTGTCACATGCTGCTCGCCGACCGCCACGCCGCGGTGCAGGGCGTGGGCGGGGTCGTCCGGGACGGGATCGTCGAAGGCTTCTACGGCTACGAGGCCGGCCAGCCGGCGGTCGGCGACATCTTCGGCTGGTTCGCGAAGCTCGCGGGCGGCGGCGACTTCGCGAAGCTCGAGAAGGAGGCGGCGGAGGCGCCGCCCGGCGCGCGCGGGCTCCTCGCGCTCGACTGGTGGAACGGGAACCGATCGGTGCTGGTCGACGCGAACCTCTCGGGCCTGCTCGTCGGCCTGACGCTCCAGACGACGGCGGCCGAGATCTACCGGGCGCTCATCGAGGCGACGGCGTTTTCGACGCGGCGGATTCTCGACGCCTTCGAGGCCGAGAAGATTCCGGTGCGCGAGCTCATCGCGGTCGGCGGACTGGCGGAGCGGAGTCCGCTCCTTCTGCAGATCTACGCCGACGTGACGCGCCGGCCGATCGGCCTCGCCGCGACGGCGAACGCGTCGGCGCTCGGCGCGGCGATGCTCGGCGCCGTCGCGGCCGGCGTGGCGCGCGGCGGGCACGCGTCGTTCGTCGACGCCGCGCGCGCCATGGCTCACCTGAAGCCCGAGCGCGTCGCGCCGGATGAGACGGCGGCCGCGGCCTACGACACGCTGTATCGCGACTGGCTCGCGCTCCACGACCACTTCGGGCGCGGTCCCGGCGCCGCGCTGATGGCGCGCCTGCGGCGGGGGAGAGGGTGAGAGAGAGGAGACGAGGGCGCCCCTCACCCTGTCCCTCTCCCGCCGGGAGAGGGGATCTCGAAAAACTCCCTCGCCCCCCGAAGGGGGGAGAGGGTTGGGGTGAGGGGGGAGGCCTGTGACCCCCCTCCTCTCGGCCCGCGGCATCTCGATGGAGTTCCCGGGCGTGCGCGCGCTCGACGGTGTCGACTTCGACGTCCTCCCCGGCGAGGTGCACGCGCTGATCGGCGAGAACGGCGCCGGCAAGTCGACGCTCGTCCGCATCTTGAACGGCGAGATCGCCGGCTACGGCGGCGAGCTCCTTCTCGACGGCGTCGCGCGGCGGCTCGACGGGCCGCGCGAGGCGATCGCCGGCGGGATCGCCGTCATCCCGCAGGAGCTCCAGCTCGTCGCGCCGCTGTCGGCGGCCGAGAACATTTTCCTCGGGCGCGAGCCGAAGACGGCGCTCGGCCTGGTCGACGGCGCGGCGCTCGCCGCGAAAGCGGCGGAGGAGCTCGCCGCGCTCGGCGAGACGCACGTGCCGCCGGGCGAGGCGATCGAGCACCTCGAGGCCGGCCAGCGCCAGCTCGTCGCGATCGCGCGCGCGCTCTCTCTCCACGCGCGCCTCATCATCATGGACGAGCCGACGGCCTCGCTCGGGGCCGAAGAGGCCGCGCGCCTCGAGCGCCTGGTGCGGCGCCTTTCGGAGCGCGGCGTGGCCGTCGTGTACATCTCGCACAAGCTGGACGAGGTGCGGCGTCTCGCGCATCGCGTCACGGTGCTGCGCGACGGCAAGCGGATCGTGACGCGCGACGCCGCCGGGCTCGACGAGGCCGAAATGGTGCGGCTGATGGTCGGCCGGGACATTCCGAGAGCGGATCTCGAGCCCCTTCCCGCGGAAGCGGCGGAGGTTCTCCGCGTCGAGAGCTTCTCGGTCGCGGACGCCGATCGCCCCGGCGGCTACCGCGTGCGCGACGTGTCGCTCACGGTGCGGCGCGGCGAGATCGTGGGGCTCGCGGGGCTGATCGGCGCCGGGCGCACCGAGTTCCTGCTCGCGCTGACCGGCGCCCTCGACGCGGAGACGTCGGGACGGGTTTTCCTGGCCGGCCGCGAGGCGAGGCCGGCGGATCCGGCCGCGGCGCGCCGCGCGGGTCTGGTGCTCCTGCCGGAGGAGCGCAAGTCGCAGGCGATCTTCCCGGATCTCTCCGTCGGCGAGAACGTGACGCTCGGGGCGCTCGAGAAGATCAGCCGTCTCGGCTGGATCGATGCCGCGGCCGCCAGGGGCGTGGTCGAGCGCGGGATGCGCGAGACGGGAGTCCGCGCCGCGTCGGCCGCCGTGTCGATCGCGACGCTCTCGGGCGGGAACCAGCAGAAGGCGCTGCTGGCCCGCTGCCTGTTCGCCTCGCCGTCGGTGCTCCTGCTCGACGAGCCGACGCGCGGGATCGACCTCGCGGCGCGCGCCGAGATCTACGCGCTGCTGCGCCGGCTCGCGGCCGAGGGGTTCGGCATCGTGCTGTGCTCGTCGGAGATGTCGGAAATCCTGACGCAGTGCCACCGGGTCGTCGTGTTCCGCGACGGGCGGGTGACCGCGGAGCTGTCGCACGCGGAGGCGACGGAAGAGAAGATCCTCGCGGCGGCCTCGGGCGCCGCCCCGCCGCGGGACACCCTGTCCCACCAGGGGGGGGAGGGGGGAGGGGTCAGAGGGGGAAGCGGCTCTCCGCCTCCTCGCCCGAAACTCGGACGGCTCCCGCGTCTGACCAGCATTCTCGGCCTGGCCGCGGTCGTGATCTTGTCGATCCTCTTCTCGCCCGTGCGCGGCGGCCGGCCCGTCTTTCTCGGGATCGGGAACCTCACGGACATCCTGCGGCAGGTGGCGGAGAAGGGAATCCTGGCGGTCGGGATGACCGCGGTCGTCGTGTCCGGCGGGATCGACCTCTCCGTCGGCTCCGTGCTGGCGCTCGCGGCGACGCTGACGGCGTCCTTCTTCATGCGCGGCGGCTTCTCGTTCGCGGCGGCGTTGCTCGCGGTCCTCGGCGTCGGAGCGCTCTGCGGCGCCGTCAACGGCTTCGTCGTCGCGCGGTGGCGGCTCCAGCCCTTCATCGCCACGCTCGCGACGATGAGCGCGGCTCGCGGCGTGGCGCGCTACGTCAGCGGCGGTACGGCGATCCCGCTCGGCTTCGGCCCGGGCGCGGCGCCGGAGGCGATGCGGGCGCTCGCCGGCGTCCTCGTGCCGTACGTGCCGGTGCCGGCGGTCCTGTTTCTCGCGTCGGTCCTCGCGATGCACGTGTACCTCTCGCGCACGCGCGCGGGGCGCTACCTCTACGCGATCGGGGACAACGAGACGGCGGCGCGGCTCTCCGGCGTGCGCGTCGCGTGGCACAAGGCCTCGGTCTACGTGATCGCGGGTCTGCTCGCGGCGGTGGCCGGGATCGTCCATTGCGCCCAGCTCGAACAGGGGAATCCCAACGACGGCGTGGCGTACGAGCTCGACGCCATCGCCGCCGTCGTCATCGGCGGCACCAGTCTCTCAGGCGGCGTCGGAACCGTCGGCGGCACGCTCGTGGGCGTGTTGACGATCGGCGTCATCAACAACATCATGGGGTTGAACAATGTGGACGCGAACCTGCAGCTCATCCTCAAGGGCGTCATCATTCTCGGGGCCGTCTGGCTCCAGCGGCGGCGGCGCTAGGGGAGCGGGCGGGGACGAGCCCCGCCCCGACACGGAGCGAACGCGCCGTTCCGGACCCGTAGGGGCGGCCCTTGCGGCCGCCCTCGTCCTCGCCCTCACGGCGGCCGGCTGCGGCAAGGCGAGGTCGAGCAAGCACCTCGTCGGGTTCTCGCAGTGCAACCTCGGGGAGCCCTGGCGCGTCGCGATGAACGCGGAGGTCGCCGCGCGCGCGAAGGACTTTCCGGACCTCGAGGTCGCCTTCGCCGACGCGCAGCAGGACAACGCGAAGCAGGTCGCCGACGTCGAGAACTTCCTGCGCCAGAAGGTCGACCTGCTGATGATCTCGCCGAACGAAGCCAAGCCGCTGACGCCGATCGTCAAGAAGGCGTTCGAGTCGGGGATCCCGGTGATCGTCCTCGACCGCGCCATCGAGGGCGACACGTACACGACCTTCATCGGCGCCGACAACAAGCAGATCGGCAAGGCCGCCGGCGACTACATCGCCAAGCTCCTGAACGGGAAGGGACAGGTCGTCGAGATCAAGGGCCTGCCCGGCTCGCCGCCGGCGCAGGATCGCAGCAGCGGCTTCCGCGAGGCCATCGCGGGTTACCCGGACATCAAGATCGTCCACGATCCCGTCGCCAACTGGCTGCGCGAGGAGGCGATGGCGCAGATGGAGTCGGCGCTCGCCGCGCACGACCACATCGACCTCGTCTACGCGCACAACGACCCGATGGCGATCGGCGCGTACCTGGCCGCGAAGGCCAAGGGCCGCGACGGCGAGATGAAGTTCGTCGGTATCGACGGGCTGCCGGGTTTGGACGGCGGCCGCCAGGCGGTCGCCGACGGCAAGCTCTCCGCCACGTTCGTCTATCCGACGGGTGGCCGCGAGGCGGTCGACGTCGCCGAGCGGATCTTCCACGGCGAGAAGGTGCCGCACACGATCGTGCTGCCGACGCTGATGATCACGAAGGAGAACGCGCTGGCAGGTTCCGGCAAGTAGCGTTCCCCTGCGGAACCTTCGCCGCGGGTTGGCGTCCCCCATTTCGACGTGGACGGTCGGGCGCGTCTTTCACCAGGAGGGCGAATGCGAAGGGTATCCGTCGTGCTGCTGTGTCTCGTTGCGCGGGTTCTGTCGGCGGAAGGACCCCCGGTCGCCGGCCGGTGGGTCGTCACCGTGGAGTCCTTCGGGGTCCCGGCCTACTACGTCATGACCCTCCAGCAGCAGGGGGAGAAGCTCACGGGCGACTTCGACGGCGACAAGCTGGAAGGAACCGTCTCGGGAAACGAGGTCAAGTTCCGGGCGCAGGACGAGCGGGGCGGCTGGGAGGAAGCGACGGCCCGGCTCGACGGGGGAACGCTGCGCGGATCGATCACGCTCGTCTTCAGCGACGACGCGGAGCACCCCAGGACGCAGCCATTCACGGCCCGGCGGGCGACGCTCGCGCCCGCGGGGTCGCCGCGTCGTCACGAGTTCGTGCCGACGACGTTCCATCGGCAGTTCTCGCCGGCAATTCCGCCGGTCCTCACGATCGCGCCGGGCGACACGGTCCACACGACCACGGTTGACGCGGGTGGCACCGACGAGAAGGGAACGCGCCGCGTCCGCGGCGGGAATCCGCAGACGGGGCCGTTCGCCGTCGACGGCGCCGCGCCGGGCGACACGCTGGTCGTCAAGATCGAGAAGCTGCGCCTCAACCGCGACTATGCGATCAGCGACGACGGGATCGTCGATCGCGGACTCGACTCCGATCTGGCGGTGAAGATGAAGGACGCCGGCAACGGCGTCCGCTGGCACCTCGACGCCCAGAAGGGCATCGCGACGCCGGAGAAGCCGTCCGAGCACCTCGCGCGTTATGCCGTGCCCGTCCGCCCGATGCTCGGCTGCGTCGCGGTCGCCCCGCCGCCGGCCCAGGCACCTCCCGGGACCGGAGACTCCGGCCGCTATGGCGGCAACATGGACTTCAACGAGATCGTCGAGGGCGTGACCCTCTACCTCCCGGTCAGCGTGCCCGGCGCGCTGCTCTACGTCGGCGACGGCCACGCCGCTCAGGGCGACGGCGAGCTCACCGGCGACGCGCTCGAGACCTCGATGGACGTGGAGTTCACGGTCGACGTGATCCCGGGCCCTCACCGCGGCGGTCCACGGATGGAGAACGCCACGCACATCATGGCGATGGGCCTCGACGGCTCGATCGACGGCGCGTTCAAGTCCGCGACCTCGAACATGGCGTCGTGGCTGTTCGACCGCTACAAGCTCACCCCGTCGGAGGTGGGGCAGGTCCTCGGAACGGCCGCGGAATACCGCATCAGCGAGGTCGCCGACCGCAACGCGGGCGTCGTCCTGAAGATCAGCAAGGAGCGCCTCGCGACCCTGGCGCCTCCGGCGAAATGACGGCCGTGGCGCGACTTGACGGGGCTCCGGGTCTCCGGTAAGGTGCGCCCTCTGCCGCGGGGTGGAGCAGCCTGGTAGCTCGTTGGGCTCATAACCCAAAGGTCGGAGGTTCAAATCCTCCCCCCGCAACCAAGTCTCAAACCGGCCGGGGGAAACCCCGGCCGTCGTGTTTTTGATCGTGACACTCGAGAGGATTTGAACCTCCGAGCGCGACGCGCAGCAGCGCGGCGCGGAGGTTCGCGCGATCGCACGCAGCGGAGCTGCGGAGGCGGTCGCAAACGCCGGGCGAAGCCCGGCGGTAAATCCCTCCCCCGCAACCAAGCAAACCAAGGGGTTACGCCGCGAGGCGTGATCCCTTTTCTCTTCAGGTCGCGCGAAAGTCGGGCGGTTCTCGGGTCGGTCGGCGCGGAGAGACGACGAGCTGGCCCGACACGACGGCGAAATCAGCAAATCAAGACTGACCCCGCTTCGTTCAGCAAATCAAGACTGACCCCGCTTCGTTGGAAGGCCACGATTGACGTTCGGAGAGCCACGCCGTACGCTTTCAAGACCGTGAGAATGCGGAAGCTGTGGACCGGACTGCTCCTTGCGGCCACTTTCGCGGTCTCAGGCGCCCTCCACGATCACGAGGACCTCGCCGGCGCGATTCAGGGACGCCTCGCCGGCAATGCGGTCGAGCGGGTCGTCTCGACCCACAGTCCGCTATCGAAGGCATCTCACTGGCATTCGGGCGTCGTGGTCAAGGACGACGCATGCCTGGCATGTCAGATCCTCAGGTTCGCCGGAGTCGCCGCGACTCCCTGTCGCGAGACCCCGATCTCCGTATCCAGGTTTGATCTCACTGTCGAGGAAGTCTCACACCGCTGGGAAGCGGCGTTTTCCAACGGCTCTCGCGCTCCTCCCGCTCTGCTCTAGAGCAACGATCCCCCCAAACCGGACGAGCCTGCATGTGCAGGCAGGCGGCCGCGCTTCGGCTCAGTGCCGCTTCGTCCCATTTCGAGGAGAGCCTCATCATGTTGACCGTTGGAGGAACCCACGTCACTCCACCTCGAAGATTCGTAGACCAGGTGCAAGTCGCGCTCTAGCTCGTCATGCCACGCTCGAGGCGTCATCGCCCGATGCAGGCCGGGCGACGGAGCGCGCTGCTGAACGTCCTGCCGCCACTGCGATGGTGGTGGATATTCCCCGGGCTCGTCGCGTTTCTCATCGCGTTTCTGCTGGCTCGCGAGCAGACCCGGGAGCCGAAGACCGCCGATAGCTTCCCTCGGGAAGACATCGCGGCGGCGAGGCTCAGAATCATGCCCTACAGGCAGTCCGGGTTGATCTTCTCCTGGGACGATCAGGGAAGTACGGTCTTCGTCACCGGCTCGATGTGGG
>DATJXB010000192.1:0-11915 GCA_035500755.1 Thermoanaerobaculia bacterium | reverse complement strand
GTTCTCGTTGTAGAAGTGGCGCGCCACGAACGCGATCAACCGTCGGGGAACGAGCTCTTTCACGAAGACCACGGCGCGGCGCCATCCCTCCTCGGCTCGACGCCGTACGTAGAAGCGCAGGTTCACCTCTTCGAAGTCCCGATGTCCGGGGATCGCGATGCCACGGAGACGTGTGTCCTTGAACAGAAATCCCACGACGCTGATCAGCGTTCGGCCGTCGAAGAAGTCGAGCTCGGTTCCGGGCGGCACGAGGGGCCGCAGAACTCGAGGGTCAGCGTCGAAGTGGAGCATGGCGAGGAGGCGCCATTCCGCCGTCAGGAAGGGCCTTTCGCGCGGGGCCTCCGACCGCCCGGACATGGCACAAGGATATCCGGGCCACCCTCGCGCCGGCCGGGGGCGGGCGCTATCATCGACGCCACCCGTGGACCGCATCGCCTTCACGACCCTCCTGATGGGCCTGATCGTCGGAACTCAGCCGGTGCGCGTCGAGGTCTCGCCCGACCTCCATCCGGCGGCGATCGTCTACTACCTGGACGGCCAGACGGCCGGCGGCGCCACCGCGCCACCCTGGGAAGCGAACGTGGACTTCGGACGGGAGCTGCGTCCACACGAGTTCACTGCTGCCGCGATGGACGCCTCCGGCAACCGGATCGCCGCGGCGACGCGTCTCGTCAACCTTCCGGCGCCCGCCTCCCGTGTCGACGTTCTCATCGACCGCGCGAACGGCCTCGCGTCCGCGGCGCGCCTCGTCGCGACGAGCCTTCGGGGCCAGAAGCCCGTCCGCGAAACGCTGACGCTGGACGGCAAGCCGCTCGCTCTCGACGCCGAGTCTCGAGCGCGCCTGCCGAAGCTCGACCTCGCGCAGACGCACGTGCTCTCCGCCTCGGCCGTCTTTGGCGAAGACACGGTCGCCCGGGCCGACGTCGCGCTGGGCGGCGGTCTCGCCGACGAGTCGGGTTCGCGGCTGACCGCGGTGGCGATCCGCCTGGAAGGCGGCGCGTCGCCCACGGTCGAGAGCCTGACCGGGCGCCTCCGACACGGCGCCGAGCCCCTGCGCGTCGTCGCCGTCGACCGGGGACCGGCCACGGTGGTCCTCGTGCGGGATCCGAACAGCGGCAACGCTCAGCACATCGTCGGACGAAGCACCGCCGGCACCGGCGTGCGTCTGGACTCCGACGACAGGGTCGGCATGGTCTGGCCCGTGGCGCGGGAAGCGCGCATCGGCGAGCAGCAGGCCCGTCTCATGGAGTCGACCCCGTACTTCACGGGCCGGGATGGGAGCCTCTTCTGGGTGCTGACCCGCGTTTCGCGCAGCGCCGTGAGCCGTCCGCCCTACCTCTTCGCCGACGCCGTCGCGGCCGCGGGACTCCAGGCCTTCAACACCGGGAACCGGCGCGCCGTGATCCTGGCCGACTGGCTCTCCTTCGACGCGAGCCAGTTCGGACCCGCACAGGTCGCCGGCTACCTGCACGCGCTCGGCGTCCCCCTCCACGTCTGGTCCTTCAGCGCCTCCGACTCGGCCTGGGGGAAGGTCGAACCCGTCCGGTCATTCGTGGACTACCGGCAGGCCACCGAGGAGCTGCGCCGCGACCTCGACTCGCAGCGGATCGTCTGGGTCATCGGCGAATGGCAGCCCGGACAGATCGAGCTCACACCCGCTGCGGACGGGATCTCACTGCTGCGCTGACCCGGCCGGCTGGACGAGGAGCACCCAGACAGCCTCGAGCCGGCCCTGCTGGCCGCGGCTCGCGATGCCCACGCCCGCAGACGCCCGCTCGAGGCCGACGAAAGTCGAGCGGTACGCGTGCAGCCACTGATCGATCGCGTACCCCGGATCCGTCCCGTGGAGCCCTGCGCCTTTGAAGTAGAGCGTCTGCCCTCGGGCGTCTTCGACCAGCCCGGCGCCGTCCTTCGCGACGTCCCACAGGATGGCGTCGGCGGCGTTCTGCGCCTCGGCATCGAGCCTGGCCGATCGCAGAAACAACGGCCGTCCCAGGCGAAACCGCCGATCGTTGACTTCACGGAACAGGTCGGCCTCGAGGTGCTCGCGAGGGGCCACGCCCGGCCACTTCTTCCGAAGCGGATCGGCCGAGACGGGCACGCCGACAACGACGACCGTCAGCGGCAGATCCTGGACGAATCCGAAGGCCACGCCGATCTCGGTCGCCTCGGGCCGCCGGTAGACCTCCGACCCCGGCAACCTCTCGTTCCAGGCCTCGACGATCTCGCAGGCGGACCGATCGTCGACGGCCGTGAGCTGCTGGACGCCGAGGCCGGCGTAGCCGAGCGACCGCGCTCGCCGCAGGAGCTCCACGCCACCAATCGGCTCGAATTCGAGGGTCGTTCCGGCGCCGATCTCCGCCGCGAGCTCGGCTGCGAGGTGCGCGAGCGGCGGGGACGCCTGCATCGGCGGAAGGTCGAGACGGGCGCGCTCGGCCTCGATGCTCCGCGCGATCTCGCCGGTTCCATCCTGGGCCAGAGCGCGCGGGGCCAGCAGCGCCGTCAGGACCGCCGCCGGGAGCCAGCGGGAGCGACGCGGGCTCGACACGCGCCCCTCAGCGTTGAATGCGGATCCGGCCCGAGAACTCGCGCGCGGGCTCTTCCGCGGGCTTCTCCGCGGGGACGCCCAGGTAGAAGCCCTGCCCGTACGGGATGCCGAGCTGGCGGCACTGGTCGAGGTCCTCGGGCGTCTCGATACCCTCGGCGACGCAGACCGCGTCGATCCGTCTGGCGAGGTTGACGAGCATCTCGACGACGTCGCGCTTGATCGTGTCGCTGCGCAGGCCCGTGATCAGCGTGTTGGCGACCTTGATGAAGTCGGGTTTCAACTCCGCGATCGCCTGGAGCGAGGCATAGCCGGACCCGGCGTCGTCGATGGCGACGCGGAAACCGCGGCCCCGCAGCTCGGAGAGCGCTTCGCGAAAGACCGGGAGATCCCGGATCGCCGAGCGTTCCGTCACCTCGAGCACCACCGGGTGCGCGAGCGCGAAGAGCGGCGGGATCGCCTGGGGCCCTTCCTTCGGCAACCGCGCGACCGACGATGCCTCGACGTTGATGAAGAGGTGGCCCGGCGCCGCGGGCGCATAGTGCGACGCCGACGAGCCCAGGCAGAGCTGCTCGAGCTCCCAGATCGCCTCCTGCTCGCCGGCGAACTGGAAGAGGAGCTCCGGGCTCTCGAACGCGCTGTCGACGGGGCCCCGCGTCAGGGCCTCGTGGCCGAAGAGCTCCATCGTGTCGAGGCGGAAGATCGGCTGGTAGACCGACCGCACCCGGCGCTTGCGGAGGATGTCCTTGAAGGTCTCGCGCAGGAGCGTTTGCCGCTCCTCCTCCTTGGTCGTCGCGACGCCGATCGCCTGGCGGAGAGCCCGGTAGACGAGCCGCTCGGTCCGCATCTGGGGATTGGGCCGCAGGAGCGCATGGCCGACGAAGACGCCGATGCGCTTGTGGATCCGGGCACCGAAGGCCTCGTCGAGCGAGCCGCGCAGCGTCTCCTCGACCTGGCGGGCTTTGCGCTGCAGGCGTTGCGCCGCATCCTCCCCGCTCTCGAGCGTCGCGAAGACGTAGAAATCCGACCCTCCCGCCCGGTTGACCGCGACGAAGTCCTCCGTCGCGAAGATCGTCCCGAACATCCGGCGGAGCGTCCGCGCCGTGTGCCGGAGGAGCTCGTCGAAGACTTCCCACCCGTAGGTATCCTCGATGTGGCTGTACTGCTCGACGTCGATGTAGAGCACGCCCATGTCCCGGTTGTCGAGCAGCCGGTCGCGCAGCGCGTCGACGATGACCGGCACCGTCGGAAGCTCCGTCACCGCGTCGAAGAGGAGATTCTTGAACCGCATCTCCTCGTTTTCGCTCGACAGAAAGGACGGCGGCGAGCCGCGCTTCTCGTCGAGGAGGCGGCGCACGGTCGAGAGGAGCTTCTTCCGCGTGAACGGCTTGGTGATGTAGTCGTCGGCCCCCACCTGCATCCCCGTGATCAGGTCGCGGATCTCGCTCTTGACGGTCAGCATGGCGATCGGGATCTGCCGCGTCTCCGGAGCGCTCTTCAACGTCGTGCAGACTTCCCAGCCCGAGAGCTCGGGCATCATCACGTCGAGCAGGATCAGGTCCGGGCGCGTCTCGATCGCGCGCTCGACCCCCTCGCGGCCGTTGCGGGCGAGGATCGCCGTGTAGCCCGCGTTGTCGAGAATGGTCTGGACGATGAGGAGCACGTCCTCGTCGTCGTCGACGATGAGAATCTTTTCGGAGGCCATGAGTGCGATTGGGAAGCGGGGAGCGGCGGAATTATAGCATCAGCACCGCGTGCGCGGTCCGCGCGCCGAGGCGGGATCGCCCGCCCAGCGCCTCGAGCTCGATGAACACGCTCACGCCGACCACGCTCGCCCCGACCTTTTCCGCCAGCTCCGCCGCCGCGGCGGCCGTTCCGCCCGTCGCGAGCACGTCGTCGACGACGAGGACCCGCTCGCCTCGCGTGAAGGAGTCGGCGTGGATCTCGAGGCTGTCTTTCCCGTACTCGAGGCCGTAGGACACGCTCTCCGTCGCCCGCGGGAGCTTGCCGGACTTGCGGGCCGGCACGATGCCCACGTTCAGCTCGCGGGCGAGCGCCGTGCCGAACAGGAAACCGCGCGCCTCGATGCCGAGAACCTTGTCCGGGCGCGCCCCGCGGAACGGCTCCGCCATCGCCCGCACCGCGGCGCCGAAGGCGTCGGGCGAGGCGAGCAGCGGCGTCACGTCGCGAAAGAGGATGCCCGGGCTCGGAAAGTCCGGCACATCGCGGATGAACCGTCGAAAATCCGTCATCGGCGAACCTCGAAGGTCGTGAATCCCTCGGGCGCGACGTCGTCGACGGCCACTTCGTCCACGCGCGCCGTCGCCGGCCCGCGCTCGAGCCAGGACATGTATTCCATCACCGCCGCGTCCTCCCCTTCCGCCACCGTTTCGACGGAACCGTCCGGGCGATTGCGCACCCAGCCCCGGAGGCCGAGCCCGCGCGCCGCGCGCTCGGCGAAGAACCGGAACCCGACGCCCTGGACGATACCCCGGACGACGGCGCGGCGCGCCCTCATGCCGGCGTTCGGGCGAAACGCCCGAGCAGCGGCACGAACGTGACGTCTTCGCCGTCCTCCTGCGCGAAGTCGGTCTTGCGGCGCCGGATCACGCGCAGGCGCTGCCGTCCCGCCGGTCCGATCGGGACGACGAGGCGGCCGCCGACGGCCAGCTGGGCCAGGAGCGGCTCGGGCACGTTCTCGGTTCCGGCCGTCACGAGGATGCGGTCGTAGGGCGCGGCGGCCGGGTAGCCGTAGGTCCCGTCGAAGCACTTCACGGAGACGTTGTGGTACCCGAGGGAGAGGAGCAGCGCGGCCGCGCTCCGGGCGAGTTCATCGATGCGTTCGAGCGAATAGACACTCCGCGCGAGCTTCCCGAGGACGGCCGTCTGGTACCCGGAACCGGATCCGATCTCGAGCACCTTGTGCTCGGGCGACACCCCGAGACGCTGCGTCATGACGCCCACGACGTACGGCTGCGAGATCGTCTGGCCGGCGCCGATCGGGAGCGAGTGGTCGCCGTAGGCCTGAGAACGCAGCGGCTCGGGCACGAAGAGGTGCCGGGGGACCTCCGCCATCGCCTCGAGAACGCGGGGATCGTCGACGCCGCGCGGGCCCACGAACCGGGCCACCATCTCGCGCCGCAGGGACTCCTCCCGGCTCGGGGCCGGGCCCCTGCGCGCGCGCGACGCCATCCCCGGCATGATAGCAGGCGCGCCGGGAATCCGCGCCCTCGCGCGCGCGTTTTGCCCGTGGCCTGTAGAATGCGGCCTCGCCGGTGAACGTTCCAGGAGGAGAGAGCTTGCCCGAAACCGAATCGTTGGCCGAGACCGCCCGTGAGCCGCGCTTTGCCGGCGTGTCGCGGGAAGAAGTCAAGAAATGGTACGCGCTCATGCAACTCGGGCGCGTCATTGACGACAAAGCGCCCAACTATCTCAAGCAGGGACTCGGCTGGAGCTACCACGCGCCGTGCGCGGGCCACGACGCGATCCAGCTCGCTCTCGGCCTCACGTTTCGCCCGGGCCGCGACTACCTCTTCCCCTACTACCGCGACCTGACGACCTGCCTCGCCGCGGGACTCACCGCGGAGGAAATGATCTTGAACGGCATGTCGAAGGCGACCGACGTCGCCTCGGGCGGCCGGCACATGTCGAACCATTTCGCCAAACCCTCGATCGGCATCCAGAACGTGTCCTCGTGCGTCTCGAACCACGCGCAGCACGCCGTCGGCCTCGCCCGCGCGGTCAAAACCTACCGGCAGGACGCGCTCGTCTTCTGCTCCGTCGGCGAATCGTCCACGTCCGAAGGCTACTTCTCGGAGGCGATCAACGGGGCCTCGCACGAGAAGCTCGCGGTCGTCTTCGTCGTGCAGGACAACGGCTACGGCATCTCGGTGCCGAAGAGCGACCAGACCGCCAACACCTACGCGTCCGACAATTTCAGCGGCTACAAGAACATCAAGATCATCCACGCCGACGGCCTCGACGTCTTCGACTCCTTCCGCGCGATGCGGGAGGCCGTCGCGTTCGTCCGTTCGGGGGCCGGCGCGGCAATCGTGCACGCGCGCTGCGTGCGGATCCACTCGCACTCGAACTCCGACCGCCAGGAGCTCTACCGCACGCCGGAGGAGCTCGCCGCGGCCCGCGCCGCCGACCCCCTTCCCCGCTTCCGCAAGCTGCTGCTCGACACGGGGCTTCTGTCGGAAGAGGAGCTGCAGGCGATCGAGACGCGCAACGAGAAGACGTACGAGGAGGCGAGCGACCGGGCGCGCCAGGCGCCGGACCCGGATCCGGCGACGATCTTCGAGCACGTCACCCCGGCGCCCTGGCGCCCCGAGCGCTGGCCGGCCGGGCTGCCGGACGGCTCGGGCGAAGAAATGAGCGTCGTCAACGCGATCAACGCGACGCTCAAGGAAGAGTTCCGCCACAACCCCGACACCTTCCTCTGGGGCCAGGACGTGGCCTACCGCGACAAGGGCGGCGTCTTCAACGTGACCAAGGGCATGCAGCCGGAGTTCGGCGTGGCCCGCGTCTTCAACGCGCCGATCGCCGAGGACTTCATCATGGGGACGGCCGACGGCTTCTGCCGGCTGGCGGACCGCATCCGCGTCGTCGTCGAGGGCGCCGAGTTCGCCGACTACTTCTGGCCGGCCGCCGAGCAGATGGTCGAGATGTCGCACGAATACTGGCGCACCAACGGCCAGTACGTCCCGAACGTCACGGTCCGCCTCGCCTCCGGCGGCTACATCGGCGGCGGCCTCTACCACTCGCAGAACATCGAGGGCTGGCTGACGACGCTGCCGGGCCTGCGCGTCGTCGTCCCCGCCTTTGCGGACGACGCCGCCGGACTCCTGCGCACGGCCATCCGCTCGCGCGGCATCACGATGTACCTCGAACCGAAGTTCCTCTACAACGCGCCGATGGCGCGCGCGAAGGTCCCGGCCGAGTTCGCCGTGCCGTTCGGCAAAGCGCGCCTGCGCCGCGAAGGCGAGGACCTGACCATCCTCGCCTACGGCACGCCCGTCCACTTCGCGCTCGAGGCGGCGAAGGTCCTCGAAGCGGAAGGCCGCTCGGTCGAGGTGCTGGACCTGCGTTCGCTCGTTCCCCTCGACCACGCCGCGATCCTGGCCTCGGTCCGGAAGACGTCGCGCGTCCTCGTGGCCCACGAGGACAAGGTCCACGGCGGGTTCGGCGGCGAGATCGCGGCCTTCATCCAGCAGGAAGCGTTCGCCTCGTTGGATGCGCCGGTCGGCCGCGTCGGGTCGGAGTTCACCCCGGTGGGCTTCAGCCGCATCCTCGAGCGCGCCATCCTGCCGAGCTCCGACAAGGTCCTGGCAGCGGCTCGGAAGGTCCTGGAGTACTAGGCCGACCTCGGCCGCCCCGGTCCTCGCTCGACACCGAACGCTTCAAATGATGTAGATGGATCAGGCGGCGCGATGCGCCTCGGGAGAGCCTTGGGTCGAGACCAATCGAGAAAGAAGCGCATTCCGATCGAATTGGTCCGGGTTACTGACCGAGAGGAGAACGATGAGCGCCGAGATCGAGCCCCGGACTCCCACCCTTCCCGTTGCTGGAGCGTTTCTGTCCCGAGGCGACGTCGCCCGGCTCTTCGGGGTCTCGGTGTCGACCGTGACGCGCTGGGCTCGGACGGGGCTGATCCAGGCCGTGCGGACACCGGGCGGGCACTACCGGTATCGCGCCGAGGAGACGCTCCGGGCCGTGTCCGGGACGCGGGAGGCTCGCGTCCGGCCGAGCCGACGTTAGCCGCGCTCCTCGCGGCGCGTCGCGCCCAGAACCTGGGCGACCAGAAGCAGGAGCCCCACGTCGCGCGCGATCGCCCACTTCATGTCGTTCAAGCGCTGCGCGGTCGTCTTCTCGACCCTGGACGTGCCGAAGCAGCCGCAGTCGACCGGCCGCCCCCGCGCGAGGTTGATCGACAGGGCGATCACGAAGACGAGGAGCAGGACGCCCAGGATGCGCGCCGACGAGCGGCGCGCGACGCCGAAGAAGAGCGCCAGACCGCAGACGACCTCGATCCAGGGCAGCACGATCGCCATGGCGTTGACCGCGATGCCCGGAACGAGCTGGTAGTTGTGGATCTCGTGGGCAAACCCGGGCGGATCGGCGATCTTGCCGAACCCGGCCACCACGAAGACCGCCGCCAGGACGAACTGAACGCGCGCCGTCAGCCAGGGGGAAGACAGCGGCCCCGTCACGGCGTGTCCCCCTTCGAGACCTGGAGCCCGCGCTTCTGCCAGTCCGGGAAGCCGTCCTTGTAGACGAGGACGTTGTCGAAGCCGACGAAGTACAGCTTCTGGGCGAGCATGTGGGAGTCTTCGCAGTCGCCGCCGCTGCAGTAGATGACGATCGGGGCGCTCTGGTCGCGGCCTTCGGCGAAGAGCGCCTTGACCTTGTCGTCCACGTCCGCTTCCCAGACCGACACGGAGCGCGAGCCCGGGATGTGCCCGTCCCGGTACACGCTCGAGCGCCGCGCGTCCAGAAACAGGACGCCGCCGCGGTCGTGCAGGGAGACGACGTCGTCGCCCGAGATCTCGAGCCAGGCCTTGTCCGGATGCGGCGGGAAGGAGCTTCCCGAGCCTCCTGCCGACGGCGTCACCGCCGCGGCGGGGGCCGCTGCCGCGGTGGGGCGCGCCGGTTTCCCGGCCGCGGCAGAAGCGCCCTCCGAAGGCGTGGAGTAGTTCCCGATCCAACGGAGCTTCCGCTCCGGTCCTGCCACGAGGTTGGACACCGTCGCGGCCACCCCGGCGAGGACCAGCAGGCCCACGGCCTCGCGCCAGAAACTGCCCCGTCTCATCGTTGGCATCTTAGCGGAGACGGGAACGCGCCGGTCCGCGGATTTGATGCGTTTGCATGATGCCGCACTCGACGCGCGCTTCCACACTGGGCTCGATGGCCGAGACTGCCCCGACCGAGCACCTCTCCCGACCCGACGCCATCGCGCAGCTGCGCGAGAAGCTTCGCGAGCTCGCGGATGCGGATCACTGCGTCTGCGCGGTGGCGCAGCGTCTGGGGCTGCCGTGTCAGGGGTTCGCCCAGATCTCGGACGAGGAATTCCGCCGCCGATTCGGGTGGATCGCGGGCAAGCGCCCCGGAGTCTCGCGCGCCGAGCTGGAGGAGCTCGTCAACCTCTACCTCCTGGCGCGCCAGGAAGCCACTCACGCCGCCGTTGCCTGCGATGTCGAGACGCGCGAGCACGACCTCTGCGGTGGCTGGAGCTCGTTCGACAACACCGCCCTCGAGGCGTTCTTTCAGCGGGTCTTCGGTCGCGCCGTCGCGATCGGCTGAGCCGCCGAGGACGCGTCCTCAGCCGGAGGTGCCGACCCGACCGGCCATGCCCTCGAGAAGCTCGAGGGAGCCGTAGTCCGTCAGATCGAGGTGAAGCGGCGTGAGCGAGATGTACTTCTCGGCAACGGCGGAGAGGTCGGTCCCCTGCTCGAGCTCGCCCTTGGGCGGCGTGGCGCCGATCCAGTAGTACGGCCGGCCGCGCGGGTCGGTCTTCTCGATCACGTCCTCGCCGTAGCGCCGGCGGCCCTGGCGGCCGACCCGGACACCGCGGGGCGGGCCCGCGGGCACGTTCACGTTGATCAGCGTTCCGGGCGGCAGGGGCTTCTCGAGCAGGTGACCGGCCAGGCGCGCCGCGAAGGCCGCGGCGGCGTCGAACGTGAACCCGGTCTCGATCTCCTGCGAGATCGCGACGGACGGAATGCCGATGAGGGTCCCCTCGAACGCCGCGGACACGGTTCCCGAGTAGGTCACGTCGTCGCCGAGGTTCAGCCCGAGGTTGATGCCGGAGACGAGGAGCCTGGGCCGCTCGTCCTTCAGCAGGTGGAGAACGCCCCAGTTCACGCAGTCCGTCGGCGTCCCGTCGACCGACCACCGTTGAGGCCCGACGAGCTTGGCGCGGAGCGGGTGATGCAGCGTCAGCGAGTGCCCGGCGGCGCTGCGCTCCTGGTCAGGCGCCACCGTGAACACGTCGCCGACCGCGGACAGCGCCTGCGCGAGGCGCTCGATGCCTTCGGAAAAGATGCCGTCGTCGTTGGTGACGAGGATCCGAGGCCGCGTCATGCGCCCGGGGCGCCGGGCGGAGGCGGCGGCATCACGAACATCAGGATGATGTAGGCGAGGATTCCGGGAAACGCGACCGACACGATCGAGATCAGCACGTAGGCGACGCGCACGACCGTCGGGTCGAGCTCGAAGTACTCGGCGATGCCGCCGCAGACGCCGGCGATCATCTTGTGCCGCCGCGAGCGAGTCAGCTTCCGCGAGGGCGGGTTCGCGCTCATGCCGCGCCCCCTTCGTAGACGACGCTGTTGCGCTCGGTCTCCTGGAGCGCCACGCGGACGAGCTTCGCCGGCCCGACGCGCGGCTCGAGCTCCCGCCAGATCCCGACCGCGATGTTCTCGGCCGTCGGGTTGACGCCGGCGAGGAAGTCCACGTCGAAGTTCAGGTGCCGGCGGTCCAGGCGGCGAATGACCGATTCGTCGACCGCGCGCTTCAGGTGGCCGAAGTCCATCACGTAGCCCGTCTCGGGGTCGATCTCGCCTTCGACGGTCACCTCGAGACCGTAGGTGTGGCCGTGGCCGTGCGGGTTGTTGCACTTGTCGAAGACGCGCCTGTTGGTCGCGTCGTCCCAGTCCTCGCGGTGCAGCCGATGCGCCGCCGCGAAATGCGAGGAGGAGACGAGCCGAACACGCACGGCCCGGATTCTAGCGCGGCGTTTGACAGGCCCCGCCGACCCTGTTTCAATGCGGCATTCCCGGTCGGGATGTGGCGCAGTCTGGTAGCGTACCTGAATGGGGTTCAGGGGGTCCCGGGTTCGAATCCCGGCATCCCGACCAAATCTGACCTGATCGCATCGTAACCTCTCTCGCGTAACTCTCCGAATCTTCGCGGCTTCCGGTGGAAATCGGGAGCCGCGATTGTTTTTCGCCATACGACGAGATCGGGCATCCTCCGACGAAGATTCGGGCACACATTCGGGCACACGTTCAACGCGCGTTCAACGGGTATTGACCTCGCCTCGATACTGGAGGAGTCCAAGTTGTGTTCGGCCGCCGACGGGGCGCACGGCGACACGTTGCGCCCACCTTTTTCACTCGGAGGTGACGGATGACGAAGGCGACGGTACGAGGATTCCGGTTCTCGCCGGAGGTGGAGGCGAAGCCCGCCCCAATGCCGGAGGACTGCTCGAGCGAAAAGCCAGGCCGAGGAACCTTCGCCTGACCCTGTCCTCATTTCGAGGCAGCTCCACAGAGAAAGGCGCGGTCCCGCCATTGACGTGGAACACCCGCACGTCCGCTGACTTCCCTCCGGCGTAGGCGCCGGCCTTGGTCGCGAGAATGAAACCGCC
>DATJXB010000191.1:0-8989 GCA_035500755.1 Thermoanaerobaculia bacterium | reverse complement strand
CGACGCCACCGACGCCGGCTACGCCCGGTTCTTCGCCTACCTGAACCTGTTCCTCTTCGCGATGCTGACGCTCGTCCTCGCCGAGAGCTTCCTCCTGATGTTCGTCGGGTGGGAAGGCGTGGGCCTCTGCTCCTACCTCCTCGTCGGGTACTACTTCGACCGGGAGTACGCCGCCGCGGCCGGCCGGAAGGCGTTCGTCGTCAACCGGATCGGCGACTACGGCTTCCTCCTCGGCATGTTCGGGATCTTCGCCGCCTTCGGGTCGCTGAATTACTCGGAGGTCTTCCGCAAGGCCGCCGAGCAGCCGGCGCAGTATGCCCCGGCGCTGTCGGTCATCTGCCTCTGCCTCTTCGTCGGCGCGATGGGCAAGAGCGCCCAGGTGCCGCTCTACGTCTGGCTTCCCGACGCGATGGCGGGCCCGACCCCGGTCTCCGCCCTGATCCACGCGGCGACGATGGTCACGGCGGGCGTCTACATGGTGTCGCGCTGCAACGTGCTGTTTCGCCTGGCCCCGGAGGTCATGCTCTTCGTGGCGTGCATCGGCTGCTTCACGGCGCTCTTCGCCGGAACGATCGCGATCGCCCAGAACGACCTGAAAAAAGTCCTGGCCTATTCGACGATCTCGCAGCTCGGCTACATGTTCCTCGCCTGCGGCGTCGGGGCGTTTCCGGTGGGCATGTTCCACGTCATGACGCACGCCTGTTTCAAGGCCTGTCTCTTCCTCGGGGCGGGCTCCGTCATGCACGCCATGGCCGACGACCTCGACATCCGGCACATGGGCGGCCTGAAGGCGAAGATGCCGATCACGTTCTGGACCTTCCTCGCGGCGACCCTGGCGATTTCCGGGATCCCGCCTTTCGCCGGCTTCTTCTCCAAGGACGCGATCCTCTCGAGCGCCTTCGAGTCGCCCGAGCTCGGCAAGCTGCTCTGGTTCGTCGGCCTCTTCACCGCCGGGCTCACGGCGTTCTACATGTACCGCATCGTTTCGCTGACGTTCTTCGGCCAGTTCCGCGGCACGAAGGAGCAGGCCCACCACCTCCACGAGTCGCCCGCGTCGATGACCTTTCCGCTGATCGTCCTCGGAATCCTGTCGTGCGTCGTCGGGTTCCTCGGCCTCCCCGCCGTCTTCGGCGAGCACGCGAACGTCATCGAGCCCTTCCTCGCGCCCGTCTTCGCGCCGATCGCCGGGCACGAGGCCGCGCACGAGGCCCTGCCGCACGCCACGGAGTGGCTGCTGATGGCGGTCTCCGTCGCCGTCGCGGCTTCGGGCCTGACGCTCGCCTACCAGTGGTACGCGAAGCAGGGCGGCCGGACGCCCGCGCGCCTGGCGGCGTCGATGCCGGGAGCCTACGCCCTGGTCGCGGACAAGTTCCGCATCGACGAGCTCTACGACGTCCTGTTCGTGCGCCCGTACGCGTGGCTCGCGCACGCGCTCTGGAGGGTCGTCGACGTCCTCATCATCGACGGCATCCTGAACGCCGCGGCCTTCCTCGTCGAGCTCGCCGGCGACTTCCTGCGCTTTCTCCAGACGGGAAACGTCCGGAACTACGCCCTGACGTTCTTCCTCGGCCTGATCGCCCTGCTGCTCCTCGTCGTGGGAGCCCGGTAGATGGACGCCCTGCTGCGCGACCACCTGCTGACGCTCGTCGTCTTCGTCCCGGCCGCGGGGGCCGTGCTCCTGCTCCTGTTCCCCAGGTCCGCGCCGGCGGCCGCGCGCAACGTGGCGCTGGCCCTTTCGATCCTCGACTTCGCGCTCTCCGTGCCTCTCTGGACGCGGTTCTCCGTCGTGTCGGAGGGCTTTCAGTTCCGGGAGAAGGTCGCCTGGATTCCGCAGCTCGGGATCTCCTACAGCGTCGGCCTCGACGGCATCTCGCTCCTGCTCGTCCTGCTGACGACGATCCTGACGCCGGTTGCCCTGCTCTTCTCGCTGACGCACGTCGAGAAGGAGGTGCGCGGCTACTCGGTCGCCTTCCTCATCCTCGAAACGGGAATGCTCGGCAGCCTGGTCGCCCTCGACCTGGCCCTCTTCTACGTCTTCTGGGAGGTCATGCTGGTGCCGATGTACTTCATCATCGGCATCTGGGGCGGCCCGCGCCGCATCTACGCTTCGATGAAGTTCTTCCTCTTCACGATGGCGGGCAGCCTCCTCATGTTCCTCGCCATCCTCTTCCTCGCGATCCGCTACCACGCGGTCACCGGGGTCTGGTCGTTCGCCCTCGAGGACCTCTACCGGATGACCTTCACGGGACGCACGGAAACGCTGCTGTTCCTCGCGTTCGCCCTCGCGTTCGCGATCAAAGTTCCGGTCTTCCCGCTGCACACGTGGCTGCCCGACGCGCACACCGAGGCGCCGACGGCGGGCTCGATCATCCTCGCCGGCGTCCTGCTGAAGCTCGGCGTGTACGGCTACCTGCGTTTCGCGCTGCCGCTCTTCCCGGACGCCGCGATGCGCTACGCCCCGTGGCTCGGGGTCCTCGGCGTGATCGGGGTCGTCTACGGAGCCCTCGTCGCCTACGCCCAGCACGACATGAAACGCCTCGTGGCCTACTCGTCCGTGTCGCACCTCGGGCTCGTCGTGATCGGCGTCGGCGCCTTCACGACGATCTCGCTCTCCGGCTCGATCCTCCAGATGATCAATCACGGCCTCTCGACGGGCGCCCTGTTCCTGCTCGTCGGGGTCCTGTACGAGCGCCGCCACACCCGTGAGCTCGACGCCTACGGCGGCATCGCCGCGGTCGTCCCGGTGACCACCGCCCTCTTCCTGATCGCGACGCTGTCCTCGATCGGCTTGCCCGGTTTGAACGGGTTCGTCGGGGAATTCACGATCCTCCTCGGCACATGGATGTCTCCGCATCGCTGGTGGACCTACGCCGCGGCGACCGGGGTCATCCTCTCGGCGATCTACATGCTGACACTCGTTCAACGCGTCTTTTGGAACCCCTTCGCGCACGAGGAGAACCGCAAGCTGACCGACGTTCGCGCGAACGAGTTCATCGCGGCGTCGGTGCTCGTCGTCCTCATGGTCTGGGTCGGCACACGCCCCAACGACCTGCTCGACCGCATCCGACCCGCCGTCGAGGCGCTCCAGAAGAACGTCGCGTCCAAGCAGATCGCCTCGGTGAGGCCATGAACGAGAGCTTCGTCCACTTCACGCAGGCGGACCTCGTCTCGATCGCGCCCGAGATCACGCTGGTCGCGACGGGCTGTCTGATTCTCCTCGTCGAAGCCTTCGCGCCGCGCCTGCGCCGCTGGTTCGCGACCCTCGCCCTGGCGGGCGTGGCGCTGTCCCTCTACTTCCTCCTCCACGCCCCGGCCGGCACGACCTTCGGCGGCCGCTACGAGACCTCGTCGCTCACGCAGCTCGTCGGCCTCTTCCTCGGCGGCGCGGCGGTCCTCGCGATCCTCGTGGCGAAGCCGTACCTCGAACGCACCGGCGAGGAGCGCGGCGAGTTCTATGCCCTGCTCCTCTGGGGACACGTCGGCGTGTCGCTGATGACCCGGGGCCTCGACCTGCTGATCGTCTTCATCGGGCTCGAGACGCTCTCGCTCGCCTTCTACGTGCTGGCCGGCTTCTTCCGGCGCATCTCGGCGTCCTCCGAGGCCGGGCTCAAGTACTTCCTGACCGGAGCCTTCGGCTCCGCGTTCACGCTCTACGGGGTGGCTCTGCTTTTCGGCGCCGCCGGCGGGACGAAGATCGAAGAGCTCTCCGGGCCGGGCCTCGCCGAGAGCAGCGCGGTCGCCTTCGGCCTCCTGCTCCTGCTCGCCGGATTCGGCTTCAAGATGTCGCTCGCGCCGTTCCACGCCTGGGCGCCCGACGTGTACCAGGGCATGCCGACGCCGGCCGTCGCGTACCTCTCGGTCGCGCCCAAGGGTGCCGCGGTTCTCGTTTTGTTCCGCGTTTTCGGCGCCGTCTTCGAGCACGGGATGCCCGACCGGTTCCGGACGGCCATCGCGGCGCTCGCGATCCTGTCGATGACGCTCGGCAACGTCGTTGCGCTCGCCCAGCGCGACGCCAAGCGCCTTCTCGCCTACTCCGGCATCGCCCAGATGGGCTACGTCACGATCGCGCTCGCCGTCTTCGGACGCGACGCCCTCGCGGCCGTCCTCGTCTACTTCTTCGCCTATCTCGTTTCCAACGCCGGCGCTTTCGCCGCCATCTCGGCGCTCTATCGGGACGAGACGAAGCCCCATCCCGTCGGCTTGCTCGCCGGCGCCGGGCGCCGGGCACCGTTCGCGGCGGCCGTTCTCGCGCTGTGCCTCTTCTCGCTTGCGGGGATTCCGGCGACCGCGGGGTTCATCGGAAAGTTCTTCCTCTTCAAGGCGGCCCTCGAGCAGGGCCTCTACGCCCTGGCCCTCATCGGCGTCCTGAACAGTCTCGTGTCGATCGGGTACTACCTCAAGGTCGTGTACATCCTCTACATGCGCGACCCGGTCGAGACCGACCCGCCGCCCGCGCTCGCGCCGGCCGACCGCCTCGCGCTCGCCCTTTGCGGCGCCGGCATTCTCGCCCTCGGCATCTTCCCGTCGTCTCTCTGGGAGCTCGCTCGCCACGCGGCGGCGACGCTGCCGCTGATCAGCCCCTAGAAAACCTCGAATCGCGCTCATCGGTCGACGCCGCGCAGGCGAAGGAGAAAAGATGGCATCGAAGCGCAAGCCCGCACCCCGGCCCGCCGCGAAGAAGCCCGCGCCCCCTCCTCCCCCGGCCCCCGAGAACCTGAACCCGTACGAATTCGCCCTGCGGCAGTTCGAGCGCGCCGCCGACTTCCTGTCGCTCGACGCCGGCACGCGGCAGGTCTTGAGCCAGCCCAAGCGCCAGCTGACCGTGTCCATCCCGATCAAGATGGACAACAAGAAGGTGCGCGTCTTCACGGGCCACCGGGTTCAGCATTCGATCGCGCGCGGCCCCTCGAAGGGCGGGATCCGCTTCCACCCGGGCGTCACGCTGGACGAGGTCAAGGCCCTCGCGATGTGGATGACGTGGAAGTGCGCCGTCGTCAACATCCCGTTCGGCGGCGCCAAGGGCGGGATCACGGTCGACCCGAAGAAGCTTTCCATGGACGAGAACGAGCGGCTGACGCGCCGCTACACGTCCGAGATCGCGGTCGTCCTCGGCCACGACCGGGACATTCCCGCGCCGGACGTCTACACCACGCCCCAGCACATGGCCTGGATCATGGACACCTTCTCGATGACGCAGGGCTACTCGACGCTCGGCGTCGTGACGGGCAAGCCCATTCCCCTCGGCGGCTCCGCCGGCCGCAACGAGGCCACGGCAGAAGGCTGCTTCGTCGCCATCGACGAGGCCGCCAAGCGGATGCGCCTGAAGCTGAAGGGCGCGACCGCCGCCGTCCAGGGCTTCGGCAACGCCGGCGCCCACGTCGCGCGATTCCTCGAGGAGGCCGGCGCCAAGGTCGTCGCCGTCTCCGACTCACGCGGCGGCATCTACGACAAGAAGGGGCTTCGGATGGAGCTCGTCAACGCCGCCAAGGACAAGAAAGGCACCGTCACGAAGACGAGCGGCCAGAAGATCTCGAACGCCGATCTCCTCGAGCTGCCGGTCGACATCCTCGTGCCGGCGGCGCTCGAAGGCGTCATCACCCGGGAGAACGCGCCCCGCGTCAAAGCCAAGATCGTCGCCGAGGCCGCCAACGGGCCGACGACGCCCGACGCCGACGACATTCTGCGCGCCAACGGCACCGTCGTCATTCCCGACATCCTCGCCAACGCGGGCGGCGTGACGGTCTCTTACTTCGAGTGGGTTCAGGACCTCTACTCGTTCTTCTGGGATCCGGACGTCGTCCGCACGCACCTCGAGCGGACCGTCCGGCGCGCCTACGAGGACGTGGCCGAGACGGCGCGGCGCCACGACACCGACCTGCGCACGGGGGCGTTGATCCTGGCGGTCGGGCGCGTCGAGGAAGCGACGCGGCTGCGGGGGCTGTTCCCCTAGGCTGCCTACTCGGGCTCGTCGCCGATCAGAACCGCCCGGACGGGCGAGGCGTCGAGCTCCGAAAAGCGCAGCGGGAGCGCGACGAGCTGGTACGTCCCCTCGCCCACGGCCTCGAGGTCCAGGTCCTCGAGCAGCGCGACCCCGCTGCCGAGAAGCGCGCGGTGCGCCGGGAGATCCTCCGCGTCCTCCGGGTCGATCGAGGCGGCATCGGTGCCGACGAGGATCGTCCCGCGCTCGGCCAGGCGCAGCGCGGCGAGCGGAGAGAGCGACGCCTTGCCGCCGCTGCGGAAGAGCACCCGGGCCACTCCCAGGGCCATGCGCGGGAGCGCGTCCGGTCCCACTTCGCCGAGGCCTGGCAGCTCGATGACGCGCGCCGGGCCGATGTACGCGGACAGCGGCGCCTCCTCGATCGTCTTCCCGTCCGCGAAGACGTGGCTCGGGGCGTCGGCATGGGTGCCGCAGTGGGCGCTCATCGAAAAGCACGTCGAGCCCCAGCGCGCCCGGGCACCCGGCGACTCGAGCTCCCGCCAGCTGAACGCCACGTCGCCGGGCCAGACCGGGGTCTCTTCGCTGATGCGGCGGGAGATGTCGTAGATCTTCATCGCATCCGCCGCAGCGTCTTCGTCTCCGCGTAGCGCTCGGCGACGTGCGGGTCGAATCCCTTGTGGCGGGGATTGACCGGCATGTCTCGGTACTCCGCGTCGCAGCGGTAGCAGATCGTCACGGGCTTGACCCGCGCCGCCACGACCCAGTCGATCACGACCGACACGAGGAGCACCGGGGTAAACCAGATCCAGCCGAACCTCCAACCGGCCAGGAGCGCGAGACCGAGAGACGCGGCCATGATGAGGCAGCCGAGCCGCTGGTCGAAGTCCTTCTGGAGAAAGAAGGCGCGGTTGTCGCAGAACGCGCAGCGTTCGACGCCCTCGGGGCCGACGGAGCCCGGCGCGCGCGCGGTGTAGCTCTTGCCGCACTTCGAGCACGCGAACTCGCCGTCGTCCGCCTCCCCGTGGTCGCGCCACTCGAGGCAGTCGGCGCAGTAGTGTCTGGCGTGCATCGACCCGACGGTCAAGCCGGGAAGCCCGTCGCGACCGTGAGATACGAGGAAAGGAGCTCCCCGATCAGGACGAAGACGAGGGCGACGTAGAGCAGGCCCGTCGCGGCCTGGTTCGACTTCATTTCCGCGGTCCGCCAGATGAAGTACGAGAGCGCGAGCGGCCCGACGATCCCCCAGAGCACGCGAAAGAGGAAGAACAGGGCGTCGTTCTCGAGCGACAGGAGCGTGTGGAGACTTTCGGAACCTCGATGGGTCGCCACCGCGACCGCAAGGTAGACGGTGCGAAACACGGCGAGCGCGGCGAAGAGAGCCGCCCCGCGCGCGAGCAACTGGAAGGGCAGCGAGCGCGACACGAGATACCAATGGCCCAGGTTCATGATCAGGAGAACCGACCCGAAAAACAGGCCGCCGGCGGCGGCGCCGAGCACCGTCCATGCCGTGCCGGTTGCCTGGGGCGCCACGATGGCGACGCGCGCGAGGCCCAGGGTCGCCGCGGCCGTGCCCGCGAGCAAGAGTGGCCGCCCCTGCCGCGCCCAGCCCCAGTGCGCCGCGAGCGTGTAGACCCCGAGGAGCACGGTCGAGGCGCCCGCGAGACCGGGCGATAGCCCCGCGGGCTTCGCCAGCCAGGCCAGTCCTGCGAAGAGGGTCGCCAGAAGGCCGTGCAGCGCGAAAAAGCCCTTGCCCAGCGTCCGCGGGGGAAAGAACAGCAGCAGGAACGCCGTTCCCGCGCAGGCTTCCAGCAGGAAGAGACCCAGACCCGACAGCGCCATCGCGGGCGGATTCTACCCGGTCGCCGCCGAGGCCCGGATTTCGGCCGCGATCCTCCCGACGTGATCGACCAGACCGTGATCGCCGTCGGGGATCGCGATGAAGCGCGAACCGTTCGCGAGGCGACCGCTCGCCTCCCAGCGCCGCCAGGTCTCGTAGACGCCGTCGAACGGGACACTCTCGTCCTTCGTCCCCATGAGGATCGCCACAGACTGGATCGGCGGTTCCTCGCCCGACGTGTTCGCGGCCATCTGCTCGAAGAACCGCCGATGGATCGGGACTTGCCGCCCTTCGCCGTGATGGTGGAATGGGATCGGGTCGCCGGGCGCGAGCTTCTCGATCCATCGAGACCCGAATCCGAGGGCCGGCGCGATCAGGACGAGCGGCGCCCGTAGGCCCCATCGACTCGCCTCCAGCGCCACGAGAGCGCCGAGCGAGCTCCCCACGACCACGTCGGGCTGCTGCTGCGCAGATGCCTCGAGTGCCGCCGCCACGATCGCCTCGAAGTCGAGCTTCGCGAAGGAGGGCCGGTTGAGGTCAGGGGCAACGAGCCGAAACTCGGGGCCGGGAAGCGCCTCGCGCAGGAGTGCGATCTTCCGGCCCGCCGGTGAGGACGCGAAGCCGTGGAGGTACAGGACGGTCGGCACGGGGAGAAGATAGCTGACCTGAACGAGCCGGGAAATGCAGGAGGGTCCCCCGCCTCACGTCGCGGGTTGCCCGTAGACCTACTTGGCTCGCTGGAGGGCCGTCTTGATGGCGGCGAGAGCCGTGCGATCGACTTGACGACGGCTCACCGATCTACGGAGAAGCTGCACCGCCGCGAGCCCCTCGCGCTCAAGGCCGAGGCACTCAATTGTCGGCAACGCCGTAACGATTTCCGAGAGCGCCTCACCGCTACGGCCCGACGCAAGGAGCGTCTCCGCGAGAACGACTCGCGTATACGCAGCCAACGAGCCCATGTCAGCTGCCTGGTACCAGTTCACCGAACGTCGATAGGCCGCGACTGCGGAACCAAACTGACCACGATCCCTGAAGAGTTCTCCGTGTGTCGCGTGGAAGAAACCCACAGCCATCGCGACGTCGGAGTCCTTGAGCAGCCCCCATGCCGAGCGCAGCGACTCGAAAGCCAAATCCCCTCGATCACGCTTGGCGTGAATCTGCGCCAGGAGGCAAAGGGCCATCGCCGTCAGCCACAGCTCCGCACCGGGGCCCGA
>DATJXB010000190.1:0-5950 GCA_035500755.1 Thermoanaerobaculia bacterium | reverse complement strand
GTACGCCTTCGCCGTCGCCAAACCCTTCTTCGACAAAATCAACGTGATCGCCGCCGTCAACGTCGTCTTCCCGTGATCCACGTGCCCAATCGTCCCAATGTTCACGTGCGGCTTGCTGCGATCGAATTTCTCTTTAGCCATTTCCTCTCATCCTCGACTGTGCCTCGACTCCCACCTCATTGGAGCCCACGACCAGGATTGAACTGGTGACCTCGTCCTTACCAAGGACGTGCTCTACCAACTGAGCTACGTGGGCGCTCTCGACGCCGTGAGACGCGAGACGTAAGACGTGAAACGACGGCTTCGCCGGCGCCCGTTTCGTTCGGATTTCCACGCCTTACGTCTTACCTCTCACGTCTCTCGCTCATGGAGCGGGAGACGGGATTCGAACCCGCGACCAACAGCTTGGAAGGCTGTGACTCTACCCCTGAGTTACTCCCGCGCTCGTACGTCTCGTCCTCGATCAATGGTGGGCAGTGAAGGATTCGAACCTCCGTAGCGCGAAGCGCGGCAGATTTACAGTCTGCTGCCATTAACCACTCGGCCAACTGCCCGAGTCTCAAGAGATCCACCGGAAAAACTTCCCGCCCTGGGTCTGCTTCCATCTGGAGCCGGCGATGGGAGTCGAACCCGCAACCTTCCGATTACAAATCGGGTGCTCTACCGTTGAGCTACGCCGGCGAAAAAACTCGGAGCGGAGACTTCGCGGTCCCCCATCCACTAGACCGGCATTCAAAGAGCACACCCATCCCCACCGGCGTGAATCGCGGAGTCTAGCAGCCGCAACTTACTCGATCAAGACCTGTTTTGCGGCCTTTCGGACCTCTGGCGCAGGGCCTCGTAGCCGGCCGCCGAGGCGGCCGTCGAGACGTTCAAGGAGGCGAGGTTCCCCCTCATCGGAAGGCGGGCGAGCTGGTCGCACCCCTCCTTGACGAGGCGCCGGATCCCTTTGCCCTCGGCCCCCAGGACCAGGGCGAGGTCGCCGCGGAGGTCCAGGCCGTAGAGATCCTTGCCCTCCGGATCCAGCCCGATGACGTGAAACCCCTCATTCTTAAGGTGATCGACGAACCGGCGCAGATTCTTGGCCCGGTAGATCGCGACCCGCTCCACCGCCCCGGCCGAGCTCCGCGACACGGTTTCCGACAGGGGCGCCGACCCCCGTTCCGGAACGACGACCCCTGCCCCCAGGGCGTCGGCCACCCTCAGGACGGCCCCCAGGTTGTGGGGATCCTGCACCTCGTCGAGAACGAACAGGAGCCGGGTCCCCCGCAACCCCTCCGCGGCCTGGTCCTCGTCCCGGTACTCCCGGACCGCCAGCCGGGCCACCACCCCCTGATGGGAAGCCCCGGCGAGCTGGTCGAGCGACCGCCGCGGCCCATACCGCACGGCGACGCCGCTCTCCCGGCAGAGACGCTTCAGGTCGTTGACGCGCCGGTCCCGCCGCTCGGCGTCGAAGAGGACCCACTCGATCTCGCGCGGCCGCGCGCGGACGGCCTCTTCGACGGGGTGGATTCGAGACAGGATCATTCGGGGGGCGAGGTCAGGAGCACGACGGCGAACGCGGCGACCCCTTCGCCGCGGCCCGGAAAGCCCATCTTGTTGGTGCTCGTTCCCCGGACGTTGATGGTGTCGGCGTCGATGCCGAGAATCTCGGCGATGCGGTCCCGGATCCTGGCCGCGTGCGGCGCAATCCGCGGCGCCTCGGCCACGACCACGGCGTCGACGTTGCCGATCACGAGGAACTTGTCGCGAGCCAGATCCTGAGCCCGCTCGAGAAATCGCGCGCTGTCGGCGCCCTTCCATTGCGGGTCGCTCGGCGGGAAGTGGTCGCCGATCGAGCCCTGGCCGGCGGCCCCCAGGATCGCGTCGGTGATCGCGTGCAGAAGGGCGTCGCCGTCCGAGTGGCCTTCCAGACCCACGCCGTGCGGGATCACGACGCCGCCCAGGCGCAGCTCGCCGGTCAGGGCAAAGGGATGCGCGTCGAAGCCGAGGCCGACCCGAATCTTCATCGCTGCCTCCGCGCCAGAATCGCCTCGGCCAGCTCGAGGTCTTCCGGCGTCGTGATCTTGAACGTCCGGCGCGAGACCGGGACCACGGCGACGGGATCGCCCCGCTTCTCGCACAGCGCGGCCTCGTCGGTCGCCTCTTCGCCCGAGGCGATCGCCCGACGCAGAACCGACGCGCGGAAGGCCTGGGGCGTCGCGGCGCCGTAGAGGGTCGAGCGGTCGACGGTCTCGACGATCCGTCCGTCGGCCACCCGCTTGATCGTGTCCACGACCGGCACCGCCGCGATCGCCGCGCCGATCTCCTCGGCGGCTCTCAAAACGGCGAGAACCTCCTCGGCCGAGACAAACGGCCGCGCCGCGTCGTGGATCGCCACGATGTCATCGTCCCCGGGCGCCAGCGCCTCGACGCCCCGGCGCACCGAGGCCGCGCGCGTCTCCCCGCCCGCGACGACCCGCCCGAAGTCGCCCACCACCCGCGAGAACGCCTCGAGGCGGTCGGGCGGAGCCGTGACGACCGCGCGGGAGAATCGCCCGGGCCGGAACGCGTCGACGGTCCAGGAGAGAAGGGGCCGCCCGGCCAGGGGCACGAGGCCCTTGGGCTCGGGCCGCCCGAGACGAGTGCCCGACCCCGCGGCGACGATCAGCAGCAACGCCGCCACGCTAGACGGCCAGAATCTCCTGCTCCTTGGCCTTCAGCAGGTCGTCGACTTCCTTGATCTTCCTGTCGGTGAGCTTCTGGGACTCTTCGAGCCCGCGGCGCTCGTCGTCTTCCGAGATCTTCTTGTCCTTGTAGAGCTTCTTCAACCGGTCGTTGCCTTCGTGGCGGTAGCGCCGGATCTCCACACGCGCCTCCTCCGCCATGTGATGCGCCTTCTTGGCGAGATCCTTGCGCCGGTCTTCCGTCAGCGAAGGAATCGGCACGCGCACGACCTTGCCGTCGGACTGCGGGTTGAGCCCGAGCTCGGACTTCCGGATCGCCCGCTCGATCTCGGCGGCCATCTTCGGGTCCCAGGGCGTCGCCACGATCAGCGTCGGGTCGGGAACGGAGAGGTTGGCGACCTGGTTGATGGGGACGTCGGATCCGTAGGCCGAGACCAGGATGCCGTCGAGCATCCCGAGGTTCGCCCGGCCGGTCCGCAGCGTCTTGAACCGGTCTTTCAGGGCGGCGATCGCGTCGCTCATTTCCTTGTCGATGTCCTTGAGCTCCTGCCTCATGCCTCATGCTCCCCGGCGGTGACCAGCGAGCCGATGTCCTCGCCGAGCACCACGCGTTGGATGTTGCCCTTGACCTTGAGGTTGAAGACCTTGATCGGGATGCCGTTCTCCATGCAGAGCGCCACGGCCGCGGCGTCCATGACCTGAAGCCCGGCCTCGAGCGCCTGCCGGTAGGTCAGGGTCTTGAGGAAGTTCGCGCCGGGTTCGACGTCGGGATTGGCGTCGTAGACGCCGTCGACCTTCGTCGCTTTCAACAGGACGTCCGCGTGAATCTCGTTCGCCCGTAGCGCGGCCGCCGAGTCGGTCGTGAAGAACGGATTTCCCGTCCCGGCGACGAAGAGAACGACGCGCCCTTTCTCGAGGTGACGGAGGGCGCGCCGGCGGATGAAGGGCTCGGCGATCTGGCGAATCTCGACGGCCGACATCAGCCGCGTCGTCACGCCCCGCTTCTCGAGCGCGTCCTGAAGGGCGAGGCCGTTGATCACCGTCGCCAGGAGGCCCATGTGGTCGCCGGCGACCCGATCGATGCCCTGCGCCGCCGCCGACACGCCCCGGATGACGTTGCCGCCGCCGAGGACGACCGCGGTCTGGACCCCGAGACCATGCACGTCCCGGATTTCGTCGGCGAGCCGGGCGACGACGTCCGGCGAGATCCCGAACCTCTGGTCCCCCATCAACGCCTCTCCCGAGAGCTTCAGGAGGATGCGACGATAGATCGGCAGATCGGACATCGAGGCGGGATTATCTACGATCCGGCGCCGCCGGCGCGAATCCCGAAGCCTAGGCCGCCTCTTCGGCTCCGCGCCCCAGCCCTTCGCCCAGCTTGAACCGGACGAAGCGCAGCTCGAGCGCGCCCTTCCCGCCCCGTTCGACGATGACCTGGCCGACCGTCTTGTCGGGATCCTTCACGAAGGGCTGCTCGACGAGCACGGCCTCCTGGTAGAACTTCTCGACTTTGCCGTCGGCGATGCGCTCGACGACGTTGGCGGGCTTGCCGGCCGCCGCCGCCTGGGCGCGCGCGATCTCGCGCTCGGTCGAGAGGATCTCGGCGGAGACCTCCGACCGCGCGGCGAACCGAGGGTCCGACGCCGCGATGTGCATCGCGAGGTCCTTCCCCAGAGCCTCGTCGCCGCCCGGGACGCCCACGACGACGCCGATGCGGCCGTTGCCGTGGATGTAGCTCGCGAACTGCTCGCTCGGCCGGGGCACCAGGCGCGCGAATCGGCGGACCTGGATGTTCTCCTTGAGCGTCGCGATCAGCTGGGTGACGGCGTCGCCCACCGTCTCGCCGGCCGGCCAGGAGAGCTTCGAGAGCTCCGCCACGTCGCCCGAGCGCGTGTCGCCGAAGGCGTCGTGCGCGGCGATCCGGTCGGCGAGCTTCTCGGCGAAGTTGCGGAAATCCTCGGTCCGGGCCACGAAATCCGTCTCGCAGTTGACCTCGACGAGCACCGCGCCCTTGACGGTCACGTGCGCCACGACGAGTCCCTCGGACGCGGCGCGTCCCGCCTTGGAGGCGGCAGCCGCGAGCCCTTTCTTGCGGAGGATCTTCTTGGCCTCCTCGAAGTCGCCCTGCGCCTCGACGAGGGCTTTCTTGCAATCCATCATCCCGGCGCCCGTTTCGGTGCGCAGGTCGGCCACGAGCTTGGACGAGATTTCCGCCATGGTTCCCCTCTGATCGGGGGCGCGGCGCCGCAGGTCAGGCTGCCCGCCCGCCTCCGGCCACCGGCTCCCGCCTCCTGAAATTACGACGCGTCGGCGACGACCGCCGTCTGCGAGAGCTCCGGCGTCCGGGGACGCTCCTCCGCCGACGGCTCTTCGGCTCCCTCGCGCTCCCCGTGGGCGTGCAGCCCTTCGAGGACCGCGTCCGCCACTTTCGAGGCGAACAGGCGGATCGCCCGGATCGCGTCGTCGTTGCCCGGGATGACGTGATCGACGAGGTCCGGGTCGCAGTTGGTGTCCACCACCGCGACCACCGGGATACCGAGGATGTTCGCTTCCTTGACCGCGATGTACTCCTGCTTGGGATCGATCACGAAGAGCGCGTCCGGAAGCTCGTCCATCTCCTTGATGCCCGTCAGGTTCTTTTCGAGCTTCTCCTTCTCCCGCTCGAGCCGCAGCCGCTCCTTCTTGGTGAGGTTCTCGTTGTCACCCTGCGCGAGGATGCCTTCGATCTCCTTCAGCCGGTGGATGGACTTGCGGATCGTGGAGAAGTTGGTCAGCGTGCCGCCGAGCCACCGGGTGTTCACGTAGAACATGCCGCAGCGGCTGGCCTCCTCGTAGATCGCATCCTGGGCCTGGCGCTTCGTGCCGACGAACAGCAGGTTCTTGCCCGCGGCGGCAAGGTCGGTCACGAACTTCGAGGCTTCCTTGAACTGCTTGAGCGTCTTCTGCAGGTCGATGATGTAGATCCCGTTGCGCTTGCCGAAGATGAACTTCTTCATCTTCGGATTCCAGCGCTTGGTCTGGTGACCGAAGTGGACGCCAGCCTCGAGCAGTTCCTTCATGGAAATAGATGCCAGATCACACCTCCCTTTGCGTAATCGGTGAGCCGTGAGCGGTGAGCAGAAGCGACGAACGATGCATCAGCGCTTCGAGAACTGGAACCGGGCGCGCGCGCCGCGCTGGCCGTACTTCTTGCGCTCCTTGATGCGGGCGTCGCGGCGGATCAGCCCCTCGCGCTTGAGCGTGGGCCGCACCTCGGGGTCGAGCTCGAGGAGCGCCTTCGAGAT
>DATJXB010000189.1:0-10826 GCA_035500755.1 Thermoanaerobaculia bacterium | reverse complement strand
AGGTCGGTGTACGCCGTCCCCGGAGCCCAGCACCCGGTTCCGGAGGGCGTGGGCTTGACGCAGAGGACGGTGGCGGAAGCGGCGCTCGTCGCGGCCGCGCAGAGAACGATCGAGGCGGTGAAGGACCGCAGAGACATCGATGCACTCCTTGTACGAACGTTGGGCACCCCCTATTGTCGCGCCGATCGGGACCAAATGGCAGCCGTCCTTTCGGGCAGGGGTGCGGGTGGCCGCGCGCGGCGGCGGGGTGTGAAGGACAGGTGATACGGTCGCGGCGGATCCGGTATGAGCGAGACGTGGCGCCTGCGGCTCTGGGCTTTCCGGCGCGTGCCGCTGCTCTTTTTCCTGCGGCCGAGGGTGGTGGAGTCGAGCGCGCGACGCACCGTCATCCGCATCCCGCTTTCGCGGCGGTCGAGGAATCACCTCGGGTCCATGTACTTCGGAGCGCTTTGCGCCGGGGCCGATCTCGCGGCGGGCCTGACGGCGATGCGCCGAATCGAGAGCAGCGGCCGGCGCGTTTCGCTCGTCTTCCAGGACGTTCGCGCCCAATTCCTGAAGCGCGCCGAAGGCGACGTCGAGTTCTCGTGCGACGAAGGCGAGGGAATCGCGGCGCTCGTGCGGCGCGCCGTCGAGAGCGGTGAGCGGGAAGCGATGCCCGTGCGCGTCGTCGCGACCGCGCCCGAGAAGCTGGGAGCGGAGCCGGTGGCCGAGTTCGTGCTCACGCTCTCGCTCAAGCGGCGGGACTAGGGCGGGGACGCGATTTACCTGTCCTACAGGACAGGTGAAGTGTTACCGTGGGTGACACTTTTCAGGTTCCCGCGCCTGCCTGGCGAGTCCAACGAGCCTGTTTCCAGCGGTTTGAGATCTGGCCCCCGGATTGCGTCTTACGCGGGCAGGGGGAGCCGATGAACGAGCCCCGGATGTTGGCCGTGTCGAATGCGGAGGTGAGGCTGGACCTTTCCCGCCTCAAAGGGGAGCCCGCGGGAACCGACACGCGCTACAGCGTGGGGCTCGACGGAGCGCTCGGCGACGAGTGGGTCGCGGACTTTCGGGCGCTCCAGGCCGAGTCGGCGATCGGGCGTCGCTTCGAGCTCGATCGCGGGCGCGGTGCGGTGCGGTTTGCCTGCCGCTCCGTCGACGGCACCACCGTCGTCTTCGAGGCCCTCGAAGGCCTCGAAGAGCTCGTCAGGCACGCCAACCAGATCGTCGCGGTGCGCCGCGCCTCGGGCCCGCGGATCAGCGTGCTGACGGCTGCGCCTCACGCGCGATGAGCCGGAATCCCTTCGCCGCCGCGTCCTTCTGAAGCGCCTCGAGGCGCGCTTTTCCCGCGGCGTCGCCGGAGGCCGTCTCGACCCGACCGAGCGCGAGAAGCGTCTCGAGCTCCCACGCGACGAGCCCTCGCTCGCGGGCTTTCGCGGCCGCTGCCTGCAGGGCGCGTCGCCCCGCCGCCGCATCACCCGACGCCGCGAGAACCGACGCCGCGACGAGGTCGTACTCCCGTCGGACGGCGTCGTTCTGCCCGGTGGCGACGAGCGCTCGCGCCGCGTCGAGGGCGCGCCGGGCCTCGGCGGGACGCCCCAATCGGCCGAGTGCCGTCGCCTGGAGCACGAGCGCCGTCGCTTCTTCGTCGGGGAGCTTTGCCGGGCGCAGCGCGGCGGCGGCCTCGCGGGCGAGCGCTTCGGCCTCGGCCGCCTTTCCTTCGGCGAGGAGCACGCGGGCCAGACCGTTCGAGAGCGCCGTGGCGGCGTCCTTCTCGCCGAGCGCCGTCCGGATGGTCCGCGCCTCCTCGAACTGCCGCCGGGCGTCGGCCGGCCGGTCCTCCGCGAGCGCGATCGCGGCCAGGCCGGCGAGCGCGTAGCTCGATTCGTGGCGATCCCCCGAATCGCGGCAGAGCGCGAGCGCCTCCTCGAGCATCTTGCGGGCGCCGCCGAGATCGCCGGTCTCGAGAAGCGTCCCGGCGAGGCCCACGAGCGGGTAGACGGACTTGCTCTTCTGGTTCGAGGCGCGGAAGATCCCGAGGGCTTCCTCGAAGTGGGCGCGGGCGCCCGCGACGTCGCCCTGACCGGCCTGCATCTCGGCGACGTTGTTCAGGCAGATCGCGAGGCCGCCGCGATCGCCCGTCTCTCTGTAGAGGGGGAGGGCCTGCTCGAAGAAGGCCCGGGCGCCGCGGAAGTCTCCCTGGACGACGAGCGCCGTGCCGAGGTTGTTGAGCGTCTGCGCCGCGCCGGCCTTGTCGCCGATGTCGCGGTAGAGAGCGAGCGCCCGTTCGGCGAGCCGCCGTGCCTCGGCGAAGTCGCCCTGGTCGCCGAGGACGTTGGCCATGTTGTCGAGTGCGCCGGCCTGGCCGCGCCGATTGCCGATGGCCTCGTACATCGCGAGCGTCTCGCCGTAGGTCTGCCGCGCCCCGGGGAGGTCGCCGAGGTCGTAGAGGGAATTGCCGAGGTCGTTCGTCGCGGAGGCCGCGCCGGCCCGGTCACCCGCGGCTGCGAAGATGCGCCGCGCCTTTTCCGCGATCGGCATCGCGGCCTTCGCGTTGCCGAGGTTGCGCTCGGCGCTGGCTTCGAGGAGCAGGGCGCTCGCCACGAGGAGCCGGGCGTTCTGCTTCTCGCCGGCTTCCGCGGCGCGCGTGGCCGCGGACCGGGCGCGCGGGAAGTGGGAGACGGCGCGGGCGGTCTCGGCCTCGGCGAGGTCGAGGCGCGGGTCGCCGGCCGGGTGATCCCGGCGCAGCGCGTCGATCGTCGCGAAGGCGTCGTTCGGATGTCCGCCGCGGCGCTGCGCCGCCGCCAGGCGCAGCCCCGCGTCGAGATCGTCCGGAAAGAACGTGAAGACGGAGCGGTAGATCTCGATCGCGCGATCCCAGTCGTTGGACATCGCTCGATAGCGGCCCTCGATCCCGAGACGCGTTTCACGCGCGAGGTCCCCGGAGAGGTCGAAGGCCTTCTGCGCCTCGGCCAGGGCTTTCTCGTCCCAGCCGAGCCCCGACCAGGCCTCGGCGAGTGCCGAGTGCGCGAGCGCGTGGCGCGGATCCGCGGCGATCGCCTTCTCGAGGAGCCGGCGCGCTTCGTCGTCTTCGAAGATGCGCAGCTTCGCGAGGCCCTCGGCGTAGAGGCGCGCGGCTTCGGGATTGGAGGGCAGCGACGCGCGGACCGACGCCGCTTCGGCCGCCGACACCGCGGCGAGGCCGAGCTTCTCCCGCAGGCGCGCGCCGGCCCGGGTCGCCACGCCGTCGAGGTCGGCCTCGGAGCCTTTTTCGGAGACGACGAGGATCGTTTCACCGGCGGCCGCGTCCTGCAGGCGCAGGTCGACGCGGAGGCCGCCGGCGGCGTCGCCGCCCGCGTCGAGATAGGAACCGGTGAGCACGAGGTCGGCGCCGACGCGGTCGCGGACCTTCGCGAGGGTGTCGCGGCCGAGCGTGTCCGCCTCGGGCAGGTCGAGGTCGCTCTTCACCCGCGCGACGTCCTCGCTCGGCACGGCGCGGAGCGTCTCGCCCGCGGCGAGCTCGGTCGTCAGCATCTCGGCGAGAGCGGTCGAGACCCAGGCCGCTTCCGGACGGCCCGCGAGGTTCTTGAACCCGAGAACCGCGATGGCGCGGCGCGCCGGCCGGGAGGCGACGGGACGGGTTGCCGGCGCGGCCCCCGCGCGGCGCTGGCGCAGGACGGCGTATCCCGCCCCGGCGGCAACGAGGACGGCGACTCCCGCCGCGGCGAGAGCGATCCGGCGCCGCCGGCGCCGCTCGGCCGGACCGGTCGGGAGCTTTCCGTCCGCGAGGGCCTGCACCACCTCGGCGGTCGACGCGAAGCGGTCGGTCGGCCGGCGCTCGAGGCAGCGCAGAATCACGCGCTCCCACGTCGCCGGCAGATCGGGCGCGCTCCGCCGCGGCGACGGCGCGGCTTCCTGGAGCTTCTTCAGCGCGACGGACAGCGGCGTGTCGCCCTGGAACGGCGGCTGACCCGTGACCATCTCGAACATGACGATGCCGAGCGCATAGACGTCGGCTGCCGGCGTCAGATCGCGGCCCTCGATCTGCTCGGGCGCCATGTAGTCGGGCGTTCCGAGGACCGCCTCCGTCCTCGTCAGACGCGTCGCCGGGGGGCCGTCGCTCTCGCTGCGGCGGGCCAGACCGAAATCCGTGACGACGGCGCGAACGCCCCCCGGACGGCTTTCGTCCGGCACGAGCATGACGTTGCCGCTCTTGAAGTCGCGGTGGATCACGCCGGCCGCGTGGGCCGCGCCGAGCGCGTCGGCCATCTGTTCGACGAGCGGCAGCGCGTCGGCGGGGGAGAGCCGTCCCGCGCGGGCGATCCGCTCCGCCAGCGTCTCGCCGGGGAGCAGCTCCATCGTCAGGAACGACAGGTCCCCGTGGTGGAAGACGTCGAAGATGCGGCAGACGTTCGGGTGCGTGACGCGGCGCGACAGCTGCACCTCGCGGAGGAACCGCTCCATCGAGCGCGCGTCGTCGGCCACGTCGGGCCGAATCGTCTTCAGCGCGACGCGGCCGCCGAGGGTCGCGTCTTCGGCTTCGTAGACCTCGCCCATGCCGCCGCGCGCGATGAACCGCACGACGCGGAAACGGCCGGCGAGGAGCGCGCCGTCCGCGAGCCCCGGCGCCCGCGGCGCGGCGGGGCGTCCCCCCGAGCCGGGCGTCACGACGGTCGTCGCGTCGGGACGGCGTGGGTCGGTCATGGGCTCGCGCGGAACGCGAGGCGGCGAGGTCGCGTCACGGGCGTCTATCGTAGCGAAGCCGGATCGCCGGCGCCGTCGGTTAGACTCTCGCGCCAATGACCCCGGAGCGCGCGTGAGACGGTCGAACCGCCCGGCGTGGCTGTCGTCGACGGCCCTGATCTTCTACGCGCTGATCCTCGGCGTGGCCTGCGGGTTCCTCTTTCCCGCGGAGACGAACCCCAACGCCTACGAGACCTTCCGCTTCCTGTCGCGGGCCTTCATCAGCCTGATCAAGCTTCTGATCGTGCCGCTGATTTTCTCGACGATCGTCGTCGGGATCGGCAAGACCGGCGACATCAAGGCCGTCGGCCGCATGGGCGTGAAGGCGATCGCCTACTTCGAGGTCGCGACGACGGCCGCGCTCGCGCTCGGGCTGACCATCGCGCACGTCGTCCGTCCCGGCGACGGCCTGCATCTGCCGCCGTCGGGCGAGGCGCTGGCGAAGCCGAAGACACTCGTCGAAACTCTGCTGCATCTTTTTCCGTCGAACGTGGTCGACGCGATGGCCAGGCAGGACGTGCTCCAGGTCGTCGTCTTCGCCACCCTCGTCGGCGTCGCCGCCGCGCACATCGGCGCGAAGTCGGAGCCCTTCCTGAGAGTCATGAACTCGGTCGTCGCCGTGATGTTCCAGCTGACGGACTACGTCATGGCCCTCACCCCGCTCGGCGTGTTCGGCGCGATGGCCGGCTCGGTGTCCCACCACGGGCTCGCCGTCCTGGGGTCGTATGCCAAGCTCGTGGCCTCTTTGTATGGAGCGCTGCTGCTCTTCGCGCTCCTCGTCCTGGTGCCGGCGCTCGCGCTCGCCCGCGCGAACGTCCGCGTCTTCTTCCGCAAGATCCGCGAGCCGTTCCTGCTGGCGTTCTCGACGGCCTCGTCCGAGGCGGCGCTGCCGCGGGCGCTCGAGAAGATGGTCGAGTTCGGCGTTCCCGAGTCCGTCGCCGGGTTCGTGATTCCGGCCGGCTACTCGTTCAATCTCGACGGCTCGACGCTGTACATCTCGCTCGCCTCGCTGACGATCGCGCAGGCCGCGGGCATCCACCTGCCCTTGTCGACCGAGCTCCTGATGATGCTGACCTTCCTGATGACGTCGAAGGGTGTCGCCGGCGTGCCGCGGGCCTCGCTCGTCATCATCGCGGCCGGCTGCGCCTCCTTCGGGCTTCCCGGCGAGGCCGGCGTGGCGATGATTCTCGCCGTCGACGAGCTGATGGACATGGCCCGCACGTCGATCAACGTCATGGGCAACTGCGTCGCCTCCGTCGTCGTCGCGCGGTGGGAAGGGGTGCTCGGCGACCCCCTCCCGATCCGCGACGAGAGCGCGCCGGGGCGCGAGCTGGCCGGGGAGGCGGCGCCGTAGCGCCACCTCCTTCCTACTGCAGGCTGAAAGTCTTGACGAGGAAAACGGCCATCTGCCCGCGCGTCGTCGGCGAGCCGGGACAATAGAGGAGCGGGTTCGCGCTGCAGCCGCCCGTGATCTCCAGCAGGTAGATCTCCTCGATCCACGGGGCGAAGGGGTCCGCGGGGGGCACGTCGGAAAAGATGCCCTGCGCGGGCGGCGGCGAGAACTGTTGCCCGTAGGCGGTCTTCAGGAGAAAAACCGCCATCTGCGCTCGCGTGACCGGAGAAGCGGGGCAGTACTGATCGTTCCCGCAGCCGGCCGTGATGCCCTCGTCGACGAGCGCTTCGATCCAGAGAACGAAGGGATCGCTGCAGGGGACGTCGACGAAATAGCCGTGGCATCCGGGCGGAGGCTGATAGGCCGACCCGTGCTCGGACCGGAGCAGGAAGACGGCCATCTGCGCGCGGCTGACCGGATCGTTCGGGCAATAGTTGCCGCCGCCGCAGCCCGCCGTGATTCCGGACAGCGCGAGGACCACGATGTCGCCGTAGAAAGGATGAGCCGGCGGGACGTCCAGAAAATCGGCGAACCAGGCGTCCAACAGCGCCGCGTTGCCGGTATCGGGATTGACCACCGCGACGGGATAGGAGCGTCCCGCCTCGAGGACGGGGGCGGTTCCCGTGATCTGTGTCGAGTCGACGACGGTGGCCGAGCCGGCGGCGACGCCTCCGACGTTCAGGACGGCGCCGGCCTGGAATTTGGTCCCGGTCACGAGCAGGGCCGTCCCGCCCGAGGCCGGTCCGCTGGACGGGCTCACGGAAAGGACGGACGGACCCGCGCAATCCGGCGTCAGCGTCATCCCCGGGAGGGTGACGCTGTGTGAGATCGGACAGTTGGGCCCCTCGGTGACGATGAGTCCGTACGTGGTCGTCTCGACCGGAGAGACCACGATTTCGGGCGTGGTCTCGCCGCCCGGCAGCCAGAGGTACGACGTCCAGTCTCCGGGGAAGGAGAGCGTGCGCGAGCAGGGATCGCCGTAGTCGACCGAGATCTGGCGGTAGGGATCGGCTCTTCCTCCGATCGTGATCGAGAGGGCGCGCTCGGCCACCCTCGAGGCGGCGTCCGAGACGGCCACCGTGAACGCGAAGACCCCTTGCTCCTGCGGTGTTCCGGCCAGGATCCCGGTCGACGAAAGCGTCATGCCGGCCGGCAGCTGCCCGGCGATCACGCTCCACGTGTACGGCGTCGCGCCGTTCTCCGCCAGAAACGGGAGGGCATACGGAACCTGGCAGTACGCGACCAGAGGGTCTGGTGGCGTCGTGGCAATGCCGAAGGTCTCATCGAAGGCGACCGTCAGGTACTCGCCGGAGCTCGGGGTCGCGGCGATCACCGAGGTTCCGAGGACGCTGAAGCCGACCAGGTAGTCGTCCTCGGGGCCGCCGACGTAGATCGGCCCCCACAGCGTGGCGCCGGTCGCCGCGTCGTACTTCAGGAAGGCCGCGTCGTAGTATCGGTCGGTCGTTCGGGCTGAACCGCCGACGACCGGATTCCCGTGGGCATCGAGCTCGAGCCCGAGCGGATAGACCGAGTCGGATCCGTGGCCCTCTCCATCGAAAAACACGGGACCCCAGAGCGTCGCGCCGTCGCTGCCCCGGTACTTCAACGTCACGAAATCCGTGGTCGAGCCGTCGTTCGAATCCTCGCCGGAGACAAAGACGTCTCCGGATGGGTCGATGGCGATCGCCTGTCCGGCGGAGTACCAGCCTCCGGCGCTCGGCAGGACCTCCGGCCCCCACAGGACCGCGCCGGAGCCGCCCGCGTACTTGATGGTGGCCAACGCGTAGGCGTCGGTCTCGCCCGTGACGACGACGTCTCCGTTCGGATCGGTCGCCATGTTGAGCGAGACGCCGGGCTGAGTGGTGATCGGCCCCCAGAGGATGCCGCCGTCGGCCGAAGCGAGCTTCACGACCCACCAGTTGTACCCGTTGAGGCTGGATGTGCTGCCGGCGATGAACACGTTGCCGCCGGCGTCGGTCGAGACTCCTTCCGTGATGTCGTCGAAGTACTGGCCGCCCCCGTCGTAGACGTACGTCCAGGAAACCGAGCCATCGAGGCCGGAGAGCTTGACCACCATGCCGTTTTCGAAACCGCCGGCGTCGTACGTGGACCCGATGACGATCGGGTTTCCCGCCGGGTCCAGCGACACGCGGAAGCCCTGGAGTTCGGGAATCACGACGGGGCCCCAGAGGACCGAACCGTCGGCGGCCGCGTACTTCATGACGTAACTGCCGCCGGGGGCCTGAGAAGTCGCTCCGTGGACGAAAACGTTTCCCGCCGCGTCGATAGCGGACTCATACGCGCTCGCGGGTGCGTCGCTCGACCCGTAGGCAACGGGCCCCCAGATCGGCGTTCCGGTCGTCCGGTCGTACTTGAAGGTCAGCACCTGGCCCGTGTCGAAATCGTGACCGGTAACGGCGACGGTCCCGTCCGTTCCGGCGGACAGGTCGTCGAGAGAGGCACGGCCGAGGACCGGAGGAACGAGGTCGACCGGACCCCAGTGGATTCCGCCGGTGCCGCCGTCGGCTTCGAGCGCCTGCGTCGCCGGGGAGGAACCCACGACGAATCCGGCCGCGACGAAGACGTTTCCGTTCGCCACGACGAGGGCGGAAGGAAAGGTGTACGCGTCGAAATACACCGAGCCGATCGAAACCGGTCCCCAGACCGGCGTCCCATCGGAACCGTGGTATCGCGCGAGAAGGAGGCTGGAGGGGGAGGAATTGGTCGTCGGGTCCACGAGGACGTCGCCGTTGCCGAACGTGCTCACGACCGAAGGCGCCGCGGCGCCCTCTTGAATCACCGGTCCCCAGAGGATCGCGCCGGAGAGATTCGAGAGCTTCACCGTCGCCGCCGCCGAGCTGCCGCCGCCCGTGACGAGGACGTCGCCGCGGAAGTCGAGCGCCACGGCCGTCGCTTTCGCGGAGCCCTGACCGGCGATCGGAAAGCTCGAGGTCCAGACGACGGAACCGCTCCCGGCCTGGAGCTTCCGGACCTCGAAGTTCGAACCGATTCCGCCCACGACGATCAGGTCCCCCGCCGCCGAGACGGCCGATGCCGTGGGATCTTCGCCGTCGGTTCCCGGCGTCGTCACGGGGCCCCAGAGCATCACTCCGGTCTGCGAGTCGTATTCGAGCGTCGTGAGTCGGGGAGGACCTCCGCTCGTGATCGAGCGTGCGACGCTGACGTAAACGTTGCCCGAAACGTCGAGGCTCGCCGTTCCCGCCGAGAACACTCCGCCGATCAGGATCGGCCCCCAGACGAGGGCGCCCGATTGGCCGTCGTACTTGATCGTCACGTGAGTCAGGCCGCCGCCGTTCTCGTTCGTCAAGCCCGTCACCACGACGTCGCCGGCCCTGTCGAGGAAGACGCCGGTTGGGTAGTCCGCGCTGAAGAATCCCGGTGTGTCGAAGATCGCGGGGTGCGCCCAGAGGCCGGTGCCGGTCAGACCGTCGTACTTCGTCGTGAGGATGTCGCCGCTGAAGGGAAACGGGTAGTTGTAGTCGGGGTCGCCGACTCGAGACACGATGACGCCCCCGAAGGCGTCGATCGCCGCGAAAGCCCGGAGGTACCCGGGTGTACCGCCCGTCGGCGCGGCGCTCGCGCGTGAGGGTAACGTGACCGGCCGCTTCGCTCGCGAGCTGGAGGATAGGTTCTGCGCGCCGAGCGGGCTTCCGTCGGCCGCGAAGTGGTGAGCCTCCAGATCGTAAGTCACGACGAGGAACGTCCCGTCCGCGAGCTCGCGCGACGCGATGACGCCCGAGGAAGACGGGCCGCTCGCCGGACCTGGCCGGAAGGTGCGCTGCCAGACGGGCACGGCGCTTTGGGCCGTCATCGCGGAAGACACGAGGAGCGTCAACAAGGCCACGAGAGCCGGCCGGCGGACGGGCATCGCTATCCTCCTGCTCGAAACGGAGACAGTCGGGCAACTATATGCCCGCCGCCCTCGGCCAGGATCAGCGCAGTCGGGCGAGCGCCCGGTTGACGGCCTCGAGGTCGAAGTCGCCGGCCTCGAGCCGATCGGCCGTCATGAAGTCGACGCGGTCCACGAAGTCCTCGGGTGTGCCGCCGGCTTCGGCGGGCCAGGGGCCTTCCCCGCCGAGGCAGACCGGGATCTGGTTGTCGGTCCGAGCTTCGAGGACTCCTTCGATGCGGATGTCGTGCTCCCACGTCTCGTCGGCGAGGAGCTCGTAGCGAAAGGAGCCGTCGCCGAGCGCCGCCGCCACGTCGGCGACGGTCACCCAGCGCGAATCGCGCAGGTCGCCGCCCTCGGACATCTTCCCGTAGAGGACCTCACCGACGCGGAAGCGGTGGGCTTCGATTCCCGGCCACCCCATGGCGCACTGCAGCACCGCGTGCAGTTGCCGCAGCGTCATCTGTCCGGGCACGCGCAGGCGCCGCCAGACCGGAGGAATGATCTCGAGCAGCACGATGCGGAGGCAAACGGGATCGGACCACGAGCGCGACGGGTCGACCGCGCCGCCCTCGAGACGGCCGCGCGCGGGACGCTTGGGTTCGAGCATGAAATCTCCGCGAAAAGCCTAGAGCACCCTCGCGAAATCCGCGGCCTCCAGCTTCCAGACGACCACGCCGCAGAAGCGGTCGCCCTCGGGACAGACGGGCCGCACGCCGGCATGGTGCCGCAGCGTGCACGGGGGCAGGAGCCACGGACCGATCCTGGGATTGACCTCGCGGATCTGCAGCGCTTCGTCGA
>DATJXB010000188.1:0-54093 GCA_035500755.1 Thermoanaerobaculia bacterium | reverse complement strand
CGGCGCTCTACTTCCACTTCAAAGACAAGCACGACCTGCTGCGCGAGCTTTGCGACACGGACTTCCGCGACCTCGCCGGCGGCTTCCAGAAGATCGCCCGGATCGCGGACCCGATCGACCGCCTGCGCCAGATCGGCCGCGCGTACGTCGATTTCGCGATCGACCACCCCAACCACTACCGCCTGATGTTCATGACGCCCCATCCGGAGGGCATGTCGTCCGCCGACAGCCGCCTCGCCCGCGGCAACCCCGAGGAGGACGCCTACGCGTTCCTCAAGGCGACCGTCGTCGCGGCGATCGCCGAAGGCCGTCTGCGCCCCGAGTGGAAGGACGCGGACCTCGTTTCGCAGCTCGTGTGGGCCGGCGCGCACGGCGTCGTCTCGCTCCACATCGCCAAGCGCGGCGACGACTGGGTCGACTGGCGCGACACGCGCCAGACCGCGCACGCGCTGATCGAGATCATGATCCGCGGCCTCGTCGAAGGCCCCGAGGAGAAGTGACGTGGTCGACCTCGCGACGAAGAGCCTGCTCCACGACAAGCTGCGCTTCGCCATCACGGTCTGCGGCGTGGCTTTCGCCGTCACGCTCGTGCTCGTCCAGGTGGGCCTCTTCCTGGGCCTCCTCGACAACGCGTCCGTCACGATCGAGCACACCGCCGCCGACCTCTGGGTGACGTCGAAGAACACGCCCAACGTCGACTTCGCCCACACGTTCCCCGAGGGGGCGGTCCAGCGCGTGCGGTCCGTCCCGGGTGTGGAGCGCGCCGACAATCTGATCGTCTGGTACATGACGCTGACGCTGCCCTCCGGGGCGCAGGAGGCCTCGCTCGTCTACGCGCTGGACGACTTCCGGCAGTGGAACATCCCCTGGGACGTGCCCGAAGGCGACCTCTCGGACCTCGGCCGCGGCCAGTACGTCTTCATGGACGACTCGGCGACCAAGCGCTTCGGTCCCTTCCACGTCGGCGAGTACCGCGAGTACCTCGGCCAGCGGATGAAGATCGTCGGCCGCAGCCGCGGCGCGCTCTCGTTCTCGACGACGCCGATTTCCTTCATGGACCTCTCGCGGGCCCAGAAGCTCTCGCCGCAGCAGCTCCAGGCGCACACGACCTACATCCTCGTCAAGCTCGCTCCGGGCGCCGACCCCGCCGCGGTGAAGGCCGAGATCCGCCGCCGCCTGCCCTACAACGACGTCTACACGAAGAAGGAGTGGGCGAAGCGGTCGCGCGACTACTGGGTCAAGTCGACGGGCATCGGCCTGAACATGTTCCTGACCGTCTTCCTCGGCACGCTCGTCGGCGTCGTCGTCGTCGCGCAGACGCTCTACACGTCGACGATGGAGCACATCAAGGAGTTCGGGACCGTCAAGGCGATCGGCGGCGGCAACCTCGACATCTACCGGATCCTCGGCAAGCAGGCCTCGATCGCGGCGATCGCCGGCTTCGTGCTCGGCGCGCTGATGGCCTTCGCCCTGCGCCCCGCGATCGCGAAGATCAACCTGAAGCTGATCATCCCGCCCGAGTTCACGGCGGTCGTCTTCGTCGGCGCGGTCGTCATGTGCCTGGCCGCCGCGATGATCTCGTTTCGCAAAGTCGCGTCGATCGACCCGGCGCTCGTGTTCCGAACCTGAGGTCCGCCATGAACGTGCTCCAAGCCGAAGGCGTCACGAAGGAATACCGCGAGGGCCGCGAGAGCGTCACCGTGCTCCACGGGGTTTCGCTCGCCCTGTCGCGCGGCGAGATCGTCGCGCTCGAGGGCCCGTCGGGGTCCGGCAAGACGACGCTGTTGTCGATCCTCGGCTGCATCCTGACGGCTTCGTCGGGGCGCGTCGTCGTCGACGGCGAGGCGATCGACCCGGCAAGGCCCGGGCGCCTCCCGGAGATCCGCCGGCGCTCGATCGGTTTCGTGTTCCAGCAGTTCAACCTCTTTCCGTCGCTGACGGCGCTCGAAAACGTCGAGTACGCGTTGAACGTCAAAGGCGTGAAGGGCGGCGGCGCCCGGATCGAAGCCGAGCGCGTGCTCGACGCCGTCGGCCTGTCCGACCGCAAGGAGTTTCTCCCGCGCGACCTCTCGGGCGGCCAGAAGCAGCGGATCGCGATCGCCCGGGCGCTCGCCGGCAAGGCGCCGATCCTGCTCGCCGACGAGCCGACGGCCAACCTCGACTCGCACATCGGCACGCAGGTTCTCGAGATGTTCCGGGTGCTCGCGAAGAAGGAAAACCGGGCGCTCTTCATCGTCACGCACGATCCGAAGGTTCGGGCCGTCAGCGACCGGGTTCTGAAGATCCGGGACGGCCTGGTCGAAGCCGGCGGCCTGGCCGCCTGACTGCCACAGCCAAAGGGGGTTGTCATGAAAAAGAACCTGCTCAGCCGCGCGCTCTGGCCGCTCCTCGGGCTCGGCCTCCTCGCCGTCGTGGCCATCCAGGCCCGGGCCGCGGCGGGTCCGACCCGGACCAGGACCGCGGCCCCGGCGTCGGCCGCCGCGCCGGCGCCCCTGGCCGACCACGTGGCGGCCGAGGGCCGGATCGTGGCCTACCCCGGCGCCGAGGTCGTCGTCGGAACCGATCTGGCCGGAACGGTCGTAATCCTCAAAGTGCAGGAGAAACAGCGGGTTCGGAAGGGCGAGCTCCTCGCCGAGCTCCGCTCGGACGACCACCGCGCGGCCCTGGCCGAGGCCCGTGCCCGGGTGGTCGAAGCCGACGCGGAGATCCGCCTCGCCGAGGCGGACCTCGAGCGCGCGCGGTCTCTCTGGCAGAAAGAGGTCGGGTCCCGCCAGGCGCTCGACAAGGCCGAGCGCGACCTCGACACGGCGCGGGCCCGGAAGGCCACGGCCGCGGCGACGGCGGAGCGCCTCGAGGCGATCCTCGCGAAGACGCGGATCGTCTCGCCGATCGACGGCGTCGTGACCGCGCGCCACGCCCAGGCGGGCGAGACCCTCGAGGCCGGCCAGAAGATCGTCACGATCGCGGACCTGACGAAGACGCGCGTCGAGGCCGAGCTCGACGAGTTCGACGCGGGGCGGGTCGCCCTCGGCGATTCCGTCCGCGTCTCGGCCGAGGGCTGGGACGGCGCGTGGAAGGGCCGCGTCGAGGAGATCCCCGACTCGGTCGTCGGCCGGCGGCTCAAGCCCCAGGATCCCGGCAAGCCCGAGGACACGCGCGTGCTGCTGGTGAAGGTGGCGCTCCTCGAGTCCACTCCCCTGAAGCTCGGACAGCGCGTGGAGATCCGTATCGACAAGCCCTGAGGGAGGCAGCGAGATGCGCGAGAAAGTAAAGAAACTCCAGTGCCGGGGCGCCGACTGCGGCAGCGACGTCGCGCCGTCGGACTCCTCCGGCGAGCGTGACTTCCTCGGCGAGCGGCTCGCGCTCTTCGGCCGGGCGACGTTTCTGGCGTCGCTCGGTTTTTTCGTCGCCGGCTTCCTGATCCACGCGTTCTGGCCCGGCGTCGGCGAGCCCGCGCCGTCGCTGTCGCAGCCGATGATGCTCTTTCACCTGGCCGGCGTCGCGGTGTTCCTCGTCGTCTGGCTCGCGGCTCGACAGCCGCGCCTCTCGGAACCGGCGCTGCGCCGCCTCGACGTCCTCGGGACGTTCCTCGGCGTCGGCCTGCACGTCGCCATGACGACGACGATGCCGGTCGGCTGGCGTCCCGAGATGCTGGCGCTCCTGATCGCCAACTCGATGCTGCTCTACCGAGCGGCCACGATTCCGAGCCCTGCGCCGCGGACGGCGCTCGTCTCGTCGCTCGTGTCGCTCCCGATCCCGGTCGAGACCTACTTCCTCTACGCCGCCGGTGGCCCGGGCGGCACCTCGCGCGGCGCGGCCGTTGCCTGGGCGCTCCTGTGGGCCGTCCTCGGCATCGTCCTCTCGACCCTCGTCTCGTACGTGACGTTCCGGCTGCGTTCGAGCGTGACGAGCAACCGGCGCCTCGGCCAGTACACGCTGACCGAGAAGCTCGGCGAGGGCGGCATGGGCATCGTCTACCGCGCGGAGCACGAGATGCTGCGGCGGCCGACCGCGATCAAGCTGCTGCCGCCGGGACGCGCGGGCGAAGAAGGCCTGAAGCGCTTCGAGCGCGAGGTCCAGCAGACGGCGCGCCTGACGAACCCGCACACGGTCTCGATCTACGACTTCGGCCGCACGCCGGACGGCCAGTTCTACTACGTCATGGAGTATCTCGACGGCGTCGACCTCGACTCGCTCGTGCAGGAGGCGGGACCGCTGCCGCCCGCGCGCGCCGTGCGCATCGTGCGCCAGGTCTGCGACGCGCTCGCCGAGGCCCACGGCATCGGCCTGATCCACCGCGACATCAAGCCGGCCAACATCCTCCTCTGCGAGCGCGGCGGCTCGCCCGACATCGCCAAGGTCGTCGACTTCGGACTCGTCAAGGACCTGACCGGCGTCAGCGACCCCAAGCTGACGACCGAAGACGTCCTGCGCGGCACGCCGCAGTACATGGCACCCGAGGCGATCCGCGATCCGGGCAGCGCCGATCCGCGCAGCGACCTCTACGCGCTCGGCTGCGTGGCCTACTACCTGCTGACGGGCACGCCCGTCTTCTCGGGACGCGGTCCGCTCGAGACGATCCACCACCACCTCCAGACCGACCCGGAATCGCCGTCGAAGCGCCTGGGTCGCGCCGTGCCCGCCGACCTCGAGGCCGTCGTCCTCTCGTGCCTGGCCAAGGATCCGACGGAACGGCCCGAAAGCGCGCGGGCGCTCGGCAAGGCGCTCGACGCCTGCCGCGACGTGCCGGCCTGGGACGAGAGCGAGGCCGAGGGCTGGTGGCGCGAGCGCGCGCGACGCAAGAGCGCCGCCCGGACCGCCTGACGCGGGTCCGCGTTACGATCCCCGCGTGAGCTGGCTTCGGCGCGCCGAGCGCGCGGCGTGGGTGATCGGTGTCCTTCTCGTCGCCCTCTGGGCGGCGGCGAAGATTCATTCGGCCGTCGGCTCGAAAAGGGACCTCGAACGCTTCCACGAGGCGAGATCCGCGCGGCCGACGGCGCCGCCGCTCGCGCCGGCGACCGGCGTGGCCCGCGCGCTTCCGGGCGAGACGCCGCCCGACTACAGCCTCTGGTCCAAGGAGCGGATCAAGGCCTACGAGGATTCGCTCCGGCAGAAATCCACCGATCCGCTCGGCGTCCTGCGGATCCAGAAGATCGGGCTCGAAGTGGCCGTCCTCGAGGGAACGGACGATTTCACGCTGAACCGCGCGGTCGGCCACATCGAGGACACGGCGAAACCGGGCGAGAAGGGCAACGTCGGGATCGCGGGCCACCGCGACGGGTTCTTTCGCGGCCTGAAGGACGTCGTCAAGGGCGACACGATGGAGCTCGAGACGCTTTCGGGGACCGAGACCTACCGCGTCGCCGACATCTGGATCGTGAAACCCGAGGACGTCCAGGTCCTCGACCCGACGCCGGAGCCCTCGATCACGCTCGTCGCCTGCTACCCGTTCTACTTCGTCGGCCACGCGCCGCAGCGCTACATCGTCCGGGCCGTCCGCGAGAGCGCGGTTCCGGCGAGCGCGGCCCGCTAGCCCGTGTCCTCACCCCCTGCCCGGGCTCCTTACCTCGCCCTCGCCCACCGCGACTACCGCCGGCTGATCGTCTCGCAGCTGCTGTCGCTGACCGGCTCGCAGATGCAGGTCGTGGCGATCAACTGGCACGTGTACCTGCTGACGAAGTCCCCGCTCGCGCTCGGTTTCGTCGGCCTGACGCGCGTCGTGCCGATCGTCGTGTTCTCGCTCTGGGGCGGCGTCGTCGCGGACCGGCACGACCGCCGGCGCATCATGATCGCCACGCAGATCGCGATGACGGCGGTCGCGCTGGCCCTCTGGGCGACGACGGCGTTCAACCGCGAGACGCTCTGGATGCTCTACACCTTGAACGCGCTGTCGGCCTCGGCGGTCGCCTTCGACGGGCCGTCGCGGCAGGCGCTCATCCCGCGCCTCGTCCCGCCCGTCGACCTCCCCGGCGCGCTGTCGCTCAACCTCTCGGTCTTTCAGGCGTCGCTCATCGGCGGCCCGGCGCTCGCGGGGCTTCTCATCGCGCACGCGGGATCGGGAACGCACGGCCTGTCGCTCATCTACCTCTTGAACGCGGTGTCGTTCGTCGCCGTCATCTACGCGCTCGCCACGATGCGCACCTCCGGCGCTCCGGAACCGGGAGCCCACGAGGCCGAGACGTTCGCGGCGCTGCGCGAAGGCCTGCGCTTCGTCTTCACGACGCCGCTCATGGTCTGGACGATGGGGCTCGACTTCCTCGCGACGTTCTTCTCGGGCGCGACGTCCCTGCTCCCGATCTTCGCGGACCAGGTCCTGAAGGTCGGCGCGCGCGGCTACGGGATCCTCGCGGCGGCCCCGGCCGTGGGCGCGCTCGCCGGCTCGCTCTACCTTTCGATCCGGCCGCTGCCCTCGCGCCAGGGCCGGATCTTCCTCTGGTCGGTGGCGGCCTACGGCGCGGCCACCGTCGTCTTCGGCCTCTCGCGGAGCTTCTGGCTGACACTCGCGGCGCTCGCCGGCGTCGGCCTTTCGGACGCGATCTCGACCGTCATCCGCCAGACGCTCCGCCAGTTCATCACGCCGGACCGCCTCCGCGGCCGGATGACCTCGGTCAACATGATCTTCTTCATGGGCGGCCCGCAGTTGGGCGAGCTCGAGGCCGGCTTCGTCGCCTCGCTCTTTGCCTCGGCGATCGTCGGCGTCACGGTCTCGGTCGTCTCCGGCGGCGTGGCGACCATGGCGATCGTCGCGGCCGTCGCCGCCGCCGCCCCGGCCGTGCGCCGGTACGACTTCTTCACGAGCCGCGCCAACGTCGCCAACAGGCCTACGGCTGGATGACCCACTCCCGGTAGCTCTTCCAGCCGCGGCTGCTCCGCACGGCGTCGCGCGCCGAGCTCGACAGGAAGGCCGGCGTCATCCACGTCGCTTCTTCGAAAGTCCGGTCGGAGCCGGCGCTGGCGATCCAGAACTCCTGCCCGTCCTTGGAAACCACGTAGCGAAACGGCGTTCCCCAGGCGTCGACGAGCGGTGTCCTGGCGATGTACGCCGGCTCGACGAGCGCGCGTACCTCTTCGATCGTCGTGACCTTCGGGTACTCCGGATGGTCGACCCCGTAGGCCTCGATCGCGGTCTGGAGCGCCAGCATCGCCTCCCAGGTCTGGACGCACTTCCAGAGCTGGTCGACCTGCGGGCGCTCGCTGCCGCGCGGGACCGCGTCGGCGGCGAGGCAGACCGACGCGGCGAGAAAGACACAGAGAAACGATCCCGCCTTGCGTTCCATGACGAACCTCCTGGACATAGTATTAGTGTAGTAGTACACTAGTACACAAGTCAAGATGAGCACGCTGCGCATCGACCCGAAGGACGCCGCCCCGATCTGGAGCCAGATCGAGGAAGGCGTCCGCCGGCTCGTCGCCTCCGGAGCGCTGAAGCCCGGAGCCGTGGTGCCGTCGGTCCGCGACCTCGCCAGGGACCTGAAGGTCAACCCCGCGACCGTCGCGAAGGCCTACCAGCGGCTGACCGAGACGGGGGTCCTCGTCGTCCGCCGCGGCGACGGCACCTACGTCGCCGAGGCGCCGCCGGCGATGAGCCGCGCCGAGCGCTCGAAGATCCTCCGCGAGGCGGCGACGCGGTACGCGAGCCTCGCCGCCACACTCGGCGTCGACGAGGCCGACGCCGCCGACGCGCTCGCGTCCGCATGGAAGAAGGGGGGCAAGCCGTGAGCGACCCCATCCGGATCGAGGCTCTGACCGTCCGGTACGGACGCGGCGTCGCCTGCGCCGACGTGTCGCTGGCGGTCGAGACCGGCGCCGTGTACGCGCTGCTCGGCCGCAACGGAGCCGGCAAGTCCTCGCTCGTGCGGTGCCTGCTCGGGCAGCAGAAGCCGACGTCCGGCCGGACGCTCCTCTTCGGCAGCGACTCCTGGACGACGCGGCGAGCCGCCATGGAGCGCACCGGCGTCACTCCCGAGGAGCCCGACGCGCCGCCGGCGATGACGCCGCGCGAGCTCTCCGACTTCTGCCGCCGCGTCTATCCGCGCTGGGACTCCTCCGCCGTCGCGACGCGGCTCGATCGATTCGGCATCCCCCCGAAGACGCCCTTTGGCCGCCTCTCGCGCGGCCAGAAGGCGCAGGTCCAGCTCGCCCTCGCGCTCGGCCACTGCCCCGAGCTCCTCGTCCTGGACGACCCCACGCTTGGCCTCGACGCCGTGGCGCGCCGCTCCCTGTTCGACGAGATCGTCGGCGAGCTCGCCGACCGCGGCACGACCGTCTTCCTGACGACGCACGACCTTTCGGGCTTCGAAGGGCTGGCGACGCGCGTCGGCATTCTGAAGCAGGGCCGGCTCGTTCTCGATGAGCCCCTGGAGACCCTGAAGTCGCGCTTCCGCCGGATCCGCTACGGCAACCGCCTGACCGAGACGCGCACCGCGTTCGGCACGGAGCTCGACGCCTTCGACGCCGTGCGCGTTCTCGTCCGCGGCTGGGGCATCGACGCCGTCGTCTCGAACTTCGACGACGCCGCGTTCGAGCGCTTCCGCTCGATCGACGGCGTCGAGGACGCGGCCGCCGAGGCGCTGCCGCTCGAGGAGATCTTCCTCGCCGTCGCGGGCGAGGGGAAGGGGGACGCGGCATGAGCGCCTTCGTCGCGATCGTGCGAAGGGAGCTTCGAGAACGTTGGCAGGTCCTCGTCGCGGCGGGAGTCGCCGCGTTCATCCCGATCGTCCTGCCGGCGCTTCGCCGCCTGCCGACTGAGGCGCGGGGCTGGACGTCCCTGCTGATCGCGCTCGTCTTCGCTCTCGGGATCGCGGCGTCCCTCGGCGCCGCGAGCCTCGTTCCGCGCATCGCGAACCGCCGCATCGCCTTCGACCTGGCGCGTCCGGTTTCGGCCGGGGCGATCTGGACCGGCAACGTCACCGCCGCCGCGATCCTGGCGCTGGCGGCGGGCGCGATCGTCTGGATCCCGTCGCGCCTCGCGGGAGCGCCCACCGTCTGGAGCGAGCTGTTCGAGGACCCGTCCCTGTCCCGCCTCGGCGCTCTCGCGGCCGTCGCCGGAGTGCCGGTTCTCTTCGCCGTCGTCCACGGAGTGAGCTTGATGTTCCGGTCCCGGTCGGCCCGGCTCGCTCTGGATGCGGTCCTCGGCGCGGCCTGTGTGCTCGGGGTCTCGGCCGCGGTGTCCCGTCTGCCGGAGTTTCTCGCGTCCGGGCCCCGGATCCTCTGCCTCTCCGGCGTCGGCGTCGCGGCCGGGGTCGCGTTCCTCGCCGCCGGGTACGCCTCCGTCTCGCAGGGGCGAACGGACATTCACGCGGCCCATCGCGCGCTCTCGACCGCTCTCTGGACGACCCTGGCCGCGGTCGTGGCTGCCGCCCATCTTTACGCGACCTGGGTGATGTCGGCCGGCCCTTCGGCGATCGCGGCCCACGGATTCTGGGTCCGGCCCGCCGACGCCGGTCCCTGGGTCGAGATTTCCGGCCGTGCCCGTGGTGCGGCGGCCACCGGCCTCTACAACACCGCCACGGGACGGTACGAACGGACGCGAACCGTCGACTGGCGGGGCCCGACCCTGTCGGGCAACGGGAAGCTGGCCGCATGGGTGGAAGGAGGCGATCGCGGCCTCCCGTCTCATCCGCTCCGCATTCGGGCGCTCGACGACCCGGGCGCGAAGCCGATCGCGACCCGGCTGCTCATCGAGGGTTATCCCGCGCTGCTCGAGCTCTCGGACGACGGCTCGCGCCTGGCCACGTGGCACCGCGGCGTGCTCTCGGTTCACGACCTCGTCGCGCAGCGAACGCTCGTCTCGGCGAGCGTTCCGATCGGCGAGCAGGAGGAGATCCGCGGGCTCTTCGTCGAACCCGACCTCTTCCGCGCCTACCGGGTCGGCGATCGGTCGATCGAGATCCTCCAGCTGAACGCCAGAACGCGGCGGCTCGAGCGGCTGGGCCGGATCGACGGCCTCGCCGGCCGCTCCTTCGTGACCGACGCCTCGGGCTCACGGCTCGTCAAAGTGGGACCGGGGATCCGGCTGTACGACGGCGCCACCGGAGACCTCCTCGCGACACTCGCCGACGAGGCAAGCCGGTCCCAATGGCCCTGGATGCTCCCGGACGGCCGCATCGTCACGAGGGACGACGCGAGCCTCCGCGTGTTCGACAGGGACGGCCGCGACCAAACGACTCTCGCTCTCCCGCCGGAGTGCGGCGCCGGCCCCGCGGTCTCAAATGTCCTGGTCAGCGGCGAAGTCGCGCCGGACCGATTCGTCTTCGGGTGCACCCGGGACGCTTCCCACCGAACGCTTTGGCTCGCCGATCTTCGAGACGGCTCGATCCGAAAGGTCGCCGACGGCCTCTCTCCCGTCTGGGCATTCGGCGCACGGCCCGCGCTCGGCAGCGACGCCGCGAAGCTCTTCTACGGACCCGACCAGCGTTCGCTGGTGCGCTTCGATCCGCTCACCGGCGAACGGAGAGTGCTCCTCGGTCGAACGCCCTAGCTCTGTTATGGTCCCCGCAACGTGTCCGCGGGATTCTCTCGACAAGACGGGGTCCTCGTGTGCGACGGCGTGTCGCTCGAGGCGATCGCCCGCGAGCACGGGACGCCGCTCTACGTCTACAGCGGAGAGGCGATCGCCGGAAGCTTCCGGCGCTTCGACGCCGCGTTCGCGGACGTACCACACCTCGTCTGCTACGCGGCCAAGGCGAACTCGAACCGCGCGATCCTGACGCGCCTCGCCGCGCTCGGCTCCGGCGCCGACGTCGTCTCGGGCGGCGAGCTCGCGCAGGCGCTCGCGAGCGGGATTCCGGCGGAGCGCATCGTGTTCTCCGGGGTCGGCAAGACCGACGCCGAGATCGAGGCCGGCGTGGCCGCTGGGATTCTCGCCTTCAACGCCGAGTCCGAGCGCGAGCTCGAGAAGATCGACGCGATCGCACGCCGCGCGGGGAAGGTCGCGCGCGTGTCGCTGCGCGTCAACCCGGACATCGACGCGCGCTCGCATCCGTACATCTCGACCGGCCTCAAGCAGAACAAGTTCGGCATCGACATCGCGCGAGCGCCGGAGATCTTCGAACGCGCCCGAAGCCTCTCGGGTGTGCGCCTCGTCGGGCTCCAGGCGCACGTCGGCAGTCAGATTTTCGACATCGAGCCGCTCGCCGAAACGGCCCGCGATCTCGCGGCGCTCGCCGGCACGCTCGCCGCCTCCGGCTTCGCGATCGAGCTTCTCGACGTCGGCGGCGGCATCGGCGTCGGGCCGGGCGCGCTCTCCCCCGAGGCCTACGCCGCGGCGGTGCGGCCGCACCTCGGAGGCCGCGGCGCGCGCGTGCTGATCGAGCCGGGGCGCGCGATCGCGGGCCCGGCGGGCGCGCTGTTGACGCGCGTCCTCTACGTCAAGGAGGAGCGCGGCAAGACCTTCGTCGTCGTCGATGCCGGCATGAACGACCTCGTCCGGCCGGCGCTCTACCAGGCATGCCACCCGATCGAGCCCGTCCGCGCGGCCGCGCCCGGCGGCAGCCGGATCACCGCCGACGTCGTCGGACCCGTCTGCGAGTCCGCCGATTGTTTCCTGCGCGACGCGGAACTGCCCGCCCTCGCCGAGGGCGACCTTCTCGCGCTCCGCGACGCCGGGGCCTACGGGTACGCGATGGCGTCGAACTACAACTTCCGGCCCCGGCCCGCCGAGGTCCTCGTCGAGCGCGGCGCCGGCCGTCTCGTCCGCCGCCGCGAGACCTTCGAAGACCTCTCGCGCGGCGAGATCGCCTAGCGCGCGGGTACAATCGGCACAACGATGCGGCGCCTCGCGATCCCGGTCCTCGTGCTGTGTGCCTTCGCGGCCGCGCTCTCGGCCGAAAATCCGCCGCCCGTCCTGAAGATGCCCGGTGCGGCCGACCGTTCGATCGCGCCCGAGTCGCTCCTCGGCAATCGCTCGCGCGACGTGCGGCTCGAGGATTCCTCGGGCGACGTGAAGATCTACCACGGCGTCCCGCTCCTCGAGGTCCTCGAGCAGAACGGCCTCGACCTGAAGACGATGGCCGGTCAGCGCCGCACCGCGGCGGAGGTCGTTCTCGCGTCCGGCCGCGACGGGTACACGGTCGTCTTCTCGATCGGCGAGCTCATCGCCAGCCGCGCAAACCCGAAGGTCTTCCTCGTTGCCGAAACCGCGGCGGGCTTCCTGCCGGAAAACGAGGGTCCGGTCCGGCTGATCGTCTACGGCGACGTCGTCCGCTCGGCCTACGGCCTGGCGCGGATCGAGCTGAAGGCCCTGGCCGAGAACTCGAAGGCCGAGAAGAAGTAGCCCGGCGCCCCTCTCCCGGGGCCGGGAGTGATGCTAGACTCCCCCGCCCGCGGTGGGTGTAGCTCAGCCGGTTAGAGCGCCAGACTGTGGATCTGGATGTCGAGGGTTCGAATCCCTCCACTCACCCCATGGATTTCAGGAGCGGCTCTTTGCGCCCGTAGCTCAGTCCGGATAGAGCGTTAGCCTCCGGAGCTAAAGGTCGCGCGTTCGAATCGCGCCGGGCGCACCATATCTTCGAGACACCGTCGGCGACTCGAGCACGACCGTGCTTCGAGCAGAATTGTCGCGAGAGTGTCTGCAGCGCGAAATACACGAACGCTCGATCGCCCCTCTCCCGGCGATCGGTGGATAATGCGGCGACAGCATCGGGAGGTCGCGTGAAGAAACTCGCCGCCATCGCTGCCCTCTCCTCTCTCGTTTCGTCCGGAATCCACGCACAAGAGGTTTCGACGGGATCGCTCAAGTACCTCTCGACCGTCTCCGTGGCCGTCTCGAATGTCGAGAAGGACGCCGAGGCCGCCGGGTTGTCGGTCAGCCAGCTGACGGCGGACATCGAGCAGAAGCTTCGGCGGTCTCGTCTCGGGATCGTCGAAAAAGGCAAGAAGTCCGACGGGCTCATCTACGTGAACGTCAACGCCATGAAGGTCAACGATTACTTGTGGGCGTACCATGTCCAGCTCGTTCTGGAGCAGGGGGTGGTGCTGACCCGCAGCGGCTTTCCCTGCGTCGGTCGGACGTGGTGGACCGGGACGCTCGGCGCCACTCGGCCGCAGGATTTCGTCACGGACGTCCGCACCGCCGTCGGGCAGGCCGTGGACAGTTTCATCAAGGACTATCGGGCCGAGAACCCGTAGTCGGCGCCGCTGGCGCCTCGTCCGATGTCGTCCGCCCCTTGCGGTTCTTCTCTCCGGAGCCAGGGGTCGCGCGTTCGCCGTCAAGGCACTGCGCCACAGCGACGACGCCCGTCAGGGCGGCAGATTCCCCGGGAACATCGGACGCCCTACTTCGCGGCGTACTCGATCGGCGCGCTGCGCCCGATGACGACCGAGTCGTTCGGGCCGACTCGCTCCACCACGGAAAACCAGACCCTGGGGGGCTTCCGGAGCGCCGCATTGGCCCACAGACGAGCGAGCGGATAGGTGACGACGACCGATCCTTTCGCTGCCGTCAGGATCGGGTGATCCGCCAGGCGACGGTCGCCCTCGCTCTCGACCACGGCGCCGTTGGTCCCCTCGAACTGCGTCAGCAGGTAGTAGGTGTCGCCCTTCAGCTTGAACTTGTCGATCGTGAACTGGACCGTGGCTTCGATCACCGACGACTGCTGGACCTCCGAGCCCGCCGGCGGCGTGATCGCGAGGACCACGACTTGAGCCGTCGAGGCGTCCTGGGCGCCTGAGCCGCCCGTGGCACAGGCCGTCAGCGCCGCGATGACCCCGAAAACCAGCACTCTCACGCCGCCCTCCTCGTTCTGCCGCACTCACGACCGGGCGTTCATCGCGCGGGGGACACGCCTGGCCGGTTCTCCGTTGGCCGAATGATAGCCCGGCCATCCGAGACTCGCCTCCAGGGCAAGACCGGTCCTGATCGGGGCCGGACCGCGCACGAACACCAACCACCGTTCATCGAGAGTTCAGGTTCTCCGGAGAGGTCCACGCGGCGAGGCCGTGCGAAGAGCAGAACCACGCGATTCGATCGCGCGTTCCCTGGCTCCCTCCACGCGTTCGGGCTTAAGCTTCCGGCTTCGAGCGCTCACCCTTTCCGCCAATACCGGAGGTCCGACACATGAACGCATCGACGCGACGCCTCTCGATTCCCGCGGCCCTCACCACGATCCTCTTTCTCAATGCCGGCGCCGGACGCGCCGAGAACCCCGCGATCCCTCACTTCGCGACGACCACCCAGGCCCCCGACACTTACGGCACCGCGAACTACTCCGTGACGACGATCTCCGCCACCTCGTTCACCGCAGACAACACCGACTACTTCACGACGCTCTGCTGCCTCTCCCGCGCCTTCAACAACGGGTCCGGCGAGTTCTACGCGAGCGTCGACGTTCCCGCGGGCGCCGTCATCGACTACATCGGCCTCGAGAGCTACTCCACGTGCGCGGGCGTTGCCGGCGTCGAGCTCTGGGAAGTGACGCACGGCTTCACGAGCGGGATCGCGACGTTCTCGAGCACGTCGCACGGCTACGCCACGGACTACAACGCAAGCCCGATCGGTTACCTGAACGCCCAGAACCATGGAAAGGCGCTCGTCGCTCAAGTCGAGCTGAGCTCCGCCTGCGCGAACTACCCGGCCTTCACCTGGGTCGAAATCTGGTGGAGGCGCACGGTCAGCGCGCCGGGCTCGCCCACCTTCAACGACGTGCCGGCGAACGACCCGGGCTTCCAGTTCATCGAAGCGCTCGCCGCCTCCGGGATCACGGGGGGCTGCGGCGGCGGCAATTTCTGTCCGGACAATCCGGTGACGCGCCGCCAGATGGCCGTGTTCCTGGCCAAGGCTCTGGGACTGCACTGGCCGCAGTGAGCCGGCGCGCCGCCCGCGGTTCTCGGCGCGCTCGCCTGCGATAAAGTTCCTCCCTCGATCGAGGAGACCACGTGCTGGGAACGACCGTCTCTCATTATCGCGTCGTGCGCGAGCTCGGTTCGGGCGGCATGGGCGTCGTCTACGAGGCGGAGGACATGCGCCTGCGGCGCAACGTCGCCCTGAAGTTCCTCTCGGTGGCTCTGGCCCAGGACGCGCCGATGCTCGAGCGGTTCGAGCGCGAGGCGCGCGCGGCCTCGGCGCTGAGCCACCCCGGCATCTGCACCGTGCACGCCATCGAGCAGGACTCCGGGCGGTCGTTCATCGTCATGGAGCTCGTCGAAGGCGAGTCCCTCGCGACCCGCCTCGCGGGCAACCCGATGGAGATCGGTCAGTTCCTGGAGCTCGGGGTCCAGATGGCCGACGCCCTCGAAGCGGCGCACGCGAAGGGCATCGTGCACCGCGACCTCAAACCCATGAACATGATGGTGACCCCGCGCGGCCAGGTGAAGATCCTCGACTTCGGCCTCGCGAAGTTCGAGCACAACGAAGCCAACGCTCAGACCGGTCTCCCGACGGCGCCGCCGCGCGCGGACCTCACGGCCGCGGGCACCGTGTTCGGCACGGTCCACTACATGTCGCCCGAGCAGGCCCGCGGCCTGGCGACCGACGCCCGCACCGACCTCTTCTCGCTCGGCGCGATCCTCTACCAGATGGCGACGGGCGACCGCGCCTTCGAGGGAGACACGCAGGCCGTGGTCTTCGACGCGATCCTGAACCGCGATCCCAGGCCGCTCGAAGAAGCGAACCCGGCGATGCCGGGAGCGCTCGAGCCGATTCTCGAGAAGGCGCTCGAAAAGGACCGGAGCCTCCGCTATCAGACCGCGACGGAGCTCAAGACCGATCTGCTGCGCCTCCGGCGCAAGCTCGAAGGCGGACGATCGGGACCGGCCTCGGTCTCCGACTCGAAAGCGCCGGCACAACGCGCGGAGCGCTCGATCGCCGTCCTCTACTTCGAGAACCTCTCCGGCGTGAAAGAGGACGAATACCTGCGCGACGGCATCACCGAAGACATCCTGACCGACCTCTCGAAGATCAAGGGCCTGAACGTCTTTCCGCGGACGACGATGCTCTCGTTCCGCGACCAGAAGTCGACCGCCGCCGACGTCAGCCGTCAGCTGCGCGCCGACTACGCGCTCGAGGGGAGCCTGCGTCGCGCCGGAAACCGGCTGAGGATCAACGCGCAGCTCGTCGACGCGGCGAGCGGCTTCCCCGTCTGGTCGGAGCGCTACGACCGCGAGATGTCCGACATCTTCGCGGTCCAGGACGAGATCGCGCACAAGATCGCCGAGGCGCTGCGCATCAAGCTGACGCCGCAGGAGCAGGCCGAGCTCGCGGCCAAGCCGACGGAGAACCTTCAGGCCTACGACCTCTACCTGCGCGGCCGCAGCTACGCCCGGCGGCGCACGACGCGGGACATGGACTTCGCCCTCCAGATGTTCGAGAACGCGGTCACTCTGGATCCGAACTTCGCTCTGGCCTGGGCGGCGATCGCGAACGGCTGCGCCCACGCGCAGTATTGGTCAGGCGGCAAGGGCCAGTACATGGAACGGGCCCAGTCGGCGTCGCTCCGCGCCGTCGCGCTCGCGCCGGACATTCCGGAAGTCCTCGTCTCCCAGGGCTGGATCCTGTACGCGGGCGGCCGGTACGACGACGCCGTCCGCTTGACGCGCGCCGCGATCTCCCGCAAGCGCGACTGCGAGGGCGCGTACTACCTCCTGCTGCGGTCGCTCTTCGCCGGCGGAAAATATGAAGAGCTGGCCTCACTCGCCGAAGAGGCCATCGCGGCCGCCGGCACCGACTACAACGTCTACGTGCCGATCATGAACGCCCTCGGCGCGCTCGGACGTGAAGAGGCCCGCCGCGAGGTCCGCCTGCGTCTCATTCAGACGCACGAGAACCACATCCGCGAGGTGCCCGAGGACGCGCGGTCGCGGATCCTCTGCGCGGGCATGTACGCGCAGGAGGGACGCATCGACGACGCCGTCCGCGAGACGAACCTGGCCATGACGCTTCGTCCGAACGAAGCCACGGTTCTCTACAACGCCGCGTGCGTCTTCGCCGCGCTCGACCGCCGCGCCGACGCGCTCGACGCGCTGCGGAAAGCCTGGGAGGCCGGGTACCAGGACGCCGAGTGGACGCGCCGCGATCCCGACCTGGCCGCCCTCCACGGCGAACCGGAGTTCGAGAAGCTCTACCCCGCGCCGACAGAAGAGCGTTAGAAGACTCTCCCGACGCTCTCCCTAGTTCACGGGCTGAAAATCCCGGTGCCCCGTCTGCCACAGCAGGAAGGCGTACTGGCCCGCGAAGTTCTTGAACGTGACGAGCTTTTCCTCCGTGAAGTGGCCGTCGTCGTAGTTGACCTTGAGCAGGACCGGTTTCCCCGAGGTGCTCGCGCTCTGCAGCGCGGCCGCGAACTTGCCCGGCTCCCACGGCGCGACGCGCGGGTCGTTCCACCCGGCCACACAGATCACGGCCGGGTACTTCACGCCGGGCTCGACGTGCTGGACGCCGTCCATCTCGAAGAGCGCTTCGCACTCGGTCTGATCCTTGACCGTGCCGAACTCGGGCGCGTTGACGGGGCCGTTCGGCGAGAACTCCATGCGCATGGCGTTCGCGCAGCCGACGTTGCAGACGGCCGCGGCGAAGAGATCGGGGCGCGCGGTGACGGCCCGGCTGATGAGGATTCCGCCGGCGCTCGTGCCCGTCCCCGCCAGGTGCCCGGGACTCGTGTAGCCCTGCTTGACGAGGTATTCCGCGCAGGAGATGAAGTCCTTCCACGTGTTCGGCTTGGTGGTCTTGTAGCCGGCTTTGTACCAGGCCTCGCCCTTCTCGCTTCCGCCGCGAGGATGCGCGTAGGCCATGACGACGCCCCGCATCGCCACGGCGTTGTCCCGGATGCTGAACCACGGCGAGGCGCTGATCCCGTAGGCGCCGTAGCCGTCCAGGATGCAGCTGTTGCTGCCGTCCATCGGGATGCCCTTCTTGTGGACGATCGAGAGCGGAACCATCGTGCCGTCGTGTCCCGGAACCTCCACTTCTTCGGCGACCAGCGCCTCGAAGCCGGGGTAGGAGACGTCCGTGTTGAAGACGCTTCTCGTGAAGGTGTCCTTGTCCCCGTCGTAGTCGTAGAGGGTCAACGGGCTCGTCCACGACGTGAGGTAGACGATGCACCGGTTGGTGCGCCAGTCGGGACACGCGACGAAGGTCGAACCCGAACCGGGGAGCTTGAGCTCGCCGGACTTGCCCGTGTTCATGTCGTACTTCACGATCCGGTCCACGATCCCGTTCGAGTACGAGACGAGCAGGAAGTCCTTGCTCTTGGCGAGCGCCTGAACGGAGTCGCTCGCTTCCGGGAGCACGGTCTCCGCGTGAGCCCAGTCGGGATGTTTCACGCTCGTGCGGACGACCCGGTACCGCGGCGCGTTCGCGTGCGTGATCGCGTAGACGTCGTCTTTGTAGAAGGCCATGCCGCGCACGAGATCGTCGGACGTCTGGCAGAGGGGCTTCCACTGAATCTTCGGAGACTTCATCTCCGCGATCGGAGCGTAGAAGACGCGCATCTCGTTCTGGACGGTGCCGGCCTGGCCGAAGAGGTACCCGGGGTACGACTCGTCGATGAACGCCATCGGGAATTCCTTGGGCGTGATCCCCAGATCGGGATAGCTGGCGTTGCTGAAGAAATCGCGGTCCGAGGCGAAGGCCGTGCCGACCTCGTGCAGCCGGGTCTTGCGGTTCTGCTCGATCTCGAGGCTCTTCGTGTCTGTGACGTTCCCGGCGTCGTACAGCAGGAACTTGCTGTCGAGGGTCCAGCTGTAAGGTCCATAGGAGGGATAGAAAGCTTCGGCGAGCAGCGTTCCCTTGTCGACGTCGAGGATGCGGATCTCGGAGAACTCGGCGCCGTTGGCCGAGAGACCCAGCGCGACGTGGCGCCCGTCGACCGACGGCAGCGCGCTGACGATCGTCGTCACGACACCCGCCTTGTAGGTTCCGGGATCGAACAGCAGCTTCTCGGCCCCGTTCCAGCCCTGGCGGTAGAAGAGCCGGCCCACGTTCTCGCCGCCGAGCGTCTTCTTGTAGAAGACGCGCCCGTTCTCGAAGTTGATCGCCGAGTAGTTGGCGGGCTTGCGCCTGTCGAGCTCCATCCACTCGTTGGCGAGCGCGTCCCGCGCCGGAATCTTCGCCAGGATGCCGTCCGTCAACTCCGCCTGCGCTTTGAACCAGGCGTCGACGTCTTTGGCTTTGAGGTCCTCGAGCCATCGGTAGGGATCGCGGTACGTCTTCCCGAAGTACGTGTCGGTGGCGTCGACGGTCCGGGTCGGCGGGTATTGCCACTGGGCGAAGCAAGGGACGGCCACGAGCAGGACGAAGGCGAAACCGGCGAGCCGCTTCATGCCGCATCTCCTTTCGGGAGCAAACGCTCGAGCCCGACGAAGTCGATCTCTCACGGCGGAGCGGCGACGAGCTCGGGAGGACTGGCGCAGCGTGACGTCGATGCCTCGCTCATCGCGGCCACTCCGTCGTCGACGAGATCCTATGTCCCGGACGCTGAATGGACAATAAACGTGCAATCCGAGACTGCGCGCCGCGCAACCCCGGCCGGGTGCGGCTGATATGCTAAATCTCGGATAAATCGATGTCGTCGTCGTCGGGCGCCCGGCGCTTCCGAAGCGCCTCTCGAACCCTCCTGCTGCTGGCCGGGATCGGTCTGGGACTCCTCCTGATCTGGAAAACCGGCTGGCCGGCGGTGAAAGCCAACCTCGCCTCGATCGGGTGGTGGTTCTTCGGGCTGACGGCGCTCTACCTGCTCGCCGAGATCGCGTTCACGCTCGGCTGGCGCGCGGTGATGGAGCCGCGCCCTCCCCTGTCGAGCCTGCCGGATCTGCTGCGCATCTACCTCGCCGGCAACACCCTGAACTACCTCGCGCCCGGAAGCGTCGCCGGCGAACCCGTGCGCGCGAACATGTTGCGGAACCGCCTGGACACGTCGCGCGCGATCGCGTCCGTGACGATCTTCAAGCACGCGCATCTGCTGTCCCAGGCGCTCTACGTCGCGCTCGGCCTCGGTGTCGCCGTCGTCTACTTCGACCTCTCCGCCGCCGTGCGCTGGACCGCGCTCGCGGGCGTTCTCCTTCTCTGCGCCCTGCTCGTGCTGATGACCTGGGGCCTGCGCAAGGGCAGTTTCGCGCCGATTCTTTCGGGGCTGTCGCGATTCCGGTTCCTCCGCGAACGCCTCGCCCGCTACCGCGAAGGCGCCGAAGAGCTCGACCGGGTCATTCAGCGCTTCTACGTCGACCGGCGACGCCACTTCTTCGAGGCGTCCGCCTGGTGCTTCCTCGGCTGGTGCGGCGGCCTGCTCGAGACCTATCTCGTGCTGCGCCTCCTCGCTCCCGGCCGAGGCTGGGAGACGGCCTTCGCCGCCGAATCGCTGGCGATGCTGCTCAACAACATGTTTCTCTTCGTGCCGGCGCGCGCGGGAACCGCCGAAGGCATCCGCACCGGCGTCTTCGTCCTGCTCGGGCTCCCGGCCTCGACCGGTCTCGCGTACGGCCTGATCCGCCGGGGCCGCGAGTTGCTCTGGGTCGCCGCCGGGCTCGCGTTCCTGGGCCGCCGCAAAGCCGATCGCGAGGAGCGGGACGCGCCCGCCGCCGCGAAGCTCGCCGGCTCGGGGAGCCGCCGATGACGGCGCCCGTTCGCGCTCTTCTCTTCGACTTCGGCGGCACGCTCGACGCGGAAGGCGTGCCGTGGAAGGAGAGGTTTCTCCAGGTGTCGCTCGAGGAAGGTCTCGAAGCGCCGTCCGCCGAATTCGACCGGGCCTTCTACGGCGCGACCGATTCCCTCGAGGGCACGATTCCGCAGAGCGCGGGCCTGCGGGAGACCGTGGATCGCGTCGCGTCGGGAATGGCCTCTCGCCTCGGCAGGGATCCGGCGCTGCTGCGGCGCATCGGCGACCGTTTCGCCGAAGACTCGCTCCGTCACCTCGCGGCGAGCGCCGCCCTCTTCTCCCGCCTGAGCGGGCGCTACCGGATCGGGATCGTCTCGAACTTCTACGGCAACATCCGCGCGGTCAGCGACGAGGCCGGCCTGACGCCCTTCCTCGGCGCCGCGGTCGACTCGACGATCGTCGGTTGCAAGAAGCCCGACCCACGCATTTTCCAGGCCGCCCTCGACGCGCTCGACGTCTCGAGCGACGCGGCCGTCTTCGTGGGCGACTCGATGCGCCGGGACATGGCCGGCGCCCGGGCGATGGGGATGCGCCACGTCTGGCTTCGCGCCGGCAGCGAGGAGTCCCCCTGCTGCCCGGGCGACGCCGTCATCGGACGGCTCGCCGAAGTCGAGAGGGTCCTGCCATGAGGGTCGCGTCCGCGGCGGCGCCCGTCTGCTGGGGAATCTTCCGGGAAGCGGAGCATTCGCCGGGGCGCGTCGACGACGACGCGGCAATTCTGCGGGCTGCCGGACGCCGGCTCGAGGAGACGGCGGACGTCACCGTCCACTATCGCGGCCCGGAGGCGCTCGACGAGCCCGGGACCGCGCTGCCGCCGCTCGTCTTCGCGATGTGCGAGGGCGAAGCCGCGCTCCGAGCGCTGAGCGGCTGGGAACGGCGCGGCGTCTGCGTCGTCAACAGCGCGTCGTCGATCCTCAACACGCACCGCGAGAGGACCGTGGCGCTGCTCGACGGCCGCGGGGTGCCGACGCCGGAGGGCCGCCTGATCGACACCGCGAAGGCGCTCCCCCGGGGTTCGCGGGACGACGGGCTCCTCGCGGCGTGCTGGGTCAAGCAGGCGACCGGGCACAAGACGGCCGACGGATCCGTCGAGTTTGCGAGCGGCGCGGCCTCGGTGAGCGACGCCCTCGATCGGCTGCGGGGCCGCGGGGTGTCGCGCGCCCTCCTCCAGCGGCACGTCGAGGGCGATTGGGTGAAATTCTACGGCGTTGGCGGCCGCGACGACGCCGCGCCCGCGTGGTTTCGGTGGTTCCATCCGCCAGAGAGACCCGCCGCCGGAAGCCCGTTCGACGCGCGCCGGCTGCGTGACGTCGCGAGTCGCGGCGCCGCCCTTCTCGGACTCGACGTCTGGGGCGGCGACGCCATCGTCACCGCGGCCGGCGAGATCTTCGTCATCGATCTGAACGCGTTTCCGAGCTTCGCCCTCTACCGCGAGGAGGCGGCCGCATCGATCGCCGCCCATCTCGGCGCGCGGCTGCGGCGGCGGGCGCCGGTGGCCGTGTGACCGCGCCGGGTCGGGCAACCGCCATCCTGATCCTGGCGGCGACGGAAGCGCCGAGGGGCGCCGAGGACACGGCGCTGCTCGGATTGCCGCTCCTGCGCCGCACGGCCCTCGCCGCGGCGCGCGCCGGCTTCGACGCCGTCTACGTGCTCGCCGATGAAGACGCCGAGCTGCGCCGCCTTCTGCTCGGCACGATCGCCACGGCCCTCCCCCCCGGCGCGCCGGCGCCGACGCTTCCGCCCGGCCGCGTCGTCCTGCTGCCACGGAACGTGGTCGCGACCCCGGGCTGGCTCCGAAGCCTCCGACAGGCGCCGGTCAAGGAAGGGCGGCTTTGCCGCCTGGGAGCCGGAGCCATCGTCGACACCCCCGACCCGTCGCCGCTCGCCGCCGCTCTGGCCGGGAGAATCGACGTCGCCGACGTGCTCGACGCGTGGGCCTCGGCGCTGCCGCCGGGCGCCGCCGCCGAGGGCGTCGCGCCGCCGGTTCTCCTTCGGTCACGGGAGGGCCTCGACGCCGCCGAGCGATGGCTGCTGAAGGACCTGGTCAAGACCGAGGACGGCCTTCTGACCCGGCTCATCAGCCGGAAGATCTCGCTCGCCGTGACGCGGCGGCTGGCGCGCACCACGATCACGCCCAACGCGATGACCTTCCTGTGTCTCGCCCTCGGCCTCGCGGCGGCGTGGTGCTTCGGCTCCTCGACGGCGGCGGGTCAGCTCGCCGGCGGCGTGCTCTTTCTGACGCACTCGATTCTCGACGGCTGCGACGGCGAGCTCGCGCGCCTCAAGTTCAAGGAATCCCGTATCGGCGGCCTCTTCGATTTCTGGGCGGACAACGTCGTCCACGTCGCCGTTTTCTCCGCCTTCGCGCACGCCTGGAGCGCCGCCGTCGACGACGACTGGCCGCTGCTGCTCGGCGGGGTGGCCGTCGCCGGAACGATTCTGAGCGCGACCCTCGTCTGGGTCCACGCGATGCGGCCGCGGTCGGACGACGGGCCGCTCTTGAAGACGCTTTCGCCGTCCCGCCGTTCGCGCCTGACCGCGATTCTCGACGAGGTGGCCCGCCGCGACTTCATTTACCTCGTCATGGTTCTGGCCGTCTTCGGAAAGGCCTACTGGTTCCTGGCCGCGGCGGCCGTCGGGATTCCGACGTTCCTCCTGGTCCTCGCGGTTCTCATGCTCGGCGGTAGCCGCCGGCCCGTCCGGGTCGAGAGCGTCGCCTACCGCTGACCGCCGGCGCGCCGGTCCGGCGTCTCAGTGGTCGTAGTAGTGGTAGGGCGCGCTCGGCCCGTACCACTTCTTGGTCTTGAAGTTGTAGTACGTCCCGACCTGCGTGTAGGGAATCCGGAAGAAGTTGAAGAACGCGTAGAGCCCCTGGCCCCACCACTTGTCCTTCGGCACTTTGAGGTCGTCGAGGATCGCGGGGAAGTTGATGCCGAGCTCGACGCCGACCGACTGGTAGCGGGACGGCAGCGGCGGATCGTAGCCGAAGCCCTTCGTGTAGAAGGCGAAGGACGTCAGAAAGTACCTCGCGAAGCCGGGCCGCCCTCCCAGGCGCGTGATCGCGCCCCCGAGCTTCAGGTCCACGACGTAGATCTCGTTGGTGTACGTGTCGCCGAGCGAGGGCTGGCTCGAGCCGATCGCCACCGGAGGAATGTCGGTGTCCGCCGGGCCCAGGCGCAGGCCGAGCGTGTCCTGGAGGCAGAACCGGTTGATGAGAAGGCCGGAGAGATCGCCGAGAAAATCCGCGGTCAGGTCCTGCCACGACCACCCGTAGACCGTGACGGCGTCGCCCGTCTCGACGAAGATCCCGGCCGTGAGCGTCGTCGCGAACGCGAGCCAGAAGGACTGGTCGACGGTGTGCCCGTCGTGGATGTAGACGTCGTAGAGCAGGCGCGACACGCCGCTCGACACGGTGAAGTGCGAGGCCTTGTCCGCGCCGCCCGCGTAGGTGTCGTACTGGAAGAACTTCTCGTCGGTGAATTTCCAGGAGTTCGTCCCGTACTTGATCGGAGCGCCGATGCCCTGGCCCACGCCTCCGAGGAGCGCGGCCACGGTCCAGAGCGTCGTCGTCGTGGTGAAGAGCTTCTTGGCCGGAGGATTGGGCGTCAGCGGCGGGCAGGGCGCTTTCTCCGGCGAAGGGGCCGGGGCGGGCTCCTCGGCGTCCGGGGCGAGGTCCCTCCAGCCGAAGTCCCGGTCCGCCGCGTTCCAGGGATAGCTCGCTTCGAGGTCGACGAGCCCCGAACCCGACGGCTCGTCGAGGCTCGCCGGCAACGCGGCGGCGGCGGCACGCGGCCTCGCCGCCGTTTCGGGAAAGAGACGGAAGGAATCGGCCTTCGCCTCGGCTCCAGCCGCGACGAGGGCGCCGACGAGCAGCGCCGTCCCCAACCGCCGCGCTTGCAGGGGTGCGGCGATGCCCCGGATCGTTTCGAAATTCACGCGTCGTCGGAAATCGACGCCGCATTATCTCCGAGCGGACGGATTCGGCCAGCGCAAGTTTTCGGCGGCTCCCGGAGCGGCGCGCGCCGGGTGGAAGGGCGCGACGTCGAGCGCCTGGCCGTTCTCGAGAACCTCGAAGCCGCAGACGGCTCCCGGGTCCGCGGCCAGCAGGGCCCGGAGCGTCTCGACGGCCTCGCCGTCGGCTTCGTCGCCGTTCGGGAACGTCCCGAAGTGCATCGGGACGGACGTCGAGGCGCCCAGGACGCGCTGCGCGCGGATCGCGTCGGCGGGCCCGAGATGGTGCTCGTGCATGTACCAGACCGGCTTGAACCCCCCGATCGGCAGAAGCGCCAGCCGGATTCGCGGAAATCGCCCGGCGATGCTCGCAAAGTGAGAGCCCCATCCCGTGTCGCCGGCGAAGTAGATCTCGCCCGAGGGGCCCGAGAGGACGAAGCCGCACCAGAGCCGCCGGTCGCCGTCGAACAGGCCGCGGCCGGCGTGGTGCCGCGCGGGCACCGCGGTCAGCGTCACACCGGCGGCGAGGTCGGCCTGCTGCCACCAATCGAGGTCGATGCCCCCCGGGACACCGTGACGCGCGAGGAAGGCGGCGTTGCCGAGCCCGCAGTAGATCGCGGGGTGCCAGGCCGCGACCAGCCGGCGAAGGGTCGGCAAGTCCATGTGGTCCTGGTGGTCGTGGCTGATCAGGACCGCGTCGATCGGCGGAAGGTCCTCCAAGCGCAGCCCCGGCGGACGCCGGCGGTGCACGCCGACGACTTCGACCGAGCGCCCGGCCCAGGTCGGATCGGTCAGCACATTGAGCCCGTCGACCTGGATCAGGAAGGTCGAGTGATTCACGAAGGTCACGCGCAGGTCGCCTCCCTCGACGCGCCGCGGGGGCGGGGGACCGGGCGGCATCGGTGTGAAGTCGGGCCATGGCCCGCGCCGGGACGTGAACGCTCGTTTGACCGAGTCCCAGAAGTCGATGGTCAACGGTTCGGGCTGCACGAATCGACCTTCGACGAAGCGGCAGCGGGGGAACGAAGTCTGGCCCCCCGTGTCCACGGGCGACGCGGCGACGGTGGCCGCGACGACCGCCAGGGCGGCGGCGAAGGCTCGGAAGCGATGGGCGGCTGTCATCCGTGGGTTACGGCAGGCGCGGCCGATCCGTTCTCGGGGCCCGACCGTCGGTCAGAAACCCCGGGACGGCGCGGTCCATTCCGCCGAGCGCCGGCCGGCCGGCCGCTGCGCCCCGGAACCGGGGTTTTGCCCCGGCGCCCGGAATGCGATAAAAAGCATGGAGAAACAGCGAAATATGATCGAGACTCAGGCGCCGAGCGGCGATTTCTACCACCCGGCCACGCCGATTCCTCACGGCTGGCGCGCGCGGCGCATTCTCCAGGACCACCCCGAGGTGCGCCGGCTGATCGGGCGCAACGTGGCGACCTTCTGGATCACGGTCGGGATCGTCGCCCTCCAGGTCGCGATGGGGTGGCTCCTGCGTGCCAGCCCCTGGTGGCTCGTCGTCGCGGCGGGCATGACGGTGGGCGCGCTGGCCGACCACGCCCTGTGGGTGATCATCCACGAGTACACGCACAATCTCGTCTTCCGCTCGCCGAAGGCGAACACGCTCGGAGGCATGCTCGCCAATTTCCCGATCGTCGTGCCGGGGGGCTCCGTCTTCTTCCAGCGATACCACATGAAGCACCATGCCTACCTCGGCGTCTACGACCACGACGCCGACGTGCCGAACAAGTGGGAGGCGAAGCTCGTCGGCAACTCGACGTGGCGCAAGGCGGTCTGGCTGCTGCTCTTTCCCGCGGTGCAGCTCACGCGGCCGCCGCGGCTGAAAGAGCTCCGGCCGATCGACCACTGGGTCGTCATCAACTTCATCGTCCAGATGGCTTTCAACATCGCCATCTGGGTCCTGATCGGCCCCGCCGCGCTCGGCTACCTCTTCGCGTCGTTCTGGTTCTCGATCGGAGGCGCTCCGCTCGGCGCGCGCTGGATCCAGGAGCACTACGGGATCTTCCCGGGCCAGGAAACCAACGACTACTACGGTTTCCTCAACCGCGTGCAGCTGAACATCGGGTATCACAACGAGCACCACGACTTTCCGTCCGTGCCGTGGAACCGGCTGCCGGACGTCAAGAGGATCGCGCCCGAGGCGTACGACCTGCCGTATTACCCGTCCTGGACGAAGCTCGCATGGCGCTTCGTCACCGACCCGAAGATCTCGCTCTACTCGCGCGGCGTGAGAGCCGATCGCGGCGATTTCCGACTCGCCGAAGAGTTGCCCGCCGGTTCCAGGGCGGGCAGCGGCGCCACACCCGAGTTCGGACCGGTCCAGAGCTGAGCCGGGAACGGGCCGCGAGCGGCCCTCCCCGCTAGGGAGCCGGCGCGACCGCGCAGGGCGGCTCCGACCCCAGGACCGCCTTCGAGAGGTCGCCCCGGAGAAGCAGCAGGCCGACGCGCTCCTGGAACGCCGCCAGGGCCGTTTTCGCCGCGTCCTCGTCGGCACCCGCCGTCTCGATCTTCCTCTCGTCGACAAGGGCCGCCTCGCCGCGCCCTTCCCGGGCCAGCGTTTCGGCGGCAGTCAGGTCCTGCTCCGCGATTCCCTGGGCGCGGCGGGACAGGCTGTGTTCGGCCTCCGCGCGGGCGACCGCCGCCTCGACGCGCCGGACCTGAACTTCGAGGTCCGATTCGCGGGCCTCGCGTTCGGCCTGCACGCGCAGAACGCTCGCCCTCGCGCGCGCCTCCGTGTCGTCGATGCGGCCGCCGGCCCAGACCGGGATCGCGAGCGAGATGCCGACTGAAAAGTCGTTCTCGTTGAAGCTGTTGTAGTACTTCGCGTAATACGACGGAAGCCGCTGGTACTGAACGGAGGCCTCGACGATCGGCCAGCGCTTCGACGAGAGCTTGGCGGAGCGCCCGAGCAGATCGACCTGGCGCCCGAGCGACTTGAGCCCCGGGTCGGCGGCGCGCGCCGCCGCGAGGTTGTCGGTGGACGACGCGTCGAGCAGGGCGGTTTCCGTGTCGCCCGTCAGGCGCAGCGGCGCGCTGGCCGGCCAACCGATCAGCCGTTTCAGTTCCAGGCCGTCCAGGTCCCGGTCGGATTCGGCATTGAGGAGCTTCTGCTTGGCCCGCGCGGCCTGCAGCCGGGCGCGCTCGACGTCGATCGACGTCGCGCGGCCCGCGTCGAAGAGCGCGAGCGTGCGCTGGAGCGACGCGTCGGAGGCCGTCAGACCCTTCCGGGCGGCCTCGGCCCGAAGTTCGTCCGTCCAGCTCCTCGCGTAGGCGACAACGGTCGACCGCACCGTCTCGGCGCAGCCGCTCTCGAGAGCGCCCTCGAGCTCCGCCGCCTTGGCCTGGGCCTGGAGCGCGTCGTTGCTCTTCCACGGATCCCAGATCGTCTGTCGCACGGCGATCGCCCCGTAGGCGGGAACGCTGCCGGCCACGAGCGTGGGCAGACTCGAGGAGTAACCGGGCGTCGTGGACACCCAGACCGACGGATGGAGGGCGTCGGCCGCAATCCGCGCCGAGGCGCTTCCCTCCTCGCGGGCCGCCCGCGTGGCGGAGAGCTGCGGCGCTCGCTCGAGCGCGAGCTCGGCGGCGCGCCGCAGCGTCAGCGGCGCGACCTCCGACGGCGTTTGCGCGAAACACACGGCCGCCGCACTGAGAGCCAGGAGCGCCGGGACCCCGAACCGAAGACGCGAACCGACCCGATCATTCATGGTGCAAGGCCTCCGATGGGTTCAGCAGTGAAGCGCGGTACGCCGGAACGGCGCCGAAGACCACTGCCACCGCGCACGAGAACAGGAACGCGATCGCCGCCGAGAGAACCGACACCTGGATTTCGATACCCTTCACGAAGAAGCTCGTCAGGTAGGGAACGCCGAGGCCGAAGAGGACGCCGAGCGTCGATCCGGCGACCCCGAGCGACAGCGCCTCGAAGAGGAACTGTCCCAGGATGTCGCGCCGCCGCGCGCCGACCGACATGCGCACGCCGATCTCGCGCGTGCGCTGCTCGACGGAAGCGAGCAGGATGTTCATGATCCCCACGCCGCCGACGACCACGGAAACGGCCGCGGCGAGGATGAACACGACGATCAGCGCGACCGAGATCACGCGCGCCAGGCGAACCACGGTCGTCATGCTCTCGACCTCGTAGTACGACCCGGAACGGTGCCGCTCGCGCAGGATCTCCCGGACCGCTTCGACCGCGGCCGGCAGCTCGGAAAACTCCCGAGCCTCGGCGAAGAGCGTCTTCACCTGGTGCGTCGGCGTGAAGTACCACGCCACCGGCAGCGGAATGAGGATCGACTCCGGGACGACCTCGCCGCGGCCAAGGGTGTCGACGGGCTCCTCGAACTCGCCGACGACCTGGAACGTCGTGCCGAGCGTGCGGAGGGTCTTGTCCGCCGAGTCGTCGTTGGCGAAGAGCTGCTGGTAGAGGTCGCGGTTGACCACGCAGACCCGGGCGCGCTCCTGCATGTCTTCCTCGTCGAGGAACCGACCGCGGAGGATCCGCATGTTCTTGCGCACGTCGCCGTAGTTGGCCGGCACGCCGAGAATCGTCAGCGGCTTGGACTGCGACTGGACGGTCACGTTGCCCCGCAGCGTCAGAATCGCCGTGACGCCGGAAAAGAGGTCGCCCCGAGCCGCGATCGCCTTGACGTCGCCCTCGTTGATGAAGTCGTCGGAAGTCCGCGAGACGCCCGAGGTGACCGTGCCGCGATAGTTGGCCCAGACCAGGTGCGAGCCGACGCCCTCGATCTGCCGGAGCACGTAGCCCCGACCCGTCAGGCCGAGCGAGACGACCAGGATGATCGACGCGGTGCCGACGACCAGGCCGGCGAGCGTCAGCGACGTCTGGACCGGATGCTTGCGGAACCGGTCGACGGCCATGCCGAAGACTTCGCGGTTGAACACGCTGGCCTCGGAGTCTCTCTAGCCCCGGGGGCTTCCGGCGCGCACGCGCAGACCCTCGCTCAACCGGGTGGCACCCGGAAGGATGACGAGATCCGCGTCGCCGAGGCCCGAGGCCACCTCGACTTCGGAGAGTCCGAGCAGCCCGACGGTCACGTCGCGCCGCCGGGCGCGGCCGTCGGCGAGCACGTAGACGTAGCGCTTGTCCCCGTCGCGCAGCAGGGTCGCTCGCGGCACGACGAGCGCGCCCGTCTTCTCCCCCGTCACGATCTGGACGTCCACCGAGGCGTTGGACGGGAGCTGTCCCTTCGGATCGGCGACCTCGGCGAGCACCTCGCCGACCTCGCGGCCACCCACGTCCCGCAGCCCGGGATCCACGAACGTGACCCGGCCCTCCCAGCGATCCCGGGGCAGCCCGTCGAACGTGACGAAGAGCTTCTGCCCCACGGCCGTCCGCGGCAGGTCGGGCTGGTCGACGCGCGCGCGCAGGCGCCGGCGCTCGGGGTCGATGACGTTGGCGACCACCTGCCCGGCGGCGACCGTTTCGCCGACCCGCCTCGGCAGGCCGTACACCACGCCGTCGGCGGGCGCCTTGATCGTCAGCGCGGCCACGCGCCGCTCGAGGTCGGCCGCCGAGCGTCGGGAGAGCTCCAGGCGCGAGCTGCCGCCGGCCGCCGTTCCTTCGAGCACCGAGCGCCGGGCCCGCGCGGCCTTCAGCCGGTCCCGCGCCTGCGCGAGCGCGAGCTCGTCCTGCTCGTACGTCTGGCGGGTGATCGCGCCGCTCTCGAGCAGGCGCGCATCGGCCTCGAACACTCGGGCGGCGTGCTTCTCCTGCCGCTCGAGCTCGTCGGCGTCGGCCGCCGCCGTGCTGCCTTCCGCCTCCAGGCGCAGCGCCTCGGAGCGCGCCGCGAGCGCCTCCCGCGACAGCTCCTCGTTCTCGAGGCGGACGAGCACGGCTCCCGCGCGGACGCGGTCGCCGCTCCGGACGGGAAGCTCCCGGACGGTCCCCGGGTCGCCCGCCCGCAGCTCTCCGCCGGGCGGTGGCTCCAGGGTGCCGTCGCACTGGACCGAAACGACGAGGGTCCCCCGGCGGACGGAAGCGGTCTGGACCTCGGTGCCTTTGGGGCGCGCGAAGGCCCCGACGGCGGCGAGGACGGCGACCAGAATGGCCGCGACGACGCCCCAGCGCCTGCCCCGCCCCGGCTCGGTGGTTTCCCCGGAAGCGCCCATCCGCCCATTTTATCCGGCCCGGAGCGCGACCCGGGCCGGAAGGCGCCGCTAGCGCGGGTCCACGTCGCGGGTCGGACGCGGGGGCCTGACGCCGACGAGCGCACGGTCGGGTGAGGCCACCGTGACGAAAGCGGCCTTCTGCCGGGAGACGGCCCCGGCGGGGCCGGTCACGGTCAAGCGGACGTCGAAAGTTCCCGGGTAGACATAGATGTGGCTGGGGTTCTGCGCGTCGCTCGAGGTCCCGTCGCCGAAATCCCAGTGCCAGGCCGACGCCCCCGGCACGGAGGACGCGTCGTGAAAATCCGCTCCGACGGCGGAATCGAAGCGGTGGTCCTCGGGAATGTGCTGAACCCCGCCGAGGTCGGCGCTGAAGTCCGCGACGCCGACGTAGCGGATCCGGAAGACGTTGGCTCCCGGATCCACCGGGGTCGCCGCGCCGAAATCCTTGTAGAGGTCGGCGAAATAGAGGCCGTCCGGTCCCGCGGCGAGCGCGGTCGCCGTCGAGCGCCCGGCGCCGATGTACTGGACCAGCGGGAGCGGGCCGCCGACGAGGTTGCCGGCCGCGTCGAAGGAAAAGTCGCTGATGCGCTTGCCGCTCGCCTGGGGCCCCGGCGCGTAGGTCGCTCCCGATTCGGTGACGAAAGCGTGGTCGAGGTGGTCCGCCGGGAAGCCGCTGCCGCCGAAGCTCGAGGCTTGCACGAAGGCAACGTTGACCGGGGCGACGGCCGGAGGTCCCCAGTTGTACGCGGCGTAGTTCGTCATGCTCGCGTCCGAACCGTCGTACAGGTAGTTGCGGCCCGCGACGACCCTGGCGATGCGATCGACGCTCGGCCCGTTCTCCACCTCCCACTGCGCGCCGTCGAGAGCGCGCCACGAGCCGCCGAACGGGTTGCGGAAGCCGAGCGCGTAAATCAGGTCGGTCGCGCTCAAGCCGTCGGCCGCGTTGTAGAAGGGGTTGTCCGGCGGCGCCGAGCCGTCGAGGTTGACGCGCAGGATCTTGCCGCGCACGGAGGTCATGTCCTGGGCGGGAGTCGGAACGAACATGCCGTCGCCGATGTGCACATAAAGCTTGCCGTCGGGACCGAGCGTGACGCTGGAGATCTGGTGCGAGGGCCCGAGCGGCTCGTTCGGGAAGTCGAGGATCGTCGTGCGGCTCGCGGCCGTGCGGCCGCCGTCGGTCGAGTGCAGGCGCACGACCATCGGGAAGTGATAGTCGGTCACGTTCGGCTGCGCCTCGAGCGTCCCCACGAAGAGGTCGCCGGAGACGGGCTCGACGGCGACGCCGGTCGTCCCCTTCTCGCCGGAGCCCGGGAAGCTGCCGAGCGGATCGAAGTTCAGCAGGTCGCTCGCGTACGTCGACCACGCGCCGTTCCTGGAGACGACGGCGACCGAGCCGTAGAGCTCCGTGACGTAGAAGAACGGGTCGCCCGGGTTCGGGCCCGGGTTCGGGACGAAGGCGATGTCGATCGGAAGCTGGAAACCGGTCGCCACCTTCTCGATCCGGAAGCCCGGCTGCTGGACCGCCCACGGGACGTCGGCGGCGGAAAGCTGGTTCGTGTAGCCGAAGGTCGGCGGGTTCGGCCCGGTCGGATTCGGCGCGAAGGCCTCGCCCGCGTCGGAGATCCAGAACGTCGCGGACTGCGAGGGCGAAAGGTCGACCGGCGGCAGAGAGATGTCGCGGTCCTGGCCGCTGCCGTCGGTGAACGTCACGTGGGAAGCGCCGATCGTGAGACGCACCACCGCGGCCGCGGCCACGACCCGCACGGCTCCGTGGCCCGAGAGCGGGCCCGGGTTCGTGACGGTATTGAGGTATCCGGGCGCGCCCTGGAACTGGAGCAGCGTGCCGAGGTTCGGCGCCTCGATCGTCAACCGGGCGCCGGGCGGCAGGATGACGTCCCTTCCCCTCGTGTCCCGCCAGGCCGGCGGCGGCACCGTCGAGATGTCCGAGAGGATGAGGGGCTCGATCGCGGTGGCGACCGCCGTGTGGAAGCCCCGCATCGACCACGGGCTCCAGTCCTGCCCGCCGTCGCTGCTGCCCTTGAAGCGCACCTGGAGCTGGTAGTCCTTGTCGGCGTCGAGCTGGTGGTGCCCGGAAAGCGACCCCCCGAAAACGCCGTCTCCCAGGTGGATGTGGACGGCCAGGACGCCGGTGACGCAGGAAGCGCTCCAGACGATCTCCTGGGACGGCATCGCGGCGAGGTTCCAGTCGCTGCAGAGGTGGGTCTCCCCCGAGTCGCCCACGAACGGCCCCGCGACCATGTGGACGTCGAAGGGGCTGATGATCTGTCCCTCGACTTCGGGCTCCGTGATGACCGGCGCCACGACCGTCGCTCCAGCAAAGCCCCCCGCGAACGCGGCGGCGATCCCGGCGGCCAGCGCGGCGCGGCTCCACCGTCGCGTTCGCAGAAACTTCATCCTCAAACGGATACTAACGTGCGCGCGTGGCCGAGGATTACGTGGTTCCCTTGCCGCGCAGGACGCGCCCCGGACGGGCGCCCGTCGCCTTGCCGCCCGACCACACCGCCTCGCCGTTGACCAGCACGAGCTCGATCCCCTCGGCGAGGCGGCTCGGGTCGGCGTAAGTCGACCGGTCGATCACGGTCTGCGGGTTGAACAGGACGAGGTCGGCTTTCAGGCCCGGCGCGATGCGGCCCCGGTCCGCGAGCTTCACGCGCGAGGCAGGCAGGGACGTCATCTTGCGGATCGCCTCCTCCAGGGTCAGCAGGCGCCGCTCGCGCACGAACCGGCCGAGGACGCGCGGGAAGGTCCCGGCGCCGCGCGGGTGGTCGCAGGGGGAACCGCCGTCGGAGGCGACCATCACCCAGGGCTGAGCGTAGAAGACGTCGACGTCTTCGGTTTTCATCGTGTGCCCGATGACGTCCGCGCCGCCGTCCTTCACGATCGCCGAAAACAGCGCCACGGGCGTGACGCCCTCCGCCTTCGCGATCTCCTCGAGGTTCTTGCCGGCGTAGGCGGGATGGGCCTTGCACGCCGTGATCGTCACGTTCTGAGCGCCGCCGACGTCGGACAGCGCCCGGGCGACGCTGTGCGGGTCGTCGTACCTCTTGCTGGGGACGAGCACTTCGATGTTGGAGTGCCAGGCCTCGTACGGATAGCAGTCCGCCGTGACGTCCTGCCCCTTCGCGCGGGCCCGCTCGATCAGGGCGACGGCGTCCTTCGCCTTGCCCCAGACGCCGACGGTCGCGAGCTTGATGTGCGAGATGTCGAGCGGGAGCCCGCCGCGCGCCGAGATCTCGATCGCCTCCGCCATGGCCTCGAAGCTCTTGTCGGCCTCGTCGCGGGAGTGCGTCATGTAAAAGCCGCCGTACCGGGCCGCGGGCTTCGCCAGCGCGACGAGCTCGTCGGTCGAGGCATAGCTGCCGACGTCGTACTCGAGGCCCGAAGAGAGGCCGAGCGCCCCCTCCTTCATGCCCTGCTCGACCAGGGCCGCCATCTTCGCGGTCTCTCCCGGGGTCGCCGTCCGGCGAAAGTCCTTGCCGAGGACGAGGCTGCGGACGGTCTCGTGGCCGACCATCGTCATGACGTTGACGGCGGCCGGCGCTCTTTCGCGCGCGGCGAGCCATTCGCCGATCGGCCACGGCGAGTCGCCGTCCGGACCTTCGACGACGGTCGTGATCCCCTGCGCGACCTGCGTTTCCATGAGCGGGTCGTCGACGAGCCCGCGCGTAGAGTGGTTGTGGACGTCGATGAAGCCGGGGGCGAGCACGAGCCCGTCGCCGCGGACGACCTTCTCGCCCTTCTTCGGGGAAAGCTTGCCCACTTCGACGATGCGGTCGCCCGCGATTCGGACGTCGGCAGCCACGAGGGGCTTCCCCGTCCCGTCGGCGACGCGCGCTCCGGCGATCAGCGTGGAGGAAGGAGCGCTTTCGGTCCTGGAGGGCGCGGCGAGGAGGACGGCGGCTGCGAGGAGGAAGAGCATTCGCAAGAGCTTCATGCGCGACATTCTGTCATCCCGGACTCAGGACCCTGAGTCACAAGCCAAGACCAGAAACCAGTAACGTCTCCTAGATCCCCTGCCGCTTCATGTCGGCGAGCACCGACCGCACCTCGGCGATGTCCCTGGCGTACTCCCGCGGCGGCGCCGTCGCCACGAACTTCTCGAGCGCGGCGCGGGCCGTCTTCCAGTCCTTGACCTGCCCGGCCACGCGGCCGATGTTGTAGAGCGCGTCGTACTGCTCCGGGTTGATCTCGAGGCACTGCTGCCAGGCCTCGATCGCCTTCTTCGGGTCGCCGAGGCGCATCCAGGCGACACCCAGCGCGTTCCACGCCCGCGCGTGCCGCTTGCCGAAGCGCAGGGCCGCTTCGAGATCGTGGCGCGCCTCCTCGTCGCGGCCCATCTTCAGCAGCGCGATGCCCGTGTTCTGGTGGGCGTCGGCGCCGGAGGGATCGAGCTCGAGCGACCGGGAGAAGTACGGGAGGGCTTCGGCGGGCCGGCCGGCGTCGGTGAGCGCGATCCCGATCGCGTTCAAGCTCTCGGGATCCTCGCTCTCGCGATACGGCTCGAGGAGCGTGACGGCCTCCGCGCCGCGGCCGGCCTCGGAAAGCAGCAGGGCGCGATGCCGGTCCATGTTCTCGCCGCCCGCGCCCTGCGCCGAGGCCTTCTCCAGCACGCGGATCGCGCCCGGGATGTCGTGCTTGCCCTGGAGCGCGAAGGCGAGGTTCAGGTAGCCGAGCGCCATCTTGGGATTGGCCGCCACGACCTGGCGCGCGACTTTCTCCGCCTGGTCGTAGTCGCCTTCCTGGAGAAAGCCCGTGATCTTGTGGATCGTCTGGTCGACCTCGATCAGCGTCTTCGGGTCGTCGGCCGGCCCGTACACCTGCTTGTGCTCGGCCGACCCCGTCAGATAGCCGAGGCTCCGAAGCTTGGCGGCCTCGTCGGACCCGATCGTGCCGCGCTCGAGCGTCGCGGCCGGAACCTCGAGGAGCCGCTTGCGGAGGCGCCGCAGGGCGTCGGACCCGTCGCCGGCGAGGTTCTTCGCTTCGGCCGGGTCCGTGTGGAGGTCGTAGAGCTCCTGGATCGGCAGGTCGATGTACTTGTCGCCGCGAAACGCCATGCCGCGCAGCGGCGCCCAGCCGCGGTTGAACGCCGCGGAGAGCGCTTCGAAGTAGCTGCCGGCGTCGGCCTCCTTCCGGTCCGCCGGGAGCAGCGACTGGCCGGTCAGCTCGGCCGGCTGCGGCTCGCCGAGCGCGTCGAGCACCGTCGGCAGGATGTCGATGTGGCGGGCCCACACGTCGTCGCGCCCGGGTGCGACGAGCCCCGGGCTCCACACGAAGAGGGGCACGTGGAGAGTCGCCTCGTAACAGAAGAGGCCGTGCGTCAACTCGCCGTGCTCGCCGCGCGACTCGCCGTGGTCTCCGGTCACGACCACGAGCGGCGGCGGTTGCACCTGGCGCAGCGTCTCGAGCAGCGGCGCGAGCGACGCGTCGGTGTACGCCACCTCCCCCAGATAGAAGTCGTCCGGGTACTTGTCCTTGTACGCCTGCGGCGGCTCGTAGGGCGCGTGCGGATCGTAGAGGTGGACCCAGAGGAAGCGGCGCTTGCCCTCCTGCGACCGGTACCAGGCGAGCGCGGCCTGCACGACCGACTCCGCCTGCGCCTGCTGGATGTTGAACTCGAGCTGCTGGTCGAGGTGGCGGTAGAGCTCCGTGTAGACGTCGAAGTCGTGGTTCAAGCCGTAGCGCGAGTCGAGGATGTAGGCCGCGACGAAGGCGCCCGTCGTGTACCCCTTCGCCTTCAGGCGCGAGGCCGCGGTCGGGATCTTCGGCGAGAGCCGGAAGCCCGCGTTCTCGCGGACGCCGTGCTGGTACGGGAGCATCCCCGTGAGGATGTTCGTGTGCGACGGCAGCGTGATGACGTTGTGCGAGTGCGCCTGCGTGAAGACGCGCCCCTCCGCCGCGAACCGGTCGAGGTTCGGCGTCGTGCCGCGGGTATTGCCGTCGAAGCCGACGGCGTCGGCGCGCAGGGTGTCGATCGTGATCAGGACGACGTCGCGCGGGACGCGCGCCCCGCCGGCCGGCCGGCTTGCCGCCGCGGTCTCCCGGCGGCAGGCCGAGAGGCCCGCCGCGAGGACGAGGAGGCCGACGACGGTCCGACGCCCCATCCTCTTCACGCTCGCCGGAAAACAGCGGGGCCCGCCCGGAATTCCCGGACGGGCCCCCCTGGACAACGAGCGCTGCCTAGAAGTTGACCTGGATGCCGAGTCGAAGGATGCGCGGACTCTGCACCTCGAGAATCTGGTTGAAGTACTGGCTCTGGTCGAACTCGCCGTTGCGATACGTGCCCGTGCGCTGGTACCGCTGCAGCACCGTGCCCGCGTTGGCCACGTTGAAGAGCTCCGCCGCCGGCACGACAGTCACGCCGCCGATGTTGAACGTCTTCGCGAGCCGGAAGTCGAGCTCGTAGACGTTGGGGTAGCGATACGTGTCGACCTGGTCGATGAGGATGCTGTAGGTGTGGCTGATGCCGGCCGCGTCGCGGGCGCGCGTCCGCACGTAGTACGGGTTCGGATAGCCCTGGCGGCCGAAGAGATTCACGCCGAAGTCGATGCCCAGCGGAGCCTGGTACACCGCGTTGACGTTGAACTGCCAGTTCGCGTTGATGAAGACGGAGTCTTTCGACGAGTACCCGACCGCGGGACACGAGCTCTGCGGCGGGTTGCCGCAGTTCTGGCCGCCCTGGGCCCAGTAGTTGTTCGGGTCCTGGATCGACGCCGTCGTCAGCAGCTGCGTGAAGTTGTTCCAGCCGAAGTTGGCGCGCGCCGACCAGTGGTCGGACATGCGTTTGACGACCGAGAAGTCCACCCCGTAGTAACGCTGCGTCGCCCCCGGCCGGTTGGAGAGCGTGACGCCGGTGGGCTCGTCGGGCAGGGTGAGCGCGTAGTACGGCTCGCTGAAGTTGAGCTGGAAGCCGTTGGCGGCGGTTGCCGTCCCGTTCGCATTGTCGACGAGCGCCCAGTCGCCGATCCCGGCGCCGTTGTCGAGCGTCTGCTGGAGGTTCTTCGTGGTGCGGTAGGAGAACGTGCCCGAAACCGCCAGCGTGTCGTTGAGCTGCTGGTCGACGCCGAAGGTCCACTCCGTCGTCAGCGGGGTCTTGAAGTTCGAGTCGATGTGATTGGGGTTTGACGGGAGCGCCGACGGGTCGATGCCGTTGTAGAAGCTGTAGACGCCGTACTCGAAGTGCACCTCGTTGGGCTGGACGATGTGGTCGTGGTTGATGTCCGTCCAGTAGTAGTAGTACCCGTTCGAGATCGGCACGCCGCTGCCGTAGTACCCGAGGAACCCGAGCTGGTCGGCAAACTGCGCGTACGAACCGCGCAGCAGCGTCGTCTTCTTCTCGCCGAGCGCGTAGGTCGCCGAGATCCGGGGCTGCCAGTTCGTGTAGTCGAACTGCTCCGTCGACGAGCCGTTGTACTTGACCTCGGGCAGGCCGGGGAAATCGCCCAGACCGCCGTAGCCGCACGCGGTGCAGGCCTGCGAGAAGACGGAGTTGGCGAAGGAGGTGCCCGGGAGGTTACGAGCGGTCTGGCGGTCGTACCGCACGCCGACCTGCGCCGTCAGGTTTCCCCAGGTAATCGTGTCGCCGAGCGTGCCGCTCATGTACTGGGTCTTGTAGACCGTGCGCACGCCGCGCGACAGCAGCGCGTACTGCGAGCTGCCGCTCGAGTAGTACTGGCCCATGTTCTGGGCGCCCGGAAGACCCGACGCCGAGTCCGCGATCTGCTGGCGATAGTTGAAGCTGAACTTCAGCTCGTGGTTGACGCTCCCGGTGTTGAAGAACTTGGACATCTGCAGGTTGGCCTGCTTCTGCGGGTCCTTGGCGTAGTAGTAGACGTAGTTGTTGTAGTACGAGAGGTTCGAGCCGTCCCCGTTGGCGTAGTACTGGATGTCCTTGTTCGAGTTGCCGTTGCAGGGCACCTGGAATTTCACCGCGACGCAGTCCTTGCTGCCGTTGGCGAGCGAGGTGTAGTCGGGGTTCTGGTAGTTGGCGAAGATCGAGGCGAAGAAGTCCGACGAGAAGACGTTCGAGTCCTCGACCTTGTAGAAGTTCGTCGGGATGACCAGCGACGTCTGCGTCGCCTGCGGCCGGAACGGCGCCGCGCCCCGGTTGTTCTGGTCGCGGTCGCTGCGCTGATAGAAGAGCTGGGCGGAATTGGAGTTGGAGATCTGCCAGTTCAGCTTGGCGCTCCAGGGCTCGAGGTTGGTCGTCTCGGGCACCGAGAACTCGCCCTCGGTCGAGTCGAACGTCGCCGAGTTCGTCGCGATCGTCTGGTACGAGCCGGCGAACCACAGCCACAGCTTGTCCTTGACGATCGGGCCGCCGAGGTCCGCGCCGTACTCGCGGATCATCCGGGTGTTGTTGGTGGGCAGCCCCTGCTCCTCGGCCTCGGCCGGCGTGTTGTTCGACTGCCAGTTGCCGGAGGCGTACATGTAGCGCGCCGAGCCCTTGAGCTCGTTGGTGCCGCGCTTGGTGACGACGTTGATCGTCACGCCCGAGTTCTGCTGCTCGAGGAGCGAGCCGCCGGTGGCCACCTCGACGTCCTGGAACGTCGAGAAGTCGAAGAACGTGTTCGTGCCGCCGTTCTGGCGCGCGAAGGGGTTGCCGTAGGTGTTGTCGGTGATCGTCGCGCCGTCGACCTGGTAGGCGACGTTGCCCGAGCCCTTCGTGATGAAGTCCGGGCCGCCCACCTGGGCGCTCTGGTTGCCGGCGACGTTGACCGTGTCGAGCTGCACGCCGGGAACCTGCTGGATCAGCGACCAGATGTCGCGCGACGTCGGGATCTCGGTCAGCTGCTCTTTCGAGAAGTTCTGGCCGGTCTCGACTTTGCGCGTGTCGATCAGGGGCGTGGCGCTCGTAACCGTGACCGCCTCCTGGACCGTCGAGAGCTTCAACACGACGTCGACCTGGGTGTTCTTGTTGACCGACACGCCGACGTTTTCGCGCGTCACGGTCGTGAAGCCCGGCATCGTCACCGTCACGGCGTACGTGCCCGGGGGCACCTTGAGGAAGCGGAACAACCCGTTGGCGTCGACGCTCGTCGTCATCGGCGCCGACGGACCGATCAGGGTCGCCGTGCCACCGGGAATCACGCCGCCCTGTTCGTCGATGACGTTGCCGTAGACGTTACCGGTGTTGACCTGCGCCGCGGCGTAGGAGCCCAAGCCGGCGAGCGCCACGAACCAAACCAGCACTCGAGCCAAGCAGGACCTCCACATAGACACCCTCCTCATTGCTTCAATGAAAAGCGTCGGGGCCCTTCGATCGATCGTGGGCGTAACCCTCCGGATTCGAACCGTTCTCGCTGGAAGTTGCGTTTATGCTACCCCGCGGTTTTAGGCGGCGTAAAGGAGAATCACCGGCGAATGTCGTTTAAGGTTCGGCTTCAAAATCGCGGATGAATGCGACGGGAATCCGGAGCCGCTGACTGGCGGTCAGGGGGTTGTGTGAGACTTTTCTCGAGAGCGTGTCGGCGGGGATTCATCCTGACTTTGGCGGCGATCGGCCTCGCGTGCGCGTCGGCGCCGCCGCCGGCCGCGGCGCCGACGACGCCGGCCGCGGGGCCGGGCGCGACGAGCGGATCGCTGCTCATCGTCGGCGGCGGCCCGATTCCGGACGCCCTGCTGGAGCGTTTCGTCGCACTGGCGGGAGGCCGCGGACGCGCGCGCATCGTCGTGTACCCGATGGCGTCCGAGTACGAGGACGCCGGCGTCGAGATCACGGGTGACTTTCGCAAGCTCGGCGCCGAGGCCGAGCGTGTCGTTCTGACGCGCTCGCAGGCCGACACGGAAGAAGCCGCGAAGCGGCTCGACGGCGTCACGGGAATCTGGTTCGGCGGCGGCGACCAGACGCGCCTGACCGGCGTCGTCTCCGGCACGAAGGTCGAGGCCGCGATCCGCGCCCGCTATCTCGCCGGCGCGGTCATCGGCGGGACCTCGGCAGGCGCGGCCGTCATGTCCACGCCCATGATCACGGGCGACGAGAAGAAGCCGGGCGGCGATCGCCCGCCCGAGAAGGACTCGAGCGACGCGTTCATGACCATCGCGCGCGACGACGTCGTCACCGTGGACGGCTTCGGGCTGATCCGCGGGGCGATCATCGACCAGCACCACATCCGCCGGCGTCGCGGCAACCGCCTGCTCTCGGTCGTCCTCGAGCACCCGCAGCTCGTCGGCATCGGGATCGACGAGTCCACCGCGCTCGAGGTCGGCCCGGCGGGGCCGTGGAGGGTTCTCGGGGCGAGCGCCGCCGTCGTCTACGACGCGCGGCAGGCGAAGATCACGCCGTCGTCGAGCGCCACGCTCGGCACGACCGGGGTCCGGCTGTCGGTGCTGCCGGCCGGCAGCACCTACGACGTGGCGACCGGGGTCGCGACGCTACCGTGAGTCGCCGACCGAGACGATCCGCGGCATCGCCGCCACGCCCCGGCGGCGTTCCCCGCGGCGCCGGTCGCCGCGGCGGCGCTCCGTCAGACGGCGGTCGTGGATGAAGAACTCGGCCGCCTCCATCGACTCTCTCGGCAGGGGGTGCACCCGGATCGACACCGCGCTCGACTCCTCCGGGCGCGGCACGAGGATCTCGCGGATGAACCCGGCCTCGAGGGCCGCCGTCGGGATGCCGAGCACGTCGTTGACCGCCGCCACGAGGCGCCGCGCGTCGGCTTCGAAGATCGTCTTGGCCAGCGTCCAGCCGGCGGCGTTCAGGATCGCGCGGCCTTCGTAGCTCCAGGGCTCCGGTTGGTGCTGCTCCTTGCCCCGTCCCGCCATCTGTCTCCTCCTCGACGCGCGACCCTGCCGCACCGGGACAAACGGGTCAGGCGGAAGGATGTTAGCAAGAAACGTCCGAGTGCGCTCCGGTTTCGCGCGGGCGCAACGTCCAGAAGAGAAGGCCGAGCGCGGACCACAGCGCGAATGCGATCCACTCCGCTCCCGAGAAGCTGCCCGGAACGAACGGCAGCGCCTTCATCGCGACGATCGCGCCCGCGACCGCCGCGCCCGACAGCGCCGCGCCCCGGCCCGCCGCGCCGCGGTCGCGGTGCCGGGCGAGAAACGCCGCGCACGTCGCGAGCCACCCGACGCCGACCGCGAGCGAGCCGACCTCGGTGACCGGCACGAGGAGCGCGTCTCCGAGAAACGTCGTCGCGGCGGTGAGCGCCGCCATCAGCCCGATCGCGAAGGACGGCGTTCCGGTGTTCTCGGCGGTGCGCGCGAGAGCGCCGTGGACGAGCCCGCGCTTGCCGATGCCGTAGAGCATCCGCGTCGAGGCGACGAAGTTGCCGTTGAAGATCTTGACGAGCGACAGCACCGCGGCGACGAGGATCAAGTTGGCCGCGGCTCGCGACGAGAACGCCTGCGCGAAGGCGGCCTCGGTGCCGAGCTTCCGGGCCACCAGCTCCCGCCAGGGGAACACGAGCGCCACCGCGGCGATGATCAGGCAATAGAAGGTCGTTCCCGCCGAGGCCGCCGCGAGGATCGCCCGGCCGAAGCCGCGCCGGTCGAATCCCGGACTCGCCTCCTCGGACCCTTTGCCGACCGACTCGAAGCCCGTCATGAAATAGGGGACGATCTGGAGGACGAGGAGGATCGACAGCAGCGCTCCGCCGGTGCCCGGCCGGGCGAAAAGAGGCGGCAGGTTCGCCGTGCTGCCGCGCCACAGGCCCGCCGCCGTGAAAATCGCGAAGAGCGCGAGCAGGCCGAAGGTCAGCGCGTTCTGGAAGAGGCCCGACACGCGGATCCCGACGAGGTTGACGCCCGCGACGAGCCCCGTCAGGACCAGACCGGCGACGAGACGAGGGGCCGTGAGGGTCTTTCCCGCGATCTCGTAGAGCGGCGCCGCGTTCATCGCCGGAACGACGCGCGCGAGCAGGTTCCCGATCGCGACGGCCTCCCACGGACACACGATCGCGTAGGCGAGGACCATCGTCCACGCGGCGGCGAAGCTCGCGGGCGGCGCGAAGACGCCTTCCGTGTACGCGATCTCGGCGCCCGCGTCCGGAATCTCCGCGACCATGCGGCCGTACGTCCGGGCGATCGGCCAGAGCAGCGCGCCGCCGAGGAGAAACCCGAGGAACGCGCCGCCCGGACCGCCGCGCCCGAGCCAGTCGTCCATCAGGACGACCCAGCCGACGCCGACCATGGTGCCGAAGCCGAACGTGAAGTACTCGACGGCCGTCAGGCCGCGTCTCAGGGTCAACGCCGCGCTCCTGTATCCTTCGGCCCACTGTACAGGAGCGCCCGTTGAGCCCTTCGCGTCTCCGCCGCCTCTCGCGGCGCACGCGCCCGTTCCAGGAGTCCGTGATCCGCGAGATGACGCGGCTCGGCGCCGAAGTCGGCGGCGTCAACCTCGCTCAAGGGCTCCCCGACTTCGAGCCGCCGCCCGAGCTCGCCGCGGCCCTCGAGCGCGCGCTCCGCTCGCCCGAGAACCACCAGTACAGCTACACGTGGGGCCTGCCGGAGCTGCGCGCCGCCGTCTCGAAGAAGACCGAGCGCTTCAACGGCGTCGCGTCCGATCCGGACACCGAGGTCACGATCACGTGCGGCGTCTCCGAGGGCGTCACCGCGGCGGTGCTGGCGCTGACGGAGCCGGGCGACGAGGTGCTGATCCTCGAGCCCTGGTACGAGAACTACGTGCCGGCGTGCGCGCTCGCCGGCGCCGTCCCGCGCTTCGTGCCGCTTTCGGAGCCGGGTTTCCGGCTCGACGCCGGGCGACTCGCCCGCGCCGTGACGCCGAAGACGCGCCTCGTCATCGTCAACACGCCCGGCAATCCGTCCGGCCGCGTCTTCACCCGCGAGGAGCTCGCGGCCGTCGCGGCCGTCTGCCGGCGCCACGGCCTGATCGCGATCACCGACGAGATCTACGAGCACATGTGGTACGACGGCCACCGCCACGTCAGCCTCGCGTCGCTCCCCGGCATGGCGGACCGCACGGTGACGCTCTCGGGTCTCGGCAAGACCTACGCCGTCACCGGCTGGCGCGTGGGCTGGGCCATCGCCGCGGCGCCGCTGACGGACCTGGTGCGGAAAGTCCACGACTACCTGACGATCTGCGCCCCGACGCCGTTCCAGGTGGCCGGCGTGACGGCGCTCGCGCTCCCGGACTCCTACTACGAGAGCCTGCGCGGGACCTACGCGGCGCGGCGCACCCTCCTGCTCGAAGCCCTGTCGAAGGCGGGCCTGACGTTCACGCCGCCCGAAGGCGCGTACTACGTCATGGCCGACGCCGCGGGCCTCGGGTGGAAGGACGACCGGGCGTTCGTCGACTTCCTCGCGCGCCAGGTCGGCGTCGTCGCCGTTCCCGGCTCGAGCTTCTACCGCCGCGGCGGCAAGACCCGCGCGCGCTTCAACTTCGCGAAAAGAGAAGCGACGCTGCGCGAAGCCGTCGAGCGCCTGGCGGCGAAGAGCCTCCGGGCGCCGAAGCGGTAGGCCGGCCCCTCACCCCGGCCCTCTCCCCCCGCCGGGAGAGGGGGACTCAAGGTCGTGGCGCGCGACGCGATTTTCTCAGGGGCACGTCGAAAACGCGGACGTGTCCTGGATCGGAGCGAACGGCGTGTTCAGCGGGTTCACGTACTGCTTCTGAGTGCCGTTGTTGGTGTCGACGACCGTCAGCGTCGCCTCGACGTTGGTCAGGCCCGCGACGAAGACCCAGTAGTTGCCGCCGAGCGAGCACCCGTTCAGGACTTTCACGACCGTTTCGATGTTCGAGTTGTCGAAGAACCAGAAGTAGCCCGAGTCCGACGTCAGGCCGACGGCGTGTCCGCTTCCGGAGGACCCGTCGGTCTTCTGCCAGGTGATCGACGTCTTGAAGCGGTTTCCGTTCAGGCAGAGCGTCGTGTCGGTCGTCGTGCAGCCGCCGCCGCCCGCCGCCGGCTGGACGGTCACCTGCTTGGTGATCGAGCTCGAGGAGCCGTTCAGGTTCCCGGCCGTCAGCGTCACGGTGTAGGTCTGCGCGGCCGAGAAGATGTGCGAGGCGTTCTGCGTGGTCGCCGTGTTGGAGGCGCCGGAGCTCGTGTCGCCGAAGTCCCAGTTCCAGCCCGTCGGGCCGCCCGTCGACGCGTCCGCGAAATTCACCGGAACGCCGACCACGGGGGGCGGGTTGGAGATGTTGAAGTTCGCCGTCGGCACCACGCCGACCGCGGCCGTGCCGTAGTAGTACTGCATCGCCTGGATGTCGTCGGGCTGGGGCGTGTCGGGCGCACTCAGCGGGACGACCGAGTGCATCACTGCGGAATCCCAGTCGGACGACCCGCTGGTGCTGTGGATGCTCTCGTGCTGGTCCGGGTGCGCCAGGCCGAGGACGTGCCCGACCTCGTGCAGGACCGCGGTGCGGAACGTCGCCGCGGAATAGCCCAGGGCGCAGGTGACCTTGCGCAGGTTGGCGCTACCGGTCGACGGATAGAAATAGTCCGTGTCGCCGCGGTACGCCCGCGGGCCGAGGCCCGAGCCCGGGCCGCCCAGACCGATGATGCCTCCCTGGCAGCCGAGCGGCGTGTTCCAGGTCGTGCCGTTGTCCTGGCTCGTCGTGGCGTCGAGGTTCACCGTGACGTTGCCGCTCGGCGAGGGGCCGCTGATGCGGATGTCCGTCGCGGCGATGCCGTGCCAGGCGGGTGCGACGTTCTGGACGTCGCAGATCGAGTCCGTCCCGCACTTCGGCTCGTCCGTGCCGACGAGGTTCGACTGCGTCCCGTTGACCGTCAGCACCGCGTTCGGCGAGTTTCCGGTATCCCAGAACCAGCGGAAGAGGCACGGGGTTCCGTCGCAGTCCCCGGGCTCTCGGCCGCCGATGTTCGCCCACTTAGCCGCGGCGCGGACGGGGAATGCGTAGGCCACGTCGCCCGCCGTCTCGCCGCGCACGGTCGACCGCAGGAACGCCAGGAACGAGTCGGCGTCGCGGGAGCCGGCCGGTGCCGTTCCGGGCGCCGCGGCGCGCTTCGAGACGAGGAGATCCTCGGCGTCGGAGAAAACCGGGCGCACGGCGAATCGGTGGCCGGCGTCGTCCGTCACGATGGCGAAGTGGGAGAGCCCGAGCTCCGTCAGCCGGAACTGGCCGGGATGCGCCGGGTGCGGCGCGAGCATCACGATGACTTCCTCGCCGGCGCTCAAGACGGGCGTGCCCCCGAGCCGCCACGCCGTGTTCCCAACGACGCCCCCGGGCAGCCGGACCGCGAACGTCTCGCCCGGAGTCCCCTTGATCGCCTCGATCAGCGAGAGCGTGACGACCGTGAAGGGACGGTCTTCGCCGCCGACCGCCTCGAGCTCCACCGAGGACCCGATCACCGTCGCCCGGGCGACGATGGGCGCGCCCGAAACGAGGTCGTTGTCCGACATCGGCAGGTACGTCGCGGCCGCGGCGACGAAAGCGTGTCCCAGCGCAGCCAGGACGAGGACGGCGATTCCTCGACAAAGGTTCATGGGCGCCTCCGAGCTTCCGAGGATACGCCGGCAAATTCGCCCCGGAAAGCGCCGCTCGGCCCGGGCGCTCGGGCGGCCTCCGCCCGCCCCGGCCGGTGTGGGAAACTCCGCACCCCATGGCCTCGTCCGACGCCCCCCTGCCGAAGCTCTCGCCGGGATTCGTCGGCATCATCGTCTTCAAGATGGCCAAGTCGGCGGCCTTCCTGCTCCTCGGGGCCGCCGCGTTCAGGATCGCGCGCCTGCCCCACCAGTCCGAGCCGATGGAGATCGCCCGCTTTCTCGGCGTCAACGGCCGGGGCGTGCTGGTCCAGCACCTCTCGTTCGTGCTCGCCGCGCTGACCAGCCGCCAGGTCGAGGCGATCGGCGCCGCGGCCATCCTGATCGGGCTCGTCTTCGCGGCCGAGGGAATGCTGCTCGCGGCGCGCGTGCCCTGGGCGCCCTACTTCACGATCGTGCTGACGGCGCTCGGGATCCCGCCCGAGCTGATCGAGATCGCGCGGCGTCCGGGGAGCGGGCGCCGTTACGCGCTGCTCGCCGTCAACGTCGCGATCCTCGTCTACCTCTGGAAGCGTCGCAACGAGTTCAGGATCCGGCCGGAGGCTTGACCTCGGGGAAACGCGTCTTCAGCCACGCCTCGACTTCCTCCGGGTGGTATCCGAACGGGCCGGGCTTTCCCTTGTACGCGATCGTCCCGGTCTCGTCGACGACATACAGCCGCTCGGGCCAGCCCGCGTAGGCCTGGTTGGCCGGGTTCTCGATCGGGTCGACGACGAGCGGGATGGCGTAGTGGAAGCGTTTGACGAAGTCGTTGGCGATGCGGACGCGGTCGGCCATGCTGGTCGGCTGCGGGTAGCAGACGTCTTCCTTGACGTTCGAGTCCATCTGCCACTCGTCGAGCGGATGCGCTTCCTTGATGTAGAGCGTCAGGAAGTTGACGCGGTCGCCGTAGGTCTTGTGCAGGGCTTCCACGCGCTCGACCGAGCGGCGGAACGGAGGTCAGGTGAAGCTGCCGAAGATCAGGACCGTCGGCTTCCCGCCGAGCTTCTCGGACAGCTTGACGGGTGTCGCGCCGTCGAGGGCAACCAGGCTCACTTCCGGCGCGCGGTCGCCGACCTTCAGCGTCCCCTCCTGGCGCTGGTCGTAACGCAGCATGCCGATCAGGTTGCGCGGACCGCCGATCATGTACGTGATCGCGCCGAGCGCGAGGAGCGCGACCGCCGCGACGCCGATCAGGATTTTCTTCCAGAGACGCATCGGCGAAGTCTACCGCGCCGCCGCGGCCGGAAGACGCTCCTTGGGCACCTTGACCAGAACGGTGTAGAGAGGGTCGACCATCTCGACGACCGGCGCGCGCGCCGTCTGGGACACGAACTCGTAGGCGTCGAGCGTCGAGAGGCCCGTCTTCTCCATGACCCACTGGACCATGTCCTTGAAGGCGACCCGGGCGGCGTCCTCCAGCGGGCGCGCCGCGCCGAGCGACATCATCCATTCCGCGTTCTCGATGCGCGGCCACGGTGTCTCGCGGTGCTTGATCAGGTCCAGCGTCAGCTCGACGTTCATCGCGCCTTCGATGGCGGTGCCGATGATCTCGCCGTCGCCCATCGCGAAATGGCCGTCGCCGAAAGAGACCAGCGCGCCCGGAACGCGGACGCCGAGGTAGACCGTGTTGCCCGCGCGCACCTCGGGGCAATCCATGTTTCCGCCGAAGGAATCCGGGACGATCGTCGAGCGCGCCTCGCCGTTGCCGGGGGCGACCCCGAGGCAGCCGAGAAACGGCGCGAGCGGCACCTCCCAGCTCTTCTTGCCGTCGGTCGAATGCGTGCGCGCCACGCCGCGCGCCTTGTCGACGTCGTAGAACCAGACCGTCTCCGGCAGGTCGGCCTGCAGCATCGCCGTCCGATCGGTTCCGTTGAGCGCTCCGAAGCCGGGAAACGACGAGGAGATCCCGTAGGCCCGGGCCGGCTCGAGCTTCTCGAGGCGGATGACGAGCGTGTCTCCCGGCTCGGCGCCGTCGACGTAGAAGGGGCCCGTCTGCGGGTTGTCGTGGCCGATCGGCGCCACCTTCGAGGGCAGCTGGTCCGGCCGCGTCACCGCGCCGTCGTAGCAGTCCTCCGTCCACGTGACGATGCGCGTCCCGGGGGCGACGTGCCGGACCGGCGCGACGCCGCCGAAGGTGTAGGCGAGCTCCTCGTGTTTGGGAACGTACCGCAGCACCGGCGGGTCGGCGGCGTAGAGCCCCACCGCGGCGCCGAAGACGGCGGCCGCCCCGAGCGTTCTCCTCATGCGAGCCTCCTCGAGAAAGCGCCGTCATTATTTCTCGGACCGCGCCGAGGCGGGCAGGGAGCCTGCTAATCTACCGCCCCAAAGTCACGGGGGAACGATGCGCCTGACGCTCCACGCCACGGCCGTGCTGGCCGTCTGCAGTCTCCTGCCGGCCCGTCCGGCCTGCGCCGCCTCGCCCGATCCGTTCCGGGAGACGGGCGCCGCGATCGAGGCGCGCCAGAAGGCCGCCGACGCGGTCCAGGGACCGCGCCCCGCGCCGCCGCGCCTGCTCGCCCGAGGCCGCGCGGCGCGGCACGCCGCCGAGTCCACCCGGCCGGTCGGGTCGCTCGAGCGCCCGGTGGCATTGCCGAGGGCCGGCGCGCCCCAGACGCTCGGCGTCAGCTTCCTCGGCGCGCATCTGGCCGACGCCAACTCGTTTCCGCCCGACACCTCGGGCGCCGTGGGGCCGACCCAGTTCCTCGTCGGCGTCAACGGGCGGCTGCGCAGCTTCGACAAGACGACGGGCTCGACCGACGGGGGGTTGAACGCCGACACGGACACGTTCTTCAACAGCGTCCGCAACGGCGTGCCGACCTTCGCGCCGCGCGTGCGCTTCGACCGCATCTCCGGACGATGGTTCGTGTCCGCGCTCTCCTTCGCGACCTCGGCGCTGGCGAGCAACCGCGTCCTCCTCGCCGTCTCGAGCAGCGGCACCATCTCCAACGGAACGATCTGGACGTTCTTCTATTTCGAGCACGACCTCGACCTTCCCACCGGCGACACGGGCGACTTCTTCGACGTCGGATCGCTCGGCATCGACGCCAACGCGGCCATCATCGGCGGCAACGTCTTCGACGAGACCAGCGCCTACGTCGGGACGAGCATCCACGCCGTGCGCAAGAGCACGCTCCTCAACGGCCCCGGCGGCGACCTCGCGGCGACGGGCGACGCCGTCGCGTACCGGAACCTGACCGGGACTCCGGACGGCGCCGGCCCCTACACACCGCAGGGTCTGAACAATTCCTCGGACGCGGCGCCGGCCGCGTCGTGGGTCATCGGAGTCAACAACGTCCTGCCCGTCACGAGCCAGCTCGTGCTCCGCGAGCTCACCTTCGGCGGTCCCGGCACCTGGCCGCCGACCGCGCTCTCGGCGAACACGATGCTCGACGTCCCGACGACGGCGCTGCCGTTGACGGTGCCGCACCTGGGCAACACCGGGGGCTCCGCCGGCGAGCTCGACGCCCTCGACGACCGGCTCTTCGACGCCAAGGGACGCGGGAGCCGCGTCTGGACCGCGCACAACATCGCCGTCGACGCGACCGGGACGGGCAGCGACGCCGGCGACCGCGACGCGGTCCGCTGGTACGAGATCGACCTCACCGGCGGCACGCCCACGCTCGTCCAGTCCGGCACGCTCTTCGACGACGCGGCCTCGAATCCCCGCTTCTACTGGATGCCGTCCGTCATGGTGTCGGGCCAGGGACACGCGGCCGTGGGCGCGAGCGCGGCCGGCGCGGCCGAGCGCGTCAACGCCGTCGCGGCCGGGCGTCTGGCCTCCGACCCGCCCGGCACGCTCGCCGCGCCGCTGCTCTACACCGCGTCGACCACGGCCTACAACCCGGCCGCCGACCCCGGGCCGCCGCGCCGCTGGGGCGACTATTCCTTCACGAGCCTCGACCCTGACGACATGACGCTCTGGACCATCCAGGAATACTGCGACGCCGCCGACTCGTGGGGCGTGCGCGTGGCGCAGTTGCTCGCGCCGCCGCCCGCCACACCCGTCAGCGCGACGCCTTCGACGGTCGCCTCGGGCCAGGCCTCCGTCTCCGTCGTCGTCAGCGGCGTCTCGACGGCCGGCGCCGCCTTCTACGACCCGGGCCCGGGCTACGCGAGCCGCCTGTCGGCCTCGCTGCCGGGCGGCGTCACCGTCAACGGCGTCACGTTCACCGACGCGACGACCGCCACGCTCGACCTGAACACGGTCGGTGCGCCGTTTGGCGGGCGCACGATCACGATGGTCAACCCGGACGGCCAGTCGCGCGCGAGCGCGGCGCCGATCTTGACGCTCGCGGCGGCGGGTCCCGGCCCGACCGTTTCGTCGATCGCGCCCGACTCGGGCGACGCCTCGACGCCCCAGGCCCTCGTCCTCACGGGCACCGCCTTCGTTTCGGGAGCGTCGGTCACCGTCGGCGGCGTTGGCGCCACCGGCGTCGACGTCACCGATCCGACCTCGGCCGGCGCCACGACCCCCGTGCTCTCGCCCGGAACGCTGAACGACGTCACGCTCGTCAACCCGGACACTCAGAGCGCGACGCTCTACGCCGCCTGGTTCGCCGACTTCCTCGACGTGCCCGCCGGCGACGCTTTTCACGACTACGTCGAGACGATCTTCAGGAACGGGGTCACCGCGGGGTGCTCGGGCGGCAACTACTGCCGCAACGACTCGGTCACGCGCGCCCAGATGGCCGTGTTCCTGCTGAAGTCCCGCTACGGCTCGGCCTACGCGCCGCCCGGATGCGCGGGTCTCTTCGGCGACGTCGCCTGCCCGTCGCTCTTCGCCGACTGGATCGAGGACCTCTACGCCCAGGGCGTGACGGGAGGCTGCAGCACGAGCCCGCTCCTCTACTGCCCGGGCCAGGCGGTGACCCGCGCGCAGATGGCCGTCTTCCTCCTCAAAGGGTCGCTCGGCTCGAGCTACGCGCCGCCCAACTGCACCGGGCAGGTCTTCACGGACGTCCCGTGCACGGGCGGCTCGTTCGATCCGTGGATCGAGGACCTGGCCAATCGCGGGATCACCGGCGGCTGCGGCGGCGGAAACTACTGCCCGGCCTCTCCCGTCACGCGCGGGCAGATGGCGGTCTTCCTCACGAAGGCGTTCAGCCTGCCTTGAAGAATTTCGTGAGGGGGCGCCGTCCCGACGCTCAGTACCCCTCGAGCAGCGCCGTCTCCGGCCGCTTGTATTCGCGCGCGGTGCCGTTGCGGCTCTGGATGACGAGCAGACCGTTCTCGATGCGGAAGGGATACTCGCCCGACGGCTGATCCTGCATCGTGACCGTGAGCTTGTCGCCCGCGACCGAGTACCGGCCTCGCAGCGTCACGACGGGCAGACGGTTGTACATCCGGTCCTTCGTGAATTCCCGGAAGGACGTCAGCGTCTCGAGGAAGAGAAAGCACCAGCGTCCGACCAGCGGTGAGCCCTCCCTGGGCGCGGCGCCCACGCGCTCGGACCACGTGTCGCCCGTGTTCGTGTCGTCGGATTTCTCCAGGAAGCGCTGGCTTCCCTCGAACTCGACGTGCGTCTCGACTTCCGAGATCTTTCCCGTCGCGGGGTCCTTCCACTTCGCGATCAGCCGGTCGCCCACGACGCGATATTCCGCCTCCGCCATCGAGGCCGAGACCTGCGTGACGCGGCCGTCCGGGTAGAACTCGAGGATGTTGCCCACGCCTTCCGGTGTGCGCGCGACCGATTCCCACTGTCCCAGAAGCGCGGCCGCGGGCGCGGGAGCCGGCTCGGGCGCCGCCGCGGCCCACAGAACGAACGCCGAGAGAAGAAGCATCGGAAGAGTTCCTTTCAGCCGAAATTCAGGAGGCGCGAAGATACTCCGAGCCGTCCCGGAATGTCACCGCGCGCGCCGAGGCCCTGACACGCCGTGTCCGGTGACAGGCGTCACGGGGTCGAAGCCGTTGAGCCTCCTATTCTTCGGGAAGGCCTTCCGGTGGCCCCGTCCTTGCGAAGAAAACGGGTCTATCGGGAGAGCCGTCTCGATGAGGAGGCCACGATGACCCGGATCCTGCGACGGACGATTCTCGTCGGGTTCGCGGCCCTGGCCGCCGCCCACGCGGCGACCGCGGCGACGATCTCGAGCAAGAGCCCCTATCGCCCGACGGCGTCGGCCGCCGCGGCCGCGCGCCTGGCCGCTCCCGGCCAGGAAGGCCTCGATTTCGACGCCGCCGCGCTCTCGACGCTGCAGCAGAAAACCACGCGCGTCCTCGAGATCACGAGCTTTCCCGTCTCTCCGGGCGTGACCGGAAAGCTGCGCCTCCACCGCTTCGAGGTCGCCGCTCCCGGCGCGCGGATCACGCTTCAGGGCGCCGACGGCGAGACCTATCTCCCGCTGCCGGAGATCGCCCACTACTCCGGGATCGTGGAAGGCGAGCCCGACTCGTCGGTCTATCTCGCGGCCACGAGCGACGGCGTCGTCGCCTGGATCCACTCGAGCGCCGGCCACTCCTACGTCGGGCCGGACGAATCCGGCACGGCCTTCGTCGTCCGCGACTCGGCGTCGCCGCTGAACGCCGCGGCGACGAACCAACCCTGGAAGTGCGACACCGAGAACATGCCGGCGGCGCTCTCCTCGCCCGCTCTCTCGAGCGTGCCCGCGCCAACGCTGCCCGACGTCACGTACAAGCAGGCCTCCGTCCGCGTCGAGACCGACAACCAGCTCTACCAGCACTTCGGGAGCAACGCCACCACGCTCGCGACCTACGTCATGACGCTCTTCGGCGCGACCAACGTGATCTACACGCGCGACCTCTCGCTCTACCTCGTCGTCTCCGAGATCCACGTCTGGACGGTCGCCGATCCCTACACCGCCACCGACACGCTCAATCAGCTCTATCAATTCGGCACCTGGTGGCACGCCAACCGGCCCATCGCCTCGAACCCGCGGACCTACGTCCATTACCTGTCCGGCCATCCGGTCGCGGGCGGCATCGCGTGGGTCGGCGTGCTCTGCTCCGCGGACTTCCAGGCGACCTCCACGCAGTGGGGCGGCGGCTACAGCCTGACGCAGGTCAACGGCTCGTTGCCGCTCTCCATGTGGGACCAGGACTCCTCGGCGCACGAGATGGGGCACAACGTCGGCTCCGCCCACACGCACTGTTACTCGCCGCCGATCGACCACTGCTACAACCAGGAACAGGGCTGCTACGCCGGCCCGGCCCAGAACCCGGGACTCGGCAACGGCACGATCATGAGCTACTGCCATCTCCTCGGCTGGCAGTACATGTCGCTCGTCTTCCACCCCCGCTGCATCTCCGAGCAGATGATGCCCGGCATCAACGGCGCGTCGTGCCTGACGCTACCGGTGCCGTTTGCGGACGTGCTCCCCTCCGACCCGTTCCTCCCCTACATCACCACCGTCTACAACGACGGCATCACGGGCGGCTGCGGCACCGATCCCCTCGTCTACTGCCCGACCGCTCCCGTCACGCGCGCCCAGATGGCGGCGTTTCTCCTGAAAGCGATCCACGGCTCGGCCTACGCGCCGCCGGCCTGCGCCGGCCTCTTCACCGACGTGCCGTGCTCGAACGCGTTCGCGCCGTGGATCGAGGAGCTCTCGGCCGAGGGCATCACGGCCGGGTGCGGCGACGGCACCACCTTCTGCCCGAACGACTCCGTGACGCGTCAGCAGATGGCCGCTTTTCTGCTGAAGGCCGAGCACGGTTCGGGATACACGCCTCCGGCGTGTACCTCGAACCCCTTCGCCGACGTCGCCTGCCCGAGCACGTTCGCGAACTGGATCCAGCAGCTCGTCGCCGAGTCGGTCACCGGCGGCTGCGGCTCCGGCGCTTACTGCCCGGGAACCCCGGTCACGCGGGGCCAGATGGCCGTGTTTCTCGTCAAGACGTTCGGCCTGTAAGGGGTACATTAGCCCGCGCATGCGGGCTCTCGTTCTCGAAGACGACGAGCGGCTGCGGTCGCTCGTCGTGCGCACGCTCGGCCGCGGCG
>DATJXB010000187.1:0-9787 GCA_035500755.1 Thermoanaerobaculia bacterium | reverse complement strand
GTCGACGCGACGAGCTCGTTGCCGGTCGCGGCGAGCGCCACCCTCGGCCGGCGGAAGACCGAGAGCGGATCGGCGCCCGCGAGCGCGGCGAGAGCGGTCTCGGCGGCGCCGAGGCGGCGGCCGCGGGACACGAGCGTGGCGCCCGCCACGATGCTCTCCCCGCGTCGCCGGACGTGCTCTCCCGCCGCCGGCGCCGTGGTCGCGACGACGGCGCCGTCCTCGCGCCGGGCGTTCTCGACGGGCACGACCGCGTCGGTGCCGGCCGGGATCGACGCGCCGGTCATCACCCGAACCGCCTCGCCCGGGGCCAGGGGCTCCGGCGGCGCGTCTCCCGCGGCGACGAGCCCGGACCGCTCGCGCAGGGGCCGTCCCGCCGCGGCGTCGGCGGCGCGGACCGCATACCCGTCCATGGCGGAAGCGTCGAACGGCGGCCAGTCCACGTCGCTCGACAGGTCGGCCGCGAGGACGCGGCCGAACGCCTCGGCGAGCGGCACGGATTCCGCCGCCAGCGGCGCGCAGGCCTGACGGACGAGCGCGAGGGCCTCGGTCACCCGGATCACGGGCCCATTCTACGAGGGGTCTGCTGGTAGGATTTCTCCATGCCCCTCTACGAGTACGTGTGCGGGTCCTGCCCGGAGAGGACCGAGGTGATTCAGCGCGTCAACGACGCGCCCCTCAAGGTCTGTCCGCACTGCGGAGGCAAGCTCAAGAAGGCCATCTCGGCGCCGGCCATCCAGTTCAAGGGCAGCGGTTTCTACATCACCGACTACGCCCGGGGTTCCGGCGAGGGTTCGAAGAAAAAGTCGGACTCCGGCGAGAAGACCGAGACCAAGCCCGAGAAGACGGAGTCGGCCGGCCAGTCCGAAAAAGTCGAGAAGAAGGCGGAGAAGAAAGAGAAGAAGGCCTCGTCCGAGTAGCGGACGCTAGAGCTTCAGCCCCTTCAGGTACTCCCGGAACGGCCCGCCGAGGTCCTGCCGCTTCAGCGCGAATTCCACGGTCGCCTTCAGGAACCCGAGCTTGTCGCCGGCGTCGTAGCGCTTTCCCTCGAAGAGGTAGCCGTCGATCGGGCGGCGCGACAACAGCGTCTTCAGCGCGCTCGTCAGCTGGATCTCGCCGCCGACCTCCGGGCGCGTCTCCTCGAGGATCGTGAAGATCTCGGGCGGCAGCAGGTAGCGGCCGATGATCGCCAGGTTCGACGGCGCCTTCTCGGGCGGCGGCTTCTCGACCATGTCGGTGATGCGGACGACACGCTCGTCGACCTTCTCGCCGGCGACGATGCCGTACTGCCGCGTTTCGGCGCGCGGGACTTCCTGGAGCGCGATGACGGGATTGCCGCGCTTTTCGTAGAGCCGCATCATCTGGCCGACGCACGGCTCGCCCGCGTCCACGATGTCGTCGCCGAGGAGGACCGCGAACGGCTCGCCGCCCACGAGGTCCTTCGCCTGGAGGACGGCGTGTCCGAGGCCGAGCGCCTGTTTCTGGCGCACGTACGAGACGGGCATGATCTCGGCGACCTCTCGGACCTCCTCGAGCAGGCCGTTCTTGCCCTTCTCCTCGAGCATCCGTTCGAGCTCGAAGGACGTGTCGAAGTGGTCCTCGATCGCGTTCTTGCCGCGGCCGGTCACGATGACGATGCGCTCGATCCCGGCGTCCCGGGCCTCCTCGACGACGTACTGGATCAGGGGCCGGTCGACCAGGGGCAGCATCTCCTTGGGCTGCGCCTTGGTCGCCGGCAGGAAGCGCGTTCCCAGTCCGGCGGCGGGGAAAACGGCGACGCGGATCTTGGCCATGAGGACAGTGTAAACGACCTCGTCCCAAGCCCTTACAATACGCAGGTGAACGTGGACATCGGACGACGCTTTCGCCGGGCGGCCTGGCCGCTCGCGCTGGCGATCTTTTTCGCCGCCTCGGCGGCGCGCGGCGCCGCGTGGTGGCGGCTGCCCGTCTGGGGCGCGGAAGTGCGCGCGTTCGCCTTCGATCCGTTTGCGCCGGGCGTCGTCTACTGCGGCACCTCCCGCGGGAACTTCTACGTGTCGAAGGACGCCGGCGAGAGCTGGGAGCCGGCGAAGACGGGGCCGGCCTTCCCGGGCTACTACGTCAGCGCGCTCGCGGCCGATCCGAAAGTCGAGGGGCGCCTGTGGGCGGCGCTCGCGGGCGAGCTCGGCGGCGGCCTCGTGGTGCGCAGCGACGACCGGGGCGCGAGCTGGACGGCGCTCTGGAAGGCCGAGAAGGTCGTGCCGACGCGTGCCCTCGCGCTCGCGCCGGGCGAACCGCGCCTCCTCGCCGTCGGCGGCGACGACGGCGTGCGGCTCTCCGCCGACGGCGGACGGACCTGGACGCCGACGGGCGTGGGTGTCGACGGGCTGCAGCAGGTCGAGTCGCTCGCGTTCGACCCGTCCGACCGCCGCGTTCTTTACGCCGGCACGTGGCGCCAGGCCTTCCGCACGCGCGACGGGGGCGCGTCGTGGTTCCGCATCGCCGAGGGGATGGTCCTCGACGCGACGGTCTATGCCTGGGACTTCGACGCGGCGGACAGCCGCGACGTCTGGGTGTCGACGTGCGGTTGGGTGTACCACTCGAAGGACGGCGGCGACCGCTGGACGCGCTACACCAACGGCTTCACGAACCGGCGGTCGCACAGCGTTCGCCGCGACCCGACGCGCCCCGGCGTCGTCTACGCGGCGACGGTCGGCGGCCTCCACCGTTCCGACGACGGCGGCGCCACCTGGATCCGCATCACGCGCGAGTCGCTCGTCGTCACCGCCCTCGAGGTCGACCGCCGGACCGGCCGCCTCTACGTCGGCACGGAGGGCGAGGGCGTCTTCACCTCCGACGACGGCGGGCGCACGCTGCAGCCGGGCTCGCGGGGCCTGACCGAGGCGCGCGTCGCCGAGCTCGTCGCCGATCCGAACGTGCCCGACCGCGTCTACTTCTTCCGGGCCTTCGCGGGCGAAGAGACCGGCGTCTGGGAGGCGACGGGGCGGCAGGTCCGAAAGGTCTCGCGCGACCCGCTGCCGGCGACGGCGTCGCTCGCGGCGTTTCGCGGGACAGACGGCCAGACCACGCTGCTCGTCGCGAGCGCGTCGGGCGTCAAGGTCTCGCGCGACGGCGGGGTGCGGTGGGAGCCTCCGGCCGAGCCGCCGCCGGGCTCTCCGATCGTGGCTTACGGCGCGCCGTTCGACGAGCCGCTCGTCGTCACGACCGAGGGCGTCTTCTCGACCGCCGACGGACGGCGGTTCTCCGCCGTGGCCGGCGGGCTGCGGAAGGTCCAGTCGGCCGAGCTTCTCGCCGACGCGAGCGGGGATCCGCTCCTCGAGGTGCGCGACGGAGCGGCGCTCGCCTCCTGGGACGGCCGTGCCTGGTCGACGCGCCGGAAGGCGGCGCTCGGGGGCGGCATCTTCATGAAGAACGCGAACCAGCCGGCGGGCGGCTGGTCGAACCTGCAGGACGTGGACGGGACGCTGCTCTGGCAGGAGGGCCGGACCCGCCATGCGTTCACGAGCCCGAGGTCGGCGCTTCTGCTCGCCTCCGCCGCGTCATCGGCCGGCGGCCGCGTCTACGTCGCCACGATGGGCGACGGGCTGTTTCTTTTCGAACCTTAGGGCGGGGAGCTGTCTCCGTTTCCCCCCGGCGGGTGGAGAGTTCGGGGTGAGGGCGGGAGCGGCTCAGGCGCCGGGTTGCGCCCGACCGCGCAGCGACGCCTTCAGATCCATCAGCGTGGTCTTCGCCTTCCAATAGGCGCGCGTCGGCAGGCGGCGCAGGCGGTCGCGGCGGCGGGCCTTCTCGAGCGCCCGGCCGAGGTCCGCGTAGAACTTCTCGTCGCCGCGGAAGTAGATGTTCTTCAACCAGCACTTGCCGACCTCGACGCAGCACTCCTTCAGCACCTGGTGCTTGACGGGGTCGTACTTCGCGGCCTCGCCTTGAAGAAACACCTGCCGCTGCTCCTCGCGCAGGCGCGTGAAGCCCGGGCCGTTCCACTGGTCGACGAACCGGCCGTTGACGGCGTTGCCGAGCGGGGGATAACCGGGCTGCATCAGGAGGCAGCACGGGTACATCTCGCCCGTGCCCCGGATGACGGCCGTGTACCAGCCGAAGAAGCAGTGCCCGTTCTTCTCCTGGTAGCTCGAGGCGATCGGGAAGAGATTCTCCTCGGGGCCGTAGCCGATGCGCTGCTTGATCTCGGCCATGACGGTGTTCCACTCGGCTACCGGGAAGTAGATCTGGAGGCGGTGCGCGTCGCGGTCGGCCTTCAGGATCGCTTCGAGCCCCGGACGGACGAGATCGGTGTCCTGCGGGCCGAGGAGCAGCTCCCGGTCGATGCGCTCGAGCGGGATTTCGAGGACGTTCGAGATCGCGATCCGGTCGGCGCCGAGCTCGCGGCCCAGGGCGTACATCCGCGGGAGCTCCCCGGAGTTGCGGCGATCGATCAGGAACTGCGCGACGACGCTCGGATAGGGCGAGTCGCCGCGCGCCGCGATCAGCCCGCGCACGTTGTTCACGACCTTCGTGAACGTGCCGAGCGGCACGCGCATCATGCGGTGGTAGTCGGCCTCGTCGACGGCGTTGATCGAGAAGATGACTTCGCGGGCCTTCCCGGCGACGAGCCTCCGCGCGATCTCGGGGGTGAGCAGCGCGCCGTTGGTCGTCAGGTTGTCGACGATGATGCCGCGCGCCTGCAGGTGATCGAGAAAGGCCAGGATGTCCCGGTGGAAGAGCGGGTCGCCGCCGCCGGACAGCCGTACGGACTTCAGGCCCGACGCGGCGAGCTCGTCGACGAGGTGCTGGAGATGTCCGAGGGACATCTGTTCCTTGGTCCGGACGTCCTGCTGGTTGCAGAAGTAGCAGGCGACGTTGCAGCGGTCGGTGATGTCGAACTCGGCGTGGACGGGGCCGCGCGTGGCCTTCCCGGAGGCGATCGAGGCGATGATCTCGCGCTTGCGCTCTTCCGAAACGTGCGCCCATCCGTGAGAGGCTCGATTCACGACGCCCTCAACGTACCACGGCGCGGCCGGGTCTGCCGCGCCGACCCCGCTCCCGTCAGCGCCGGACGTCGAGAATCTGGAGCGTCGAGCCGACGGTGACCTTCTCCCGGGCCGCCATGCCCCCGGCGATCTCGAGCACCTGGCGCGCGGGGCCGTCGGGTCCGTAGGTCGCGCACGGGTCGGCTTTGCAGGGTGGCGTGTTCGCCGAGACGAAGACCACTCTGCCCGCGGCGTCCATCCAGATCATGTCGAGCGGGATCATCGTGTTCTTCATCCAGAAGTGGTGGGGCTCGTCGGCGCCGAAGACGAAGAGCATGCCGGTGTTCGGCGGGAGACTCTCGCGATACATCAGGCCCTGGGCCTGGTCCTCCGGCGTCAGGGCGAGCTCCAGCTTGTAGACCGCGCCCGACGGCATCGTGGCGCGCGGCCCGTTGGCGGCGCCGGACGCGGGCGCCGGCGTGGCGGCGGGCGTGGGCCTGCTTCCCGTGGCCGCCGGCGCGGCCCCGGGCGCGGCGCCGCAGGAGGCCGCGAGCGCGGCGGCGAGAACGACGGCGCGTCGGCTCATGCCGGCGATCCCTTCGCTTCGGCGGGCCCTTCCTCTTCACCCTCGTACATCTCGTCGCGGTGAACGAGGTTGTACTTCTTCGCGTAATAGCGGAACGACCGGAAGGACATGTGGAGGAGCTCGGCGGCCTTCGTCTGGACGCCGCCGCAGCGGTCCAGCGCCTCGCGCATCAGACGCTTGCCGACCGTCTCGAGGTAGGCCTCGAGGTTGATGCCCTCCTCGGGCAGGCTCTCGAAGTCGGGCACGCGGGTGCGCACGCCGAGGAGGATCGCCTCGGGCAGGCTCGACGGGTGGATGACGGGCGCCGGTTCGAGGGCGACCGTGCGCTCGAGCGTGTTCTCGAGCTCGCGCACGTTGCCGGGCCAGGGGTACGCCTCGAGCAGCCGCATGGCCTCGATCGAGATCCTCTTTTCCGGGATCTTCTGTTCCTTGCAGATCGCGGTGATGAAATGCGACGTCAGCGGCGCGATGTCCTCGGCGCGCGAGCGCAGCGGCGGCAGGGCGATCGGGATGACGTTGATCCGGTAGTAGAGGTCCTCGCGGAACTTGCCTTCGGACACCTGGTCGGTCAGGTCCCGGTTGGTCGCGGCGATGATGCGCACGTCGACCGACACCTCGTCGTTGCCGCCGACCTTGCGGATGAGCTTCTCCTGGATCGCCCGCAGCAGCTTGACCTGCATCGTCGGCGTGGTTTCGGAGATCTCGTCGAGGAAAAGCGTGCCTCCGTCGGCCTCCTGGAAGAGCCCGCGCTTCTCCCGCACGGCGCCGGTGAAGGCGCCGCGCTCGTGGCCGAAGAGCTCGGATTCGAGGAGCGTCTCCGGCAGGGCACCGCAGTTGATCGACACGAACTTCCGCTCCTTGCGGATCGACGAGAAGTGGATCGCCCGCGCGATGAGCTCCTTGCCGGTGCCGCTCTCGCCGGTCAGGAGCACCGTCGAGGACACTTTGCCGATGCGCTCGATCGTCCGGAAGATCTCCTGCATCCGGCTGCCGCGGCCGATGATGTTGGCGAAGGTGTACTTGCCGGCGAGCTCCTGACGCAGGTACAGGTTCTCGTCCTGGAGCAGTTTCTCGCCGAGCGCCCGGCGGACGACGAGGACGAGCTCGTCGGTGTTGAACGGTTTCGAGATGTAGTCGACGGCGCCGCGCTTCATGGCCTCGACGGCGTCCTCGGTCGACGTGTGCGCCGTGATCATGATGACCGGCGTGGGCAGCTTCTCGTCGCGGACGCGCTGCAGCAGGTCGAGCCCGTTGCCGTCCGGCATCTTGATGTCGCAGAGGATGACGTCGGGCCCCGAACGCACCGCGGCGGCCACGCCCTCGGTGAAGTTGGCCGCCGTCGACACCTCGAAGCCCTGCTTGTGGAAGAGCAGCGCGAGCATGTCGCGGAGCGACTTTTCGTCGTCGACGATCAGGAGGCGCGGGCCGCTCACTGCACGGCCTCCGGGCTCGGGGCGGTGCGGTCGGGCGTGGCCCGGGCGCTCGTCTCGCGCGGCAGCAGTATCGTCACGGTCGTTCCCTCGCCCGGCCGGGATTCCACGTCGATCGCGCCCCCGTGGTCCTCGACGATGCGCCGGACGATCGCCATGCCGAGCCCGGTCCCGCCGTCGAAGGCCGTGGAAAAGGGCGTGAAGACCCGGGCCAGCTCTTCGACGCTCATTCCCCGGCCGGTGTCGCGAAACTTGATGCTATACCAGGCCGCGTCCTCGCGCCCCTCGACCGTGAGCGTGCCGCCCTCGGGCATCGCGCGCACGGCGTTCTTGGCGACGTTGTAGATGATCTGGCGGATCTGGTCGCGGTCGGCGGCGAGCGCCGACGAGGCCGGCTGGACGTCGGCGACGATGCGGTGCGAGTCCGAGACCTCCTCGGAGAGGCGGAACAGGTCGAGGACCTCCTGGATGTTGCCGGCCACGTCGAAGACCGCGACGCGCCGCTCCTGCGGCCGCACGAACCGTAGGAACTCCTCGAGGATCTTGGAGAGGCGGTTCGACTCCGAGACGATGATCTCCATCAGGCGCCGCTCCGCCGAGCCGACCGAAAGGTCGTGGGAGAGCACCTGGACCGAGCCCGAGATCGACGCGAGCGGATTGCGGATCTCGTGGGCGATGCCGGCGGCGAGCTCGCCGACGGCGGCGAGCTGCTCGTTGAAGCGCGCCTGCCGCTCGAGCTTCTTGACCTCCGTGAGGTCCTGGAAAACGATCAGCGCGGCGTCCTGGCCGTCGGGGTCCTTCAGGGCCCGCACCGAGTACCCGATCACGCGGCGCGAGGCGCCGCGCTCGATGTCGATCTCGGCGCGGAAGCCTTCGCGGCCGCGGGTCCGCTGGCGAATCTCGATCCAGTCCTTCGGGAGCGGGAGCCCGATCTCCGACAGCCGCTTCCCGACGGCCCGGGTGGGGACGATGCCGAGGATGTCGCCGCCGGCCTGGTTGACGAACGTCACGCGCTCGTCGGCGTCGGTCGTCACGAGGCCCGACGACATCGACGCGATCACGCTCGCGTAGAGCGTCTGGATGCGCGACAGCGCCTTCTGCCGCTCGAGCAGCTCCTCGCGCGCGCCCCGCAGCTTCTCGGAGAGGTACGACACCATGAAGGCCACGCCGTAGAAACCGGCGACCGTGATCGCGAGGTTGTAGCCGATCCGCTCGGCGCCCCAGCGGGGGATCACCGCGAGCGCCGGGCGCGGGAGGACGTCGTAGGCCACGAGCTCGACCATGAGGCCGTGGAGGAGCGCCGCGACCGAGGCGATGACGAGGGCGCCGGTCCGGTACAGGAGGAACGCCGCCGCGCCGATGACGACCAGGTAGAGGAACGTGAAGACCGAGCTCGGGCCGCCCGAGGAGTAGACGAGGACGCAGACGAGGCCGAGGTCGCCCAGGATCTGCAGGTACGCCTCCGCGCGCGTCGGCAGGAGGCGCCCGAGGGTCCAGTCGAAGAGCGAGAGGGCGACCGCGGCCGCGCAGATTCCGTAGAGGTACGAGATCGAGCCTTCGGCGCCCGACCCCGCCTGAACGAGGATCGCCGAGAGGAGGATCAGGAACAGGACGACGATCCGGACCGTCGTCAGCCAGAAGAGGGAGCGGCGCAGGGGAGATTCGTCCACGGCCTAGTTTAGCCCCGCCCTCCGCCCCCTCACCCCGGCCCTCTCCCCCGACGGAGGAGAGGGAGGTGCCCCCCGGGCCTGCCGGCCCCGGGGCTTACCCGATCTTGTTGATCAGCGTGAACATCGGCAGGTACATCGCGATGACGATGCCGCCGATGATGATGCCGAGGATGAAGATCATGACCGGCTCGAGCAGCTTGACCAGCCCGGCCACCGCGATGTCCACCTCGTCCTCGTAGAACTCGGCAATCTTGTTCAGCATCGAGTCGAGCGCACCGGTCTGCTCGCCGACGCCGATCATCTGCACGACCATGTTCGGGAAGACCTCCGAGTCGCGCAGCGGCTCGATGAGCGTCTTGCCGTTCTCGACGCTCTTGCGCGTCTCGAGGATCGCGTCCTCGACGATCGCGTTGCCGGCGGTGCGGGCCGTGATGTCGAGGCTCTCGAGGATCGGCACGCCCGAAGACGTCAGCGTCGCCAGCGTGCGGCAGAACCGGGCGACGGCGATCTTGCGCAGGATGAGGCCGATGATCGGCGCCTTCAGCATGGCGCCGTCGATGACGCGCCGCCCGCGGTACGTCCTGTAGTACCGGCGGAAGAAGAAGATGGCGGCCGCGATCCCGATGACGAAGAAGATGAAGTAGCGGGCCAGGAAGTTCGACGCCGCGATGACGACGCGCGTCGGGAAGGGGAGCTCGGCCCCGAGGCTCGTGAAGAGGGCGGCGAAGGTCGGGATGACCTTCAGCAGGATGACCGCGACGACGATCGCCGCGATGCAGATGACGGCGATCGGGTAAATCAGCGCGGCGCGGACCTGGGAGCGCAGCTTGACCGCCTTCTCGATGTACGTCGAGAGGCGCTGCAGGATCGTGTCGAGAATACCGCCCGCCTCGCCGGCCGCGACCATGTTGACGTACAGGTCGTCGAACGCCTTGGGGTGGCGGCGCATCGCGTCGGCGAGCGTCGATCCCGCCTCGACGTCCTGGCGGACCTGCAGGAGGATCTTCGCGAAATTCTTGTGCTCCTGCTGGTTGGCGAGGATCTCGAGGCACTGCACGAGCGGAAGACCGGCGTCGATCATGACCGAGAACTGGCGGGTGAAGACCGCCAGGATCTTGGCCGGGACCCGGAATCCCATCT
>DATJXB010000186.1:0-8933 GCA_035500755.1 Thermoanaerobaculia bacterium | reverse complement strand
CTGAACGACGCGAACAACAAGGGCAAGTACAAGGTCCGCCTGACGACCAACATCGAGTCGGTCGTCGGCATCTGTAAGTTCATGGGAAACGTCGAGCCCGAGCAGGATCCGGTCGGCGGGATCCCCAAGTCGCAGTACGCGGATTACTTCCGGGTGCAGGCGGTCCTGATGGGCGCCGACACCGTCCTCGTGCGCGGAGACGGCAAGTTCGGGGAAGCGTACGTCTGCGGTCCGGGTCCGCTGAACCCCGACGGAACGGTGCGGACGACCTACGACTCGCCACCGCAGCACCCCTGAGTCGAGCCCATGATCGGACCGGCTTGCCGATGAATTCCGCGACGCGTCGAACGGCCTTCTTGCTGGCGGCGGCCCTGGCGGCTGCATCGAGCTCCGCGATCGCGTCGGACGGATTTCTCTCGCCCGGCGCCGGCGAAGCGCTCGCGCCGGGGTCGATCGTCGAGGTTCGATGGACGCCGGTGCGCGACACGGGCCTTCGAGGTGTGGACGAAGTGGAGCTCGTCCTGTCGCTCGACGGCGGCACGACCTTCCCGATCCGCGTCACGCCGGACATGAAGCCGGGCGCCTCTCGGTTCCTCTGGAAGGTGCCGGCGCTGCCCACGTCGCACGCCCGCCTCGCCTTGCGCGCCGGCGAGGACGAGCGCGACGCCACCGAAACGGTCGAGATCGTGAGCCGTGATTTTCGGATCCTGCCGGAGCCCGACGGGCGCGTGGCGGAACTGAAGCGCCGGGCGGCCGAATGGTTCGTGCCGTTCGAGCCGGGGACGCCCTCCGCCGAGGACCTCCTCGAACCGGCGCTGGTGGGCCCTCGCGCCGAGAGCGGAGCGGCGCCGGCCGTCGCCGACGCCACGCTGACGAGGGCCACTCGGCCCGCGGGCGCGCGTCGTTCGGACACGACGGCCGGTGAGTTCGCGGGTGAGCGCCGCGAGGCGCCCGTCTTGACGGCGGCCGTGAGCGGTCTGCCCCCTCTCGCTCCGATCCCGCTGCGACTCTAGACGGCTCTCTCTTCGCCTCTCATCGAGGCTCCAGAGATCGAGCCCCCTCGGAAAGGGGAGCCGGTCGGCGGCCGCGTTCGCGCGCGGGCGCGACCGACGACCGTTTCCCCGGGATCGAGCGCGTTTTCGGCGGGCTCCTGACCGGGATTTCACGCGGCTCGTGCGGCCCTCCGTCCGCACGGGCCGCCTTTTTATATGGCCAGGACGACCCCGCGCCGCCCCGTGCGATGGCAGCTGCGGCGGCGGCGGCTCATCGAGCCAGGGCCTTGTAGGCGACGCCCAGGCGATCGAACAGGAAGGCGTAGACGTCGGCCTCCTGGCCCGCCTTCTCCGAGAGCGAGCTCCCGATGCCGTGGCCCGAGCTCGAGCTCGTGCGCAGGAGAACGAGCGCGCGGGCCGCCTGGAGGCGCGCCGTCATCTTGCGCGACTGCAACGGGTCGACGCGCGGGTCGTTCGCGCCCGTCAGGAAGAGCATCGGGGGATAGGCCGTGCCGTCCTGGACGTGGTGATACGGCGAGTACGCGTACAGGGCCTTGAACTGGGCCGGGTCCTTCACGGTGCCGAACTCCGTGACGTTGAACTCGCCGTTGGAGGACAGCTCGACGCGCAGCATGTCGTAGATGCCGACGTGTGAGACGACGGCGCCGAAGAGCTCGGGGGCCTGCGTGAAGGCGGCGCCCATGAGGAGGCCGCCGTTGGAGCCGCCCTCGATCGCCAGGCGCGCCGGCTTCGTGTAGCCGGCGGCGATCAGGTGTCGGGCGCCGGCGAGGAAGTCGTCGAAAACGTTCTGCTTGACCGTCAGGCGGCCGTTGCGGTGCCAGCCCTCGCCGTACTCGCCGCCGCCGCGAAGACCCGCCGCGGCGTAGACGCCGCCCTGCTCGAGCCAGACCTTGAGCATCGGCTCGTACGTCGGCCGCTGGCTGATCGCGTAGCCGCCGTAGCCGTAGAGAAGCGTCGGGTTGTTGCCGTCGAGGCGCAGCGCCTTCGGGCGCAAGATTCGCAGGGGGACCTTCGCTCCATCCTTCGAGACGGCGGTCTCCTGGGCGACCTCGCAATCCTTGAAATCAACCGGCGAGGTCATGGCGAGCGCCGTCTTCGCCGCGCGAAGGTTGCTGCCCACGTGGTACCAGGCCGGAGGCTCGAGGTCGCTCTGGTTTTCGAAAAGGAGCGTCCCGTCCGGCGCCGCCATCAACCCCGTGATCGAGGAGACCGGCAGGATCGCGACGGACCCCAGTGGCTTCCCGTCGCCGTCGAACACGCGCAGGGCCGAGGGGCCGCCGACGCTGTCGGCGACGTAGATCCGGCCGCGCGTGACCCGGAAGTCGTCGATGGCGTTGGCGCCCTCGGGGATCAGCGCGGTCGCGGACGAGAGCGCCGTGGCTCCCGGCGCGAGCCGCAGGATTCGGCCGCGCGGGGCGTTCCGATGCGAGAGCAGGTACAGCGACCCGTCCGGGCCGAAGCGCCCCTGCGATGCATCGTCCTCGAGCGTGGCCAGGCGCGTCCACTTCCCGCCGGGGGTGCGCAGGTATTGCTCGGCCTCGCCCCCGTCGCCGTTCTTGACCGTCGCCAGCACGAAACGGCCGTCGTCGGAGGAGGCGAGCGTCGTCTCGGCGATGTGGAAGAACTCCTTGCCGAGCGCGTACGCGTCCTGTTCCGTCGGCGTGCCCAGCTGGTGGAAGTAGACCTCCTGGTAGAAGTCGAGGTCGCGCGTCGGCCGCTCGCCGGGGCGCGGGTAGCGCGTGTAGAAGAAGCCGGACCCGTCGGCATTCCACGCGAGCCCGCCGCCCGCGGTGCCGCCGTTGACGCGGGGAATGGCGTCCGTCAGGCGCCGGCCGGTGGCCGTCTCCCAAACGGAAACCGAGCCCGCCTCGCTCCCGCCTTCCGACATCGAGACGGCGACGAGCCGGCCGTCGAGCGACGGGACGAAGAAGTCGATCGCCGTACCGCCCTTGGCGTCGAGGGCATTCGGGTCGACGACGACCCGCTCGGAGGCCGGGTCGTCCGCCGACTTCAGGGTCACGAGGAACGGCTGCTGCTTCGGCGGCTCGGTCTTGAGCGCAAAGATCAGCCCGCCCCGGGACACGAGGCCGCGGTAGGACGACGTGCGGAAAAGGGCGATCTGCTGGACGCGCTGCTGGATCTCGGCGAAGTGGGGGAGCCCGTCGAGGACGGCGCGTGCCCGTTCGCTCTGTGCGGCGCTCCAGGCCTGGACGGCCGGGGAGGACCAGTCCTCGAGCCAGCGGTAGTCGTCGGTGACGGCGGTGCCGAAGTAGGTGTCGGTGACGGGTTTCCGCTCGGCCGCGGGCGGCGGGTCGGGCGCGGTCATCGGGAGCAGGGCGAGGGCCGAGGTGAGCAGGGCGCGTCGCATCGATTGTCCTCCCAGAAGAGGCGGAGCCTCATGAGCGGGCGGATTTTACCTGTCGCCGATCGTTCATGTTGGGTTCATCTCGGCGCGCGTAGCTTGTGCCCTCGAAAGGCGCGATGCAAATGGGCATCGCGAAAAGGAGAAGAAGTCAATGAAGAAGATCCTGGCCCTGGCCCTCGCCCTCGCGTTCCCGGTTGCCGCCATCGCGCAGCAGTCCGCTGCTCCGGCCCCGACGGCCAAGCCGGCCGCTCCGGCCGCCGAGGCCCCGAAGTCCACGGACGCCCCGAAGACGGACAGCTCGAAGTCGACCAAGAAGTCCCACAAGAAGAGCACCAAGAAGTCGACCGACGCGAAGCCGACCCCGGCTGCCAAGCAGTAAGGTCGCATTGCCGGCGAATGCCGGATGCCAAACCGCGGCGCGCCGGGAATCCGGCGCGCCGTTTTCTTTTTTGGGTCTGCTACGCTTTGGCGGATGACGAGCTCCCCGGCCTTCCCCGACGTCCATTCCTACGCCAATCCCGGGCACGTGCGCGTGCGGCACGTGGCCCTCGACCTCGACGTCGATTTCCGGACGAAGACCCTGTCCGGCTCGGCGACGCTGCATCTCGACCGGCCGGATCCCTCGGCGCCCCGGCTGTTGCTCGACACGCGCGGGCTCTCGATCGGCGGCGCGGAGAGCGGCAACGGCTCGGCCTGGGCGCCGGCGCCCCACGAGCTCGGGGCCGCCGACCCGATCCTCGGAGCGCCCCTGTCGGTCGAGTTGCGGCCCGGCGACGACCGCGTTCGCGTCCGCTACACGACGAGCCCGGCGGCCTCGGGGCTCCAGTGGCTTTCGCCCGGGCAGACCGCGGGCAAGCGCCATCCGTTCCTCTTCTCGCAGTCCCAGGCGATCCACGCGCGGAGCTGGGTCCCCGTCCAGGACACGCCGGCCGTTCGCCTCACCTACGAAGCGGTCGTCCGCACGCCGCCCGAGCTCGTCGCTCTGATGGGCGCCGCGGGCAACTCGACCGGCGAGCGGGGCGGAACGTACCGCTTCCGGATGCCGCAGCGGATCCCGGCTTACCTGATGGCGATCGCGGCGGGCGACATCGCCTTCGCGCCGCTCGGCGGCCGCAGCGGCGTCTACGCCGAGCCCTCGGTGCTGCCGGCCGCGGCCCGCGAGTTCGCGGACACCGAGAAGATGATGGCCTCGGCCGAGCGGCTCTATGGGCCGTATCGCTGGGACCGCTACGACATCCTCGTCCTGCCGCCGAGCTTCCCGTTCGGCGGGATGGAGAACCCGCGGCTGACGTTCGCCACGCCCACGGTTCTCGCCGGCGACAAGAGCCTGGTCGCGTTGATCGCCCACGAGCTGGCCCACTCCTGGTCGGGCAACCTCGTGACCAACGCGACGTGGAGCGACTTCTGGCTCAACGAAGGCTTCACGACCTACATCGAGCGGCGTCTCGTCGAAGAGGTCTACGGCCGCGAGGCCGCGGCGATGGAAGCGGTCCTGGGGCGCCAGGACCTCGAGGAGGAGCTCTCGCGCCTCGACGACCGCGACGAGATCCTGCACATCGACCTCGCGGGCCGCGACCCGGACGAGGGCGCGACGCGCCTGCCCTACGAAAAGGGCGCGCTGCTGCTCCGGTCGCTCGAGGAGCTCTACGGCCGGGAGGACTTCGATCGATTCCTCCGACGCTACTTCGACCACTTCGCGTTCCAGTCGATCACCACGGCCGACTTCCTCGCGTACCTCGGCGAACACCTCATCGGGCGCGACGGCGAGCGGGCGGCCTCGATTCCGATCGAGGAGTGGACCGAGAGGCCGGGCCTTCCCTCGGTCGCGCCCCGTCCGGCTTCGGAGGCGCTCCACCGCGTGGCGCGGGCCGCGGAGGCGTGGACCGCCGGGCGGCCGGAGGAGGCCGAGGGCGCGTTTCCCGGCTGGACGACGCAGGAGCGGCTCCAGTTCCTGCGGCGGCTCCCGTCGCCGCTTCCGGTCGATCGGCTGGCGGCCCTCGACGCCGCTTTCGGGCTCTCGGCGTCGCGCAACGCCGAGATCGCCTTCCAGTTTCTCCTCATGGCGTTGAAAGGCGGCTATCCGGGCTCCGACGCCCGGCTCGAAGAGTTTCTGGTATCCATCGGGCGCCGGAAGTTCATCAAGCCGCTGTACGAAGAGCTCGTGAAGACCGAGGCCGGACGGGTGCGCGCCCGCGCGATCTACGCGAAGGCGCGGCCGGGTTACCATCCGATCGCGGTGGACACGGTGGATCGCATCGTGGGACCCGGGGCGTGAGCGCTCCCCCGGAGGTCGAGCGGCACGTCGAGAGCGCATGCCCTCTCGACTGCCCGGATGCCTGCAGCCTCGACGTGACCGTGGCCGGGGGCCGGGTCGTCGCCGTCGGAGGCTCGGACACGAACCCGGTCACGCGCGGTTACATCTGCGCCAAGGTCCGGCGATACCCGGAGCACCTGTACGGTCCGGCGCGCCTGACCCACCCCGGCATCCGGACGGGGCGCAAGGGCGAGGGCGCCTTCCGCCGCGCGAGCTGGGACGAGGCCCTCGGGCTCGTCGCCGAGAAGATGCTGGCGGTCCGGCGCGAGCTCGGCGGCGAAGCGATCCTGCCGGTTTCGTACGGCGGCTCGAACGGCTACCTGTCGCAGGACACCACGGACGCGCGCCTGTTCTACCGGCTCGGCGCCTCGCGTCTCCTGCGGACCGTCTGCGCGGCCCCGTCGGGACGGGCGGCGATGGGCCTCTACGGGAAGATGCCGGGAATCGCCTACCAGGACTACGCTCACGCGAAGCTGATCGTCGTCTGGGGGATGAACCCGTCGGTCTCGGGCATCCATCTCGTGCCCTACATCCAGGAAGCGCAGAAGAACGGCGCGCGGCTGGTCGTCGTGGACCCGCGGCGGACGCGCCTGGCCGAGCGCGCGGACATGCACCTCGCGCTGCGCCCGGGGACGGACCTGCCGGTGGCTCTCTCGCTGATCCGCTGGCTCTTCGAAAACCGGCGCGCCGACCGGCGATTCCTCGCGGAGCAGGCCCGAGGGGCCGAGGAGCTCGAGCGCCGCGCCGCGCCGTGGACGTTCGAGCGCGCGGCGGCCGTTTCGGGCGTCGCCGCCGGGGCCCTCGAGACCTTCGCGCGTCTCTATGCCGACACGAGCCCGGCGGCGCTTCGCTGCGGCTGGGGCCCCGAGCGCAACCGCAACGGCGGCTCCGCCATCGCCGCGATCCTCGCGCTCCCGGCCGTCGCCGGGAAGTTCGGCGTCCGCGGCGGCGGCTACACGTTGTCGAACTCGGGCGCGTGGAAGGAGATCGACGGCATGGCAGCGGCGGGGGAGCCCGAACCGCCGACGCGCGCGGTCAACATGAACCGCGTGGGCGCCGCCCTGGCCGGGCGCGGCGCCGACCGCGTGGCGCTGCTCTTCGTCTACAACGCGAACCCGCTGATGACGCTGCCCGAGCAGGAGAAAGTGCGGGCCGGCCTCGAGCGCGAGGACCTGTTCACGGTGGTGTTCGATCCGATCCGGACCGACACGGCGCGGTACGCGGACGTCGTGCTCCCGGCCGCCACGTTCCTGGAGCGGACCGAGCTGTCGCGCGGCTACGGCGCCTTCGTCCTCCAGCGGGCCGAGGCGGTCATCGCGCCTCACGGCGAGGCGCGTCCGAACCACGCGGTTTTCGCCGAGCTCTGCCGGCGCACGGGCGTGGCCCGTCCGGGCGACGCCGAGTCGGCCGAGGAGATCGAGCGCGCGCTGCTTTCGTCGAGCCGCCGCGGCCCGGCCCTGGCGAACGCCCTCGGGAAGGACCGCATCGCCTACCTCGAGGAGGGAGTCGCCCCCGTCCAGTTCGTCGACGCGTTCCCGCGCACGCCCGACCGGAAGATCGACCTCGTCCCGGAGGCGCTCGATCGCGAGGCGCCGGGGGGTCTGTATCACTTCGCGCCGGAGTCCGCGGCCCGCGGCTTTCCGCTCGCCCTGATCTCGCCGGCGACCGACCGCACGATCAGCTCGACGTTCGGGGAGCTCCACAGCGCCCTGGTGCCCCTGGGGATCCACCCGGACGACGCTCGGGCCCGCGGGCTTTCCGACGGCGACCGGATCCGCGTGTTCAACGAGCGCGGCACCGTCGCCTGCCGGGCCCACATCGACGACGCGTTGCGTCCCGGAGTGGTGTTCCTGCCCAAGGGTCTGTGGAGCCACAACACCGATAGCGGCACGACGTCCAATGCGCTGTCGCCCGACACGCTGACCGATCTCGCCGGCGGCGCCTGCTTCAACGACGCGAGGGTCGAGGTCGAGCGGCTCCGCGTGTGACCGGAACCGCGTGACCGGAATCGCCGCGTTTGCCGCGGAGCGGGCCGCCAACAAGGGCCGGCTGCGCACCGCCCTGCTGATCTCGGTCGTCGTCCTGCTCTTCGAGGTGGCGGGGGGCGTCTTGACGCACAGCCTCGCGCTTCTGGCCGACGCCGCCCACATGTTCGCGGACGTCGCGGCGCTCACGCTGACGTGGGCGGGCATGGCGCTGGGCGATCGAGCGCCCACGGGCCGCCACACGTTCGGCCTGGCGCGCGCGGAGGTCCTGGCGGCGTTCGTCAACGCCCAGATGCTGCTCGTCGCGTCGCTGGTGATCGTCTGGGAGGCCTGGAACCGTTTCCGGTCGCCGGAGCCGATTCACACGGGGCTGATGCTCGTGGTCGCCGCCGTCGGCCTGGTGGCCAACGCCGGGGCGGCCCGCCTGCTTCACGCCGGCCACCGGCACCTCGCGATGCGGGCGGCGTATCTCGAAGTCCTGACGGACGCGCTCGCCTCCGTGGCGGTTCTGGTCGCGGCGGCCGTGATGAACCGGACGCGCTGGTACGGCCTCGACGCGATTCTCTCGGGGGTGATCGCCGTCGTGATCCTCCCGCGCGGCATTTCGATCCTGCGCGAGGCCGCGCACATCCTCCTCGAAGGCGCGCCGGCCGACATCGACGTGGGCCGCATGCGCGAGGCGATCCTCGGCGTCCCGGGTGTCGAGGCGATTCACGACGTCCACTTCTGGACGCTGACGTCGGGCCTGCACTCCGCGAGCGTGCACATCCGCGCGACACCGGCCAGTGCGCGCGGCGAGGTCCTCGCCGGCGTGCAGCGCGTCCTCCGCGACGGCGGCGGCATCGACCACGCCACGGTCCAGATCGAGCAGGGGGACGAGACCGTCTGCCACGTCGCGCCCGAGCACGCCTGACGAGGTCTCGGGCCGCAGGGAGGAGTCGTGCCCCAGACGCCCCACATCGAACAGCACTTCACGGCGAGCGACGCGGTCCGCGACGTCGTCATCGGGATGTCCGACGGGCTGACGGTCCCGTTCGCGCTCGCGGCCGGGCTGTCCGGGGCCGCCACGGCCTCGGGCGTCATCGTGACGGCGGGCCTCGCCGAGATCGCCGCCGGGTCGATCGCGATGGGGCTCGGCGGGTACCTGGCGGGGCGGAGCGACGCCGAGCACTACGCGAGCGAGCGCGAGCGCGAGCACCGCGAGGTCCGCGAGAAGCCGGCCGTCGAAGCGGGAGAAGTCGGCGAGATCTTTCGCG
>DATJXB010000185.1:0-18500 GCA_035500755.1 Thermoanaerobaculia bacterium | reverse complement strand
CCCACCAACACCTTCACGCCGTCGCTGACGCCGTCCAGCACACCGACCAACACGCCGACTCACACGGCGACCAACACCCCGACCAATACGTTCACCCCGACGTTCACGCCGTCGAACACCCCGACGCTCACGCCGAGCAATACGGCGACGAACACGCCGACGAATACGCTCACACCGACGTTCACTCCGTCGAACACACCGACCCTGACGCCGAGCAACACGGCGACCAATACGCCCACGAACACGTTCACCCCGACGTTGACCCCGTCGAACACGCCCACCAGCACCCCGACCAACACGGCCACCAACACGCCGACCAACACTTTCACGCCAACGTTCACCCCGTCGAACACGCCCACCAGCACCCCGACCAACACGGCCACGAACACGCCGACGAACACGTTCACGCCAACGTTCACGCCGTCCAACACCCCGACCAGCACCCCGACCAACACGGCCACGAACACGCCGACGAATACCTTCACGCCGACGTTCACGCCGTCCAACACTCCGACGAATACCCCGACGAACACGGCCACCAACACGCCGACGAACACGTTCACCGCGACCGCGACGCCCTCCAGCACGCCGACGCGCACGCCGACCAGCACGGGCACGAATACGCCCACCAGCACCTTCACGCCGACCAATACCCCGACGAACACGCTCACTCCGACGTCCACCCCGTCGGGCACGGCGACTCAGACGCCGACGAGCACGCCGACGCGCACCTCGACCGCCACGCCGACCTCCACCACGACGCCGACGGCGACCTCGACGGGCACGCCCACGGTCACCGCGACCTTCACCCCGACGACGACCGCGACGGCGACTCCGACGGGGACGCGCACCTCGACTCCGACGGTCACCCTGACGCCGACGCGCACGCCGACGCCGCCCCCGGGCACGGGCGCGGACCTGATCGTCTCGAAGCGCGCGAACACGAACCCGGTCCTGCCCGGGCGTCCACTGACCTATCTCGTCAGCGTGGTCAACGCCGGCCCGGACACGGCCGTCGCCGTCACCCTGGACGATCCGCTGCCGATCGGCACCACGTTCGTCTCGTGCACGACGAACCGCGGCACCTGCGCCGGCCCGCCCGTCGGCGGAACCGGGACGGTCACCGCCGACCTGGGCGACCTCGGCGTGGGCGAGGCGGCCGGCATCACGATCGTGGTCGACGTGACGGTTCCCTCGGGCAACATCGTGAACACGGCCACGGCGACGTCGTCGACGCCCGACCCCAACCCCGACAACAACCACTCGACGAACGTCGTGTCCATCGGCGCCGGCATTCCCGCGCTCTCGCCCCCGCTGGCAGCGCTCCTCGCGCTTCTCCTCGCCGCCGCCGGCGTCTGGTTCGCCCGGCGGGACTGACGCCCGGCCTCGCATACACTTCGCCCGTGTTTTCCTCGGCCGACGCCAAGTTCGTCGTCCTCGCGTTCTCGTCGCTCTTCTCGGTGATCAATCCCATCGAGGCCGCGCCGATCTTCGTGTCGCTGACGGCCGGCATGCCGGATCACCGGCGGCGCATGGCGTTTCGCGCCAGCGCGGCCGCCGCGGTCATCCTGGCGATCTTCGCTCTGACGGGCGGCGCGATCTTCTCCGCGTTCGGCATCACCCTGCCGGCGTTTCAGATCGCGGGCGGGATTCTCTTCACGACGATGGGGCTGACGACGCTCCGCGACGACGACCACCGGCCCGAGCGCACCACGGCGGTGACGACGGCCGACCCGTCGATCGTTCCTCTCGGCATGCCGTTGATCGCGGGGCCCGGGGCGATCTCGACCGTCATGGTCCTCGTCGGCCAGGCGCGTGACGGCGGTCACAGGACCGCGCTCGCCATCGCGATCGCGGCCAACGTCCTCCTGACGCTCGTCATCCTTCTGGCCGCGCCGTCGCTCGTCGCCCGGATCGGCGCCACGGGGCAGCGAATCATCTCGAAAATCATGGGTTTGATCACGGCGGTGATCGGGGTCCAGTTCGTCTTGAACGGCGTCGAGACGGTTTCCCTCGCGATTCTCAAGGCGGCCCGGGGCTGAGCGGAACCTGTCCTTTTCCGCTTTCGGGCGCGGGAAGGACAGGAGACGTAAGGCCTTGAGGCTCCTATAATTTCAGCACCCAACAATGAGCATGCGGGTCCGAGCTCTGCTCGTGGATGATCGTGCGTCCGTCGCCGACCTCCTTTCGGAGGCGCTCGCGCGCAGCGGCTTCGACGCCTCGATCGAGCGCGTCGACTCGCGCGAGGCTTTTACCCGGGCGCTCTCGGCGTCCGGCTCGGACGTCGTCTTCGCGCACCTCGCCGCGCCGGGTCTCTCCGCGCTCGACGCCCTCGCGCTCGTGAAGGAGGCGGATCTCGACGTCCCGTTCCTCGTCGTCTCGGACGCGGTCGACGAACCGACCGCGGTGCGTGCCCTGAAGGCCGGCGCTCAGGATTGTGTCGCCCACGCGAACCTGGCCCGTCTCGGCCCCGTGCTCGAGCGCGAGCTGCGCGAGGCGCGCATCCGCCGCGAGCGGCGGCAGGCGCAGCAGGCGCTCTCGGAGAGCGAGCTCCGGCTGCGCGACCTCGCCGAGACCGCGCCCGACGCGATCCTCATCGTCGACCCGGCGGGCTCTCTGCTCTTCGCCAACCGGGCGGCCGGTACCCTCTTCGGCCACAAGACGCCGGCGCTGATCGGCCGGCCCGCGGCGACGCTGCTCCCCGACTACGCCGCGCTCTCGGGAACGACCCCGGGCGAGGCCGTGCGCACGGCCGCGTCGACGGCCTCCGGGGAGCGCCTTCCCGTCGACCTCGTCTTCGGGGAGATCGTCCGCGACGGCCGGCGCCTCCTGCTCGTCTTCGCGCGCCGCGCCGGCGACGCGCCGCCGGCCGCGGATCGGACGCTCGGCCAGTCCGAGGAGCTCTTCCGGCGCGCCGCGCTGATGGCCGCGGACCTCGTGCACGAGTGCGACCGGGCCGCCGGCCGCATGACCTGGTTCGGCGACGTCGACCGCGTTCTCGGCTGGGAGATGGGCGAGTTCCCGCGCACCGTCGAGGCGTGGGAGAAGACGATCCACCCGGAGGACCGGGGCCGCGTCAGCGCCGCCGCGGCCCGGCACTTCCAGACGGGCGAGCCCTTTTTCGAGGAGTACCGCGTCCAGACGCGCGACGGCCGCGTCGTCCACTGGCACCACTCCGGCAGCCTCCTGCCGGCCGAGCCGGGCCGTCCCGCGCGCAGCATCGGCACCGTCGCGGACATCAGCGGACGGCGCCAGATCGAAGAGGCGCTCAAGGTCTCGGAGCGGCGCTATCGCGCGCTGTTCGAGCGCAACCTCGCCGGCGTCTACCGCTCGACGATCGAAGGCCGCATCCTCGACTGCAACGAAGCGTTCGCCCGCATCTTCGGATGCTCCTCGCGCGAAGAGGTGCTGCGCCAGGCGGCCTGGGACTTCTACGTCAAGCCCGAGGACCGCCGGGCCGCGATCGCCAAGCTCGTCGAACGGCAGAACCTGACGAACTACGAGCTCTGCCTCAAGCGCAAGGACGGCAGCCTGGTCTGGGTGCTCCAGAACGAGAACCTGACCGAGGGGTCCGACGGCCTGCTGTCGGTCATCGAAGGGACGATCATCGACATCTCCGAGCGCAAGCGCGCGGAGGAGCAGGTCAAACACCTCGCCTTCCACGATCCGTTGACGAACCTGCCCAACCGGCTCCTCTTCAACGACCGGCTCACCCTCGCCGTCGCCCAGGCGCACCGCCACGCGCAGCGTCTGGCCGTCCTCTTCCTCGACCTCGATCGCTTCAAGGTGATCAACGACTCGCTCGGCCACTCCGTCGGCGACGAGCTCCTCCGTCAGGTCGCCGAGCGCATCCAGGAACACGTCCGCGAGGGCGACACGGTCGCGCGCCTCGGCGGCGACGAGTTCACGCTGCTCGTCCCCGGAATCACGGCCGAGGAAGACGCGGCCAAGATCGCGCGCAAGATCTGCGAGGCGATTCACGACCCGTTCTGGATCGACGGCCGCGAGCTCTTCGTGACGACCAGCGTCGGCGTGTCGGTCTACCCCTCCGACGGCCACGATGCCGAGACGCTCGTCCGCAACGCCGACTCGGCGATGTACCGCGCCAAGGAGCAAGGGCGCGACAACTACCAGCTCTACACGCCCGCGATGAACGCGAAGGCGGTCGAGCGCCTGTCGCTCGAAAGCCGCCTGCGCCAGGCCGTGGCGAACGACGAGCTCGAGCTGCATTTCCAGCCCTTCATCGACCTGAGGACGGCGGAGCTCCTCGGCGCCGAGGCCCTGCTGCGGTGGAGACACCCGGACCTCGGCCTGATTCCGCCGGGCGAGTTCATTCCCATCGCGGAGCTGTCGGGACTGATCGTCCCGATCGGCGAGTGGGTTCTCCGCACGGCCTGCGCCGAGGCGCGCAAGTGGCACGAGAAGGGCTTCAAGACGCTGACCGTCTCGGTCAACCTGTCGAGCCGCCAGTTCCAGCAGGCGGACCTCGTCAGTCAGGTCACCCAGGCGCTCGACGAAACCGGCCTCGAGCCGAACAAGCTCGACCTCGAGATCACCGAGTCGAACGCGATGCAGAACGCGGAGCACTCGATCAACACACTGTGGGGCCTGAAGAAGCAAGGCGTCCGCATTTCGATGGACGACTTCGGGACCGGCTACTCGTCGCTCAATTATCTGAAGCGGTTTCCCATCGACCGGATCAAGCTCGATCAGTCGTTCGTCCGCGATCTTCCGAGCGACAAGGACGACGCCGCCATCGCGATGGCCGTCATCGCGATGGGACGGAGCCTCGAGCTCGAGGTCATCGCCGAAGGCGTCGAAACCGAGGAGCAGCTGGCCTTTCTCAAGGGCCACCACTGCGACCAGCTCCAGGGTTTCCTTCTCTCGAAGCCCCTGGCGCCGGACGCGTTCGGCCGCTTCCTCGACGAGAGCCGCGACCCCTCCGCCACCCGCGAGCGCGCCCGGTTCGCGCGCGTTCAGTAAACGCCGGACAAGCGATTCGCGCCGTTGGTGGCGCCGCCTCGCCATGGGTTAGACTCCGGCCCGTGTTGCCTGCCTTCAAGACACGCTCGGAGCGCCAGCGCTCGATCTTCACGCCCAGCACGGAGTCCGAGCGCGCCGACAACTTCGAGTCCTATTGGACGTTCACCCAGCGTCACGACGGCGAGATCCTGGAGGACCGCCGGGAGCTGACGCGCAAGAACGAGCTCCTCGCGGGCTTCCAGAACAACCCGGTCCGGTCGCGGCGCCCCCTGCCGGACCCCGAGCGCTTCTACCGCAACTACGTGGTCATGAAGGACGACCCCAAGACCTTCGACCGCAAGACCCTCCTGCTGACGTTCCTCTACAAGTTCGCGCGCCACGAGTGGGTCGGCATCTCGGCGGCCTGGGACCAGATCCCGACCATGGCCGAATCGACGAAGACGAGCGAGCGCATCAGCCGGTATCACCTCTGCGAGGAGTTCTGCCACGTCCGGCTGTTCCACGAGATGTTCCGGACGTTCCACCTCGACCGCGTCGAGTGGGTGCCGCTCGGCAAGTGGATGGGGCGCGTGTACCGCCTGTTCCCCAAGTTCCCCGAGTCGATGATGTCGCCGCCGGCGTTCGTCAGCGAGCTGATGGGGTTGATGCTCTATCTCCACATCGACGCCATCCTCGACGACGTCTTCGGCGACGAGCCCGAGGCGCGCGACCGCGTGCGCGCGCTGCTGCGGGAAATCATGACGGACGAGATGGCGCACGTCGGGCAGCGCCGGAATTTCATCGGTCCGGTGGGTCTGAAGGCCTCGCGCGCGATGGTCGAGCCGATGTTCCGCCTCTTCTACCGCGACATCCCCGAGTCCAGGCACCTCTTCGACATCGACCGCATGGTGCAGGACGCCAAGGACTTCGACTACAGCGTCATGCCCCCGGACGTCGTGCAGCGGAGCTGGATCCCGTCGTACTGCAAAGGGTGAAGGGCGGCCGCTCGGCGTAACGCGACGCCTTCAGACCTCCCGAACCATCTCGTATCCGTCGAGCCCCCGGCCGTAATAGCCGCGCAGGGTGCGGGTTTTCTCGAACCCGAGCGACTCGTAGAATCGGATGGCGGCGGCGTTGCGCACGTCGACCTCGAGACGAATCTCCCGGGCGCCCGCCTCCGCGAGGCGCCGCGAGAGCTCCACGAAGATCCGCCGGCCGAGACCTCGCCGCCGGGACCCCGCGGCGATGTCGATCGTGACGATGTGGCCGCGGGAACCGCGCCGGCCCGCGATCGCGAAGGCCTCGAGCCGCCCCGCCGCCGACTCCGAGGCCAGCGCGACGGTGGCCGGCCGGGCGAGCAGCTCCCGGATCTCGGCGCGCGAATACGCGATCCCCGGCTCGAAACAGGCCTGGTCGAGCGCATAGGCCGCATCCAGATCGTCCGCGCGCAGGTCCCGAAGCGCGAAGGCGGCCCGCTCGGTCACCGGCGGCGCATCTCCCGGTCGGCTTCGCGCTTCAAGTCGCGGTCCCGGATCGCGTCCCGTTTGTCGTGGAGCTTCTTGCCCTTGACGAGGGCGATCTCCGCCTTGACCCGGGATCCCTTGAAGTAGAGCGAGAGCGGCACGCACGCCACGCCGCGCGTCGCGACCGCCGAGGCCCACCGCTCGAGCTCCCGGCGGTGTAACAGGAGTTTCCGGTCCCGCTCCGGCATGTGGTTCGTCCACGAGCCGGGACCGTAGGCGGAGATGTTGGCCCCGACGAGGAAGGCCTCCCCGTCCCGAAAGTGAATATAGGAATCTTTAAGCTGCGCGCGTCCGGCCCGGAGCGACTTGACCTCGGTCCCCGTCAGCGCCAACCCGGCCTCGGTCCGGTCGTCGATGAAGTAGTCGTGAAAGGCCTTCCGATTGGTCGCAACGACCTTGATCTTGGCCTCTTTTCGAGGCGATTCGGGCTTCGGTTTCATGAAGGGGAGGCAGTCTAACCCGGCCTGCCGGACAGCTTCCGGCTGCCCCAAAAACCGGCTAGGCTGTCTCCCGCCCGCGACAGCCCGAGAGACGAAAAAATGATCCGCTGTGCTAAGCTTTTCTGGAATAACGACATAGGGCCGAGAGTTGTGCCCCGCGAAAACGGCACTGTTACTGCAAGACGACACCACGCGTTAAGCAAAGCATGAGGCAGCAGGCAACACTGCGGACGACCGTCTCGATCGATGGCGTCGGACTCCATTCCGGCCACCCCGCTCGAGCTCATTTTCACCCCGCTCCCATCGACCACGGCCTCGTCTTCGTCCGGCGAGAGCACACCGACCAGCCCATCCCGGCAGAGCTCGACTCCGCCGCCACCTTCGACTACGCGACGACGCTCAAGCGCGGCGGCGTCTCGATCGGAACCGTCGAGCACGTTCTCGCAGCCGCGGCCGGCCTCGGTCTCGACAACTGTCTGATCGAGATCGAGGGCCCCGAAGTGCCGATTCTCGACGGATCGGCGCTCCCGTTCGTCCGGCTCTTCCATGCGGCCGGGTTCGAACGGCAGGACGCCCTGGTCCGACCCATCACGATCGGCCGCCCGGTCGAGCTCTTCCGAGACGACAAGCGAATGTCCTACGAGCCGGGCGGCACCGGCCTGACGATCAACTACGACATCGACTTCAACCACCCCTTCGTCGGACAGCAGCAGCTCACCTACACCCTCCGCCCCGAAGAATTCGCCTCCCGCATCGCTCCGGCCCGCACCTTCGGCTTCGCCCGCGACGTCGCGGCGCTGCGCGCTCGCGGCCTGGCCCGCGGCGGCAGTCTGCACAACGCGGTGGTTCTCGACGACACCGGGATCCTGTCGGGGCCGCTGCGGTTCCGCGACGAGTTCGTCCGTCACAAGGTTCTCGACCTGATCGGCGACCTCGCGCTGCTCGGCGGCCCGCTCCACGGCACGATCCACGCGCACAAAGCCGGGCACGCGGTGCACATCGAGTTCGCGCGAGCCCTGCACGCCGCGCTGACGGCTCCGGCGATCGAAGCCGCGCCGGACGCCGACACGCGCGTCCGCGTCTTCCGCCGCCAGTAGCCCCCTACTCGCCCAGGAGCTTCGTCTCGAGCACCTGCTCGGCGCTGAACCCTTCCAGCCTCAGGTAGTGCTCGGCCGCGGCGTAGAGCGCGTCGGCCGGCGCCAGACCGACGATCTCCGAGCCGACGATGGGCACGCCGTGGCGCTCGGCCTCGGCGCGCACGCAATCGAAGACGCGGTGCAGCGGCGTCTTGCGGAAGTTCGTCATGTTGATCGACACCTGAACGATCCCGCGGTCGGCGAGCTCGACGCCCATGGCCTTGACGTAGCGGAAGCCCCCGGAGATGTGGCGGATGGCCTTCGCGATCCGATCGGCGATCTGGAGGTCGCGCGTCCCGAGGTTGACGTTGTAGGCGATCAGAAACGGCCGCGCGCCCACCGCCACCGCGCCCGCGGAGACGTGAGGCGCGGCCGGCCCGAAGTCGGGGGCCCAGCGCGGGTCCTTCATCTTCTCGGCGAACCCCTCGAACTGCCCCTTGCGGACCTCGGCGAGATTGCGCCGGTGCTCGGCCGTCGCCGAGTCCTCGTAGAGGTACACGGGCACGCCGAACTCCGCCGCGATGGCCGAACCGGTCTCGCGCGACAGGGCGACGCACTCCTCGACGGAGCTGCCGCGAACGGGGATGAACGGCACGACGTCGACGGCGCCCATGCGCGGGTGCTCGCCGCGGTGGGTCCGCAGGTCGATCCGCGGCAGCGCCGCCCGAAAGAGCGACAGCACGCCCGCCCGCACCGCCGGCCCATCGCCGACGAAAGTCAGGACGCTCCGGTTGTGCGCGGTGTCGGAGGACACATCCAGGAGCCGGACTCCCGGCGTTTCCCGCACGGCCCGAGCCATCGCCTCGATGGATTCCCGGTCGCGGCCCTCGGACACGTTGGGCACGCACTCGATGATCGTTCTCATGTAAGTTCCTGACCGGACAGTTTATAATCTCTCGCACCGTGATAAAGAGATCGACTTTCCTGCCCGCGGTCCCCGGGGGCCGCGCTTGAGCGGGACCGAGTCCGGGGCCTACCCGGGGAACCCCTCGCTGCCCCGCGAGGTGCGGGACAAGATCCTTTCCACCTTCCGTCACACGCTGAACCTGTACAAGGAAGGCAAGACCGAGGACTGCCTGATCGGTTGCGACTTCATCCTCAAGATGGACCCCCGGTTCGCCCCGGCCCGCCAGCTCCTCGAGAAGACCAAGAATCCCGCCAGCGCAGTCGAGGTCGCCAGCCTCGAGGCGGTCGTCTCCGAGACGCCGACGCGCCAGGACCGGATCGCCTCGGCCGATACGGACCGCCTTCTGGTCCGCGCGGCCGAGAGCTTCAACACGCGCGACTTCGACGCGGCCATCGCCGCGGCCGAACAGGTCCTGCAGGCTCTCCCCGGCAACCAGGACGCCACCGAGATCATGAGAAAGGCGCGGGAGCGCAAGAACGCCCAGCCCCAGTTCGAGGTCGCCCGCCAGCGCGCGATCGCCGCCCTGGACGGCCACCGCGACGGCGAAGCGCGCGCGGCCCTCGAGAAGATGCGGACCCTCGACGCCGAGCACCCGGCGGTGGCCCTGCTCGAGCGCCGTCTCGCGCGGCCGGCAGCGCCGGCGAAAGCGGATCTCGGCGAGTCGACCAACCCGGGGCTCGACCCGAACGCGCCGCCCCCGCCGCCGCGGCCTCCCGCACCGGCCTTCGACGATTCCGCTTCCGACGCGGGCGGGGGGCTCGGAGAGCTCTCCCTCGATTCCCTGTCGCTCGACGACGACGTCTCGTCGGCCGTAGCCCCGCCGCCCGACATGGGCGAGCCGACCGGTCCGCTCTCGCTCGGAAGAGAGACGTCCCCCGATTCGTTCGCGCCCGCGGGACGCGACGCCGGGCTCGACGCCCCGAACCTCTGGAGCGAGCCGCCGCCGAGCCAGGGCGACCTCGGGAGCCTCTCGCTCGACATGTCGATGGACACGCCGGACCCCTCGCCGCCGGCCTACTCCCCGGCGCCCGAGGCGGTCTTTTCCGCGCCCGCCGCGCCGGTCCCCGAGCCCCCGTCGCAGGAGCAGGAGATCGATTCGCTCCTCGAGCGCGGCGACCAGGCGGCGCAGGCCGGCAACCGGCAGCAGGCCATCGAAATCTGGTCCCGGATCTTTCTGATCGACATCAACAACTCCGACGCCGTCGGCCGCATCGAGAAGGCGCGTCAGGAGATGTCGGAGGGGAACAAGCGCGTCGCGGAGGGCTTGAAACGCGGCCGCGAGGCGTTCGAAGCCGGCGACTTCACCGGAGCCCGCGAGGCGTTCCTCCAGGTCCTCGCCTTCGACGAAGCCGACGCGACCGCACGCTCCTACCTCGATCGCATCGAAGCCGAGCTCGCCCGTCCTTCCTCGGGCCTGGACCTCGCGAAGAAGACGCCGCAGACCGACATCCTGTCCGAGGAGATGGAGGAGGCTTCCCGAGTCGAAGGCGGGCATGACGACGTCGAAGACCTCGAGCCGGTGGCGCCGCCGGACGCCGTCGCCGAGAAGCCCCGCCGGGCGCCGCTCGACCGGCGCTTCGTCATGGCGCTGGGCGCGGCCGTGCTTCTGGCCATCGCCGTGGGCGGCTACCTGTGGCTCAAGCCCGGGCGCGGCAAGCCCGGCGCGGCCGCGGTCGCCGACGGCGGACCGTCGCTCGAACACGCGACCGCGCTCTTCCGCGACGGCAAGATCGCCGAGACGGTCGCGGAGTTGAAGCGCATCTCTCCCGACCACCCCGACTACGCGCGCGCCCAGAAGCTTCTCGCGTCGCTGACCCGCAAGGGCGACGGCGCGGCGGGCCAGGCCGCGCCCGGGGAAGCGCCCTCCGGCGAAAAGGCCGAGGCGCCGCCGGCCGCCGGGCCGCCCCCCGAGGCCGTGCGCCAGCGCCAGGAGGCCGAGAAGGCACTCGCCGAAAAGCGCTACATCGACGCGCTGACCGCGTTCAACCTCGCGGCGCCCGCTTTTCAGCAGGACCCCACCTTCGCGCAGTCTCTCGGCGCCGCGTCGGAAAAAGTCAGCGAGCTGACCCCCGCGGTCAAGCTCTACAACGAGGGCGAATACGAGACGGCGGTCCCGATCCTCTGGCGGATCTTCCAGGCCGACCGCGAGAACCAGGACGCGCGCTCGTACCTGCTGCGCTGCTACTACAACCAGGGCGTCGCCCAGCTCCAGAACGGCCTGTACCCCAAGGCCCAGGAGAGCTTCAAGGAAGTCCTCGCGATCGATCCGGCCGACGCCGACGCCACGCGTCATCAGAAGTTCGCCCAGAAGTACGCCAAGGGAGACCTGGACCTGATGGGTCGCATTTACGTGCGTCACGTGCAGCAGAGGCCGTAGCCGGACGACAGCCATGGTCGAATCGGGTCAGGCCGCTCATCTCCAGGACTTCCCGCTCCACGCGGACGCGGCGTCCGAGCTCCGTCCGCCGCCACCCGCGCCGGAGCCGGAGGCGTCCGCGGGCGCGCGGGGGCCCGCCCCGCTCGAGGCGCGCTTCTTCGCCGCCGCCGCCGACGCCGCAACCCTGCTCCTGCTGGCGGCCGCCGCGATCCTCGGGGCGCGCCTGCTGACCGGGTCGAGCCCGCGCCCGGCCGGTTTCGCCTGGGCTTTCCTGTTCCTGGTCTTTCTCTCCTTCTTCGCGACCGTGCCGCCGCTCGTCCTCTTCGGACGGACCCTCGGGATGGCGATCGGCGATCTCGCGGCGCACGACGGGTCGGGCGCGGGACTGACCGCCGGCGCCGCCGTCCGGCGCTGGGCCGGGACGCTCGCGACCGCCGCGACCGCCGGGCTGCTGCTGCTCTGGGCCCGGCAGAGCGCCGATCTGCCGACGCCGGCGGACCGCTTCTCCGGCCGCACGCTGTCGCTTGACTAGCCGGCGCGCACCGCTGCGGATCGCCGTCGCGCAGATCGACACGACCGTCGGCGACTTCGCCGGCAACGCCGAGAAGATCCTGGCCTTCGGCCGGCGCGCCGAAGAAGCCGGCGCCCACCTCGCGCTCTTCCCGGAGCTCGCCGTCTGCGGCTACCCGCCCCGGGACCTCGTCGAACGCGCCGCCTTCGTCGTGGCGACCGAGAAGGCCGCCGACCGGATCGCGCGCGCCTCCGGAGAGACCACCTGGCTCTTCGGCGGACTCGCCGGCAACCCGCACGCGAGCGGACGCCGTGTCTTCAACGTGGCGATCGCCGCGCGGCGAGGACGGCGCGTCGGTCTCTACCGCAAACGCCTCCTGCCGACCTACGACGTTTTCGACGAGGGCCGGTACTTCCAGCCGGGCAACCGTCCCCTCGTCCTCAAGGTCTCGGGCCGGCGCGTGGCGGTGACGATCTGCGAAGACATCTGGAACGACAAGACGTTCTGGAAACGGCCGCTCTACGACACCGACCCCGTCGCGGAGCTTTCGTCCGGCCGTCTGGACGCGCACGTCAACATCTCCGCTTCGCCGTACGCCCTGGGGAAGAATCGGCTCCGGCGCCGCATGATGCAGCGCATCGCGCGCCGCAGCGGCGTCCCTCTCGTCCACTGCAACCTGGTCGGCGCCAACGACAGCCTCGTGTTCGACGGCGCCTCGACCGCCTTCGACGGCCGCGGCCGGCTCGTCGCCGCCGCGCGCCGCTTCGAGGAGGACTTCTGGACGATCGACGTCCCGGGCGGCCGCGGGCCCAACCCGCCGGACGACGTCGCCATCCCCGGCCTGCACAAGGCCCTCGTCCTCGCGCTGGCCGACTATGCCCGCAAGTGCGGCTTCCGGACCGCCGTGCTGGGGCTGTCGGGCGGGGTCGACTCCGCCGTCACGGCGACGCTCGCCGTCGAGGCTCTCGGCGCGGACCGCGTCCTCGGCGTCGCCATGCCGGGACCGTATTCGTCGGCGGGCAGCCTGACCGACGCGCGCGATCTCGCGAAGCGCCTCGGGATTCGCTTCGAAGTCATCCCGATCGGCGCGGTGCTCGACGCGTATCGCTCCACGCTCGGGCCCCTCGTCGGCATGGAAGCTCCTTCGCCGACCGAAGAGAACCTCCAGGCGCGCATTCGCGGCGCGATCCTGATGGCCCTGTCGAACCGCTTCGGCCACCTCGTGCTTTCGACCGGCAACAAGTCGGAGATCGCCGTCGGCTACTGCACCCTCTACGGCGACATGGCGGGCGGCTACGCCCTCCTCTCCGACGTGCCGAAGACGCTCGTGTACGAGCTCGCCGCCGAGCTGAACCGCCACGGCGAGCGGATTCCGCGCGCGACGATCGAGAAGGAGCCGTCGGCGGAGCTGCGCCCGGACCAGAAGGACTCGGACTCGCTGCCGCCGTACGACCGGCTCGACCCGCTGGTCGAGGCGCTCGTCGACCGGGCGCTCCCGATCGCGGAGGCCGCGCGCCGCACGGGCTCGCCGAAGAAGCTCGCCGAGGAAATCGCCCGGCGGATCGACGGCAACGAGTACAAGCGCCGGCAGATGCCGCCCGGGCCCAAAGTGACCGCGCGCGCCTTCGGCGAAGGGCGCCGGTATCCGATCGCGCAGAGGTTCAGTGGCTGAGCCGGCCGAACGGTATTCCTGGAAGGAGATCCCCGGCTCTTCCCACGACGTGCTGCGCCGCCGTGTCCGGGCGCTGCCGCCGGGGCTGAGACTGCTCGACCTCGGCGCCGCGGGCGGCCACCTCGGCCGAGCCGTGCGCGACCGATGCGCGTTCCTGGCCGGCGTCGAGCCCGACGCCTCGCTGCCGGCCTCGGCGCGAGAGGGCTACGACGACTGGCGGGCGGCCGACGCCCTCGATTGCGGCGCGTGGCCGGCGCCGTTCGACGCCGTCGTCTGCGCCGACGTGCTCGAGCACTTCGCCCGCCCGGAGAACCTCCTCGCCCGCATCCGCGACTGGCTGCGCCCCGGCGGCACGTTCTTCGCGTCGCTGCCGAACGTGGCCAACGTCTCGATCCGCGCCTCGCTGCTGGCGGGCCGCTTCGCGTACGCCGACCGGGGAATCCTCGACCGCACGCACCTGCGCTTCTTCACGCGCCGGAGCGCCGTCGCGCTCCTCGAGGTCGCGGGGTTCTCCGTCCGCGCCGTCGAGGCGACGGCGATGCCCTACGAGCTGGCCTTGCCCGCGCTCGGCGAAGCGCCCTGGCGCGGCCCGGTGCGCGGGTTCGCGGCCGCGTCGGCGCGCGTGTGGCCGACCCTGTTCGGGTATCAGTTCGTCCTCGAGGCGATCCGGCGATGACCCCCGAGGCCGGGGTCGCGTCGCTCGTCGTTCCGGCGTACAACGAGGCGAGCCGGATCGAGCACTGCGTCCGCACGGCGGCGGCCTGGATCGCGACGCGGCCCGGCGGCTGCGGCTGGGAGCTTCTCCTCGTGGACGACGGCTCGACGGACGACACGGTCGCGCGCGCGCGGCGCGTCGCGTCCGCGGAGGGCCTCGCGCTCCGCGTCGTGGCGTACGGCCGGAACCGGGGCAAGGGCGCGGCGATCCGCGCCGGCGTCCTCGAATCCTCGGGCGATCCCATCCTGGTCTCGGACACCGACCTCTCGACGCCGCTGACCGAGTGGACGAAGCTCGCCGAAAAGCTGCCGACCCATCCGGTCGCGATCGGGTCCCGCGCGCTCGAGCAGGCGCTGGTGCGAAAGCGCCAGCCGTTCTACCGGCAACTCATGGGCCGCACGTTCAACCGTCTCGTCCGGCTGCTGACCGTGCACGGCATCGGGGACACCCAGTGCGGCTTCAAGCTGTTTCGCGCCGACGTCGCGCGGGAGCTCTTCCGCGACGCCCGCGTGGACCGCTTCGCCTACGACGTCGAGATCCTCTACCTCGCGCAGCGCCGCGGGATCCCGATCGCCGAGGTCCCGGTGGTGTGGATCAACTCTCCGGAGTCGAAGGTGGCGGTGGTTCGGGACTCCCTGCGGATGCTCGCGGATCTCTTCCGGATCCGCTGGATGCACCGCTGAATCGAGCGGCGATCGCGGCCGCGGCGAGCGGCGCCAGACCTGCGGCCGTGCGCCGGAGCGTCGTCTCGACGAGCCAGGCCGGGCCGCGCACCGCGAACGCGGGAATCACGAGGTAGGCCGCGAGCGACGCGGCGACGAGCAGCAGCAGCCGGTCTCCTGCCGCGACGCGGTCCCCGGCGGCGATCAGGACGACCACGAGCGCGAGCCCGATCCAGGCCGCCGGCCCCAGCAGTCCTCCCGCGGCGGTGAGCGCATCCCAGACGCGGTCCCGCGAGAACAGCCCCGCCTCGAGATCCGCCAGCGGCAGGCGGCTGCGCCAGGGAAGGTGGAGCGCGCGCACGGCCAGCGCCGGAAGCAGGGCCGCCGCCGCGCCCTTCCAGCGCGCCGCCGCCCTTCCGAAAGCGAGCGCGACGAGGAATCCGACCGCCGCCAGAAAGAGGCCCTCGTTCTTCGTCGCCGCGATCAGCGCCGACGCCAGCGCGAGCCGCCGAGCGGCTCCGGCGTCCGTCTCGTCCAGCGTGTCGGCGAGCGCCGTGCCGAAGAGCAGCATGCCGAAGGCCAGCGGCACCTCCGCCATCCCCGTGAGAAACGCCGAGTAGAGGGGCTCGAACCAGGCGAGGATCGCGGTCGCGAGACCCGCCGCCACAGGCGCAACACCGCGACGCCGCAGCCAGCCGAAGAGCACGAGCAGGGTCGCGGCCTGCAGGAACGGAAAGAGCAGCGCCATCGCGTGGTCGTCCCAGCGGCCGGTCAGGAAGGCCAGGCCCGCGTAGAGCAGCGGGAGGCCGAGGGGATACTCGGGGTGGGCGAATTCGAATGGCGTCGATCGGTAGAAGGACTCGGGGTACCCGCCCGAGCCCCAGATCGTCTTTCCCTTCAATCCCCAGATCGCGATGAAGTCGTTGGACCACATCGGCTCGGTCAGGGCGCGGAGGGCGTAGACGGCGACGCCGAGACCGATCAGGAGTTTGAGCGTCCGGGGGAGGCGGCCCTCACCCACGCCGTCCCTTCTCATCCCTCTCCCCCCGCGGGGAGAGGGAGGGGCGAGGGGGGCGAGCCGCCGCGCCACGACGATCAACGGCGCGACGACCATCACGAATGCGATCAAACCCGGACGGACGCCCAAGCCCAGCGCCGCCGGCACGAACGCCATCACGACGGCGCACCCGATCGCATCGCTCCAGCCCAGGCGCTCGAGAAAGAAGGCGTGATCGAGTGGGAGAAAGGCCCCGCTCGTCGCCAAACCAACCCCGGACACGACGAGAAGCGCCACGGCAACGAAGAACAGCGAGAGGGCGAACGTCATCGGGTCGGCGGTGCGAGCAAAGCGCCCTCCGGAAGGCGTGCGAAAACACCCGCGTCGTCGGCAGGACTCGCTCCGTAGGCCGCGATGAGCCAATCCCGGGGCAGTTCCCCTTGGTGAGAAAAAGCATCGGGGTACACGGGCAGCGGCGCAAGGTAGTAGGTCGCCAGGTAAAGGTGGAGCTGACTGACGTCTCCCCGGAGAACCACGGCCGCGGTCTGAGGCGGGATCCGCCGTCGCGCATTCTCGAGGAACGAGAAGAACCGCCGATCGAAAGCCGTTCCCGACCCGCCGAGACGGCGCACGGCGAGCTCCTTCGGCGCAAACGCGGCCAGCGTTCGCGCCCGGCGCGGCAATTCGGAGAGCGGCTGACTCGCGATCACCAGCAGGAGCAACAACCCCGCCGCCAGCGCGGCGACTCGCCGCCGCGTCACGCGAGCGGAAAGGCCGCGCAGAGCTCCGCGACGGCGCGCCGCGTCTCGGCCTGCACGGCCGCGTCCCCGCCGGCCTCCAGGGCCCGGGCGATCGCGCCGCCGATCACGTCCATCTCCGCGGTTCCCATGCCCCGAGTCGTGACCGCGGGTGTGCCGATCCGGATCCCCGACGCGACCATGGGCGGCCGCGTGTCGAACGGAATCGTGTTCTTGTTGACGGTGATGCCGACGCCCTCGAGGAGCTTCTCGGCGTCCTTGCCCGAGATCCCGCGCGCGCCGACGTCCACCATCATGAGGTGGTTGTCGGTGCCGCCCGAGACGAGGCGGAACCCGCGGCCCGAGAGCGCGGCGGCGAGCGCCTTCGCGTTCTGGATGACGCGCTTCTGGTAGTCGACGAAGTCCGGGCTCGCGGCCTCGGCGAACGCCACGGCCTTGGCGGCGATGACGTGCTCGAGGGGACCGCCCTGGATGCCCGGGAAGACGTTGCGATCGAGGTCCTTCGCGTGGGCGGCGCGGCAGAGCACGAGCCCGCCGCGAGGTCCGCGCAGCGTCTTGTGCGTCGTCGTCGTCACGAACGGGGCGTGGGGCACGGGCGAGGCGTGGAGCCCCGCGAGGACGAGCCCGGCGATGTGGGCGATGTCGCACATCAGGGACGCGCCGACCTCGCGGGCGACCTCGCCGAAGCGCGCGAAGTCGATCTCCCGCGCGTAGGCCGAGGCGCCGGCGATGATCAGCTTCGGCCGGTGCTCGCGCGCGAGCGCCGCCAGCGCGTCGTGGTCGATCCGCTCGTCCTCGCGGCGCACGCCGTAGGCGACGACCTTGTACTCCCGCCCGGAAAACGAGAGCGGGTGGCCGTGCGTCAGGTGGCCGCCGTGGGAGAGGTCCATCCCGAGGATCGTGTCGCCGGGCTTCAGCGCCGTCAGGTAGACGGCCATGTTCGCCTGCGAGCCCGAGTGCGGCTGCACGTTCGCGTGCTCGGCGCCGAAGAGCGCCTTCGCGCGGTCGATCGCGAGCCGCTCAATCTTGTCGACGAACTCGCAGCCGCCGTAGTACCGCTTGCCGGGATAGCCCTCGGCGTACTTGTTGGTCAGGACGGAGCCCTGCGCCTCGCGCACCGCCCGCGAGACCCAGTTCTCGGAGGCGATCAGCTCGAGGCCCTCGTTCTGGCGCTTCGCCTCGGCGGCGATCCAGCGCGCCACCTCCGGGTCGACGACGTCCAGGTCGCGGTCCATCCGGGCCGCCGGGGCGATCGAGGCTCGCGTCATGCGTTCTTCCCTCTCCGCCCTACTCGACGACGAGCTGGCGGTATTCGGAGTTGCAGTAGCTGTCGGTCATCCCGGCGATGTGATCCGCCATCGCGCGGTAGAACTCGGGGCGGGTCCGATAGTGCTGGGCGACCTCGCGTTCGATGGCCGGCAGGGGCACCTCGCGCAGGAACCGGACGCCGAGGTCGCGCTCGAGGCCGCGGAGGACGTCGTCCGGCAGGAGGCGCGGGTTGTCCCGGTACGCCGTGAAGAGCGCGGCGAGGACGCGGCGGGCGTGGCCGTCGTGCCGCGACACCGGAAACGAGTGGATGATGTGGCGGTAGACGAACTCCCGCAGTTCGGCGTAGAGCCGGCGGCCCGCGTCGCTGAACCCGACGAGATCGCCGGGGAGCCGGTCGCGGCGGGCGTAGAAGGCGTCGGTCGTCGAAACGCCCGACGCGGAGAGCCAGCGCTCGATCCGGGCGCGCGAGGAATCGACGAGGTCGGCCGACAGCGTCGCGATCATGCCGCGGATCAGCGACGCGCGCCGCGAGGTCGGGTCGTTGCCGAAGCCGCGCGCGGCCCGCACCAGC
>DATJXB010000184.1:0-6715 GCA_035500755.1 Thermoanaerobaculia bacterium | reverse complement strand
GCCTTCGACGACGCCGGGCGTCCGGAGAAGGCGCGAGACCCGCGCGAGCGCCTGCAGGTGCGCCGCGGGAGCGTCGGCCGGAGAGGCCACGAGAAAGACGAGGTCGATTGGAATGCCGTCGGCCGCCCCGAAGTCGACCGGGACTGCGGTCGAGGCCACTGCCACGACCACCCCCTGGATGTGCCGGAGCTTGCAATGCGGGATCGCGACGCCGCCCCCGAGGCCCGTGCAACCCAGGCGCTCGCGGTCGATCAGGCGCGCGGAGAGCTCGCCCGGATCGGAGACGACCCCGTCCTCGGCCAGTCGCGCCGCGAGCTCCTCGAGGAGCTCCTCCCGCGAGCCGCCGGGCAGGCGGTGGAAGACGCGGCGCGGGTCGATGAGACCCTCGGCGCCCGGAGCGAGCCCGGCCGGCCCGGGGTCGGCGCTCAGCATTCGGGCACGATGAGTCCCAGGTCGCCGTCGCGACGGCGGTAGAGCACCGACACGCGTTCGTTCGAGGCGTCGCGGAACACCAGCACTTCCTGGCCGGAGGATTCCATGGCCAGGGCCGCTTCGTCCACTCCCATCGGTTTGACGGCGCTCGCGCGGCCTCGGACGATCCGGGCGCCCCGCGCGGGCCGCGCGGACGCGGGTTTCGCCGCCGCCGGCGCGACCGCCGCCGGGAACCGGCCGTTGCGGTGCTTGCGGTCCCGCCGCTTCTCCGTGTCGCGCATCGCCTGGGCGTCGATCTTCTCGAAGGCGAGCGCGAGCGCCGCCCGCGGGTCGCCGGTTTCCTCCTGGGCCTTCCAGCGCCGGCGCCCGTGCGCGGCGATGACTTCGGCGCCGAACCGGTGTTTCTCGTGGGAGAGGACGACTCGGACGAGAGCGGGACCGCCGAGGTGTCGCTCGAGGCGATGCGCACGCTCCTCCGCGAGGGACTTGAGAGACGCCGTCACCGAGACGTTGCGACCCGTGCATTCCACGGCCATGAGCACCTCCTGGGGTGGCTAGAAACTCTGCTTGCGCTGAGAGGACGAAGGAATGCGCAGCTCCTCCCGGTACTTGGCGACCGTGCGGCGGGCGATCTGGATCCCTTCGGCGCGGAGCCTCTGCGTGATGCGCGCGTCGGAGTGAGGCCGGCGCGTGTCTTCTTCGCCGACGATCCGGGAGATCTTGTTCTTGATCGACAGGGACGAGACATCGTCGCCCTGCGAGGAGTCGATGCCGCTGTGGAAGAAATACTTCATCGGGAAGAGGCCGCGCGGCGTGTGCATGTATTTGTTCGAGACGACGCGCGAGACGGTGGATTCGTGCATGCCGATGTCGTTGGCGACGTCGCGCAGGACCAGCGGCCGCAGGTGCTCGATGCCGTGATCCAGGAAGGCGCGCTGGTGACGCACGATCGAGTCGGCGACCTTGTAGATCGTCCGCTGGCGCTGGTCGAGGCTCTTGATCAGCCAGATGGCCGAGCGCATCTTGTCCTTCAGATACGTCGCGGCCTCCGCGCCGATCGCGCCGTTGCCGGCGCGCAACAGGCGGCGGTAGGCGGAGGAGATCCGCAGCTTGGGGAGACCGTCTTCCGAGAGCTGAATGATGTACTCGTCGCCGATCTTGCGCACGAAGACGTCGGGCTCGACGTAGATCGTCCGGTCGGACGAATGCTTGCGCCCCGGCTTCGGCTCCAGGTTCTTGATGATCTCGAACGCGGCCTGGATCTCCGACATGCCGACCCCGAGAGTCTTCGCGAGCGGCGCGAACTGGCGGTTCAGGAAGGCCGGCCAGTGCTCCCGGATGATGCACTCGATCAGCGGGTTCTCGACCCCGAGTGCCGCCAGCTGCAGCAGCAGGCAGTCCGGAAGGTCGAACGCGCCCACGCCGGGCGGATCGAAGGAGCGCACCACGGCGAGAGCGGCGTCCACGTCGCCGTCGTTCTCGTAGTGCGCCTGGCGGATCTCGTCGCGCGAAACGCGCAGGTAGCCGTCCTCGTCGATGTTCCCGATCAGGTAGGCGGCGATCTCGCGGACGGCCGGGCCGGCGTCGGACATCGAGAGCTGCCAGGTCAGGTGCTCGGGAAGGCCCTCCGGCCGCGTCAGGACGTTGTCGAGGGAAAACTCCTCGGGCTGCTCCTGGTACTGGCGGGGGTTGTAGGCGGAGTCGAGATAGTCCTCGAAGTAGGAGTTGAAGTCGATCTCCTCGAACGAGTCGCGCTCTTTCTCGGCGGCGGGCGCCGCCTCCGCCGCGGGCGGCGTCTCCTCTTCGCGGGGCGTCTCGGCGCGCTCGGCCTCGGCCGCCTCCTCCTGCTCCTCCAGGATGGGGTTCTCGACGATCTCCTGGTTCAGGACTTCCTGGAGCTCGAGGCGCGACATCTGGAGCAGCTTGATGGCCTGCTGCAGCGACGGCGTCATGACGAGCCGCTGCGAGAGCCGGAGATTCAGCTTCTGTTCCAGCGCCATGGCGACGGCCCTAGTCGAGCCGGAAACCCTCCCCGAGGTAGATCTTTTTCACGACGGTATCGTTCGAGAGTGCAAGAGGCGTGCCCGCTCGAAGGATCTCTCCCCCGCTGATTATATAAGCGCGGTCGACGATGCTCAAAGTCTCGCGGACGTTGTGGTCCGTGATGAGCACGCCGATGCCGGAGGACGCGAGCCGGCGCACGATTTTCTGAATGTCCAGAACGGCGATCGGGTCGATTCCCGCAAACGGCTCGTCGAGCAGGAGAAAGTAGGGCGACAGAACGAGACTCCGGGCGATCTCGACGCGGCGCCGCTCGCCGCCCGACAGCGAGTAGGCCCGGTCCTTGGCGAGCTCGGTCAGGCCGAACTCGGCCAGGAGGGCGCGGCAGCGCTCCGCGCGCTCCTCCGGCCCGAGGGCGAGCGTCTCCAGGATGGCGAGCAGGTTCTCTTCGACCGTCATCTTGCGGAAGACCGACGGCTCCTGAGGCAGGTATGAAACGCCCGCGCGCGCCCGGCGGTACATCGGCAGGTCGGTGACGTCCTGTGCGCCGAGCTTGACCCGGCCGCGGTCGGGCCGCACGAGCCCGACGACCATCGAGAAGATCGTCGTCTTGCCGGCGCCGTTGGGACCGAGAAGGCCGACGATCTCGCCGGCCGCGATTCCCAGCGATACGTCGCGCACGACGGTGCGTCCGCCGTAGACCTTGACGAGGCCTTCGGCCGACAGGACCGGCCGCTCCGGTTCGGATCCCGGCGCCGTCTCGCTCAATTCTTCTCGGTTCGGTGAATGGTTTCGGTCTTGCCGCCTTCCGGCGCGGTGATCTCGACCCTACCCCCCCGGTCGAAGATCGTCAAGACGGCGCCCGCGACCTGGTTGCCGCCGGCGCTGACGACGCGGGCCGGGGATCCCCAGAGCACGGTCTTGCCCTGGTCGGGGTAGTCGACGGCCTTCTCGGCCTTCGCGGTGCGCCCGGCGGCACGATCGGCAAGGTCGACGTCGCCCGAGATTTCCATGCAGTCGACGCCGCGGTCCTTGCCGAGCCACGCCGTCGACTCGCCGCCGGTCGCCTTCCAGTCGGGGCCGCGCGAAACCGAGACGCCGCCGTCGAAACGGCCGGTGCGGTCGGTCTCGCGATAGAGGAGCCGCTTCGACGTGACGACCGAGGCGGCCTTCTCCGCCGGCCGCGCGGCGCGGTCGGGCGCGAGCACCGCGCGCACGTTCTGCACCGCCGTGATCGTCTTCTGGGCGTCGGAGAGCGTGATGTCGTCGCCGAAGATCGACGAGTCGTCCTGCCAGAGCGACGCGGAGCCCGACAGCGTGACCAGTTGAGTCGAGTCATCGAGCACGATCCGGTCCGCCTTTCCGAAGCTCGGCCGCTTCGGGTCACCGACCAGCGAGACCTCGCGAGGCTTCTGCGGGTCGCTGCCGAGGACCGCCCGGGCGTGGCCCTGGCCGCGAACCTGCTGCCGTGGGTGATCGAGCTCGATGCGCTCGGCGGAAAGCTTCGAGGCCCCGCTCTCGACGCGCGCCGCGTGCGTGCCGTCGCCGGTCAGGAGCCAGAGCCCGTTCGGGTCGAGCTCGACGGCGCGCGCGGCGTCCCCCTTGCGGCCTTCGGTCTCGACGCGGACGGATCCGTCGAGGACCAGGTTCTGGGCGTCGCCCTCCTTCGAGAACCCCGCGCTCGCCTCGTCGGACTGGGCGCGGCTGTCGGCGCCCTCGACGCGCACCCCGCCCGTCGCCCGGGCCGTGGCGAGGCGCCCCTCTTCGAAGGTGAGGTCGATCTTGGGAGCGGTGAGCCGCCGCCTGGGCTCCCAGAGGAGAGCCGGCGACCCGGTGAAGGCCAGCGTCTTCGCTTTGCCGGCGGCGTCGAAGGTCAGGAGGCTCTCCTCGCCGGAGTATTGCCGCTCGACCGCCGCGGCCGTGCCGTTGCCGGTCGGACTCGTGGAGAGGATGCCGTGGACGTTCCCGGTTCCCCGCATCCATTCGGTCGTGCCTCCCGGCGTGCTCGTCTTGACGACGACGTGATCGGCGCCGTAGCGGTCCCCCGCCTTCGACGTGCTGTCGACGGACTCGAGCTCGAGAACGCCCTGCTCGCGCCGGAAGACTCCCGACCGCGCCGTCAGCTTCGAGAGCCCGGCCGAGTCGGACCCCGAGCCCGAGCCCTGGACCGGGCCCGCGAGGTGCAGCGCCCGTTCGTTCAGGTCGTAACGCGCCGACGGCGCGTTCAAGTCGATCGAGCCGCGCGAGAAGTGGATGGGCTTCGGCAACTCGAGCGATCGAGCGCTCGGGCGGAAGATCCCTTCGCTCGTCTCGGCCATCGCTCCCTGCTCGTCGGACCAGTGGACGTTCCCGTTGAGGCGCGCTTCGCGGCTGTGCTCGTCATAGGTGCCTTTGTCGGCGTGCACCGTCACGGGCGCTCCCTCGTCCGGATAGACGATGAGGGTGACCCTCTCGCCGGCGTAGAGGTCGGGCGGGAGTCCGGCGGCGGCGCCATAGCCGACGGTGCGGTCGGCCTTGATGCGCAGGAGCGGCTTGCCTCCCGATTCCTCGGTGAAGTCGAAGCCGTCGAGGAGCGTCGTCGCCTGCCCGTGGAGGCCCGGGATCGGGCCGGCGGGCGCCGCGCCCTCCTTCGGGCCGCGGGAAGGCCGGCGGCCGGAGCGGAAGGACAGCACGAGGACCGCGGCGAACGCGAGCGCGACCGCGAGGACGAGCAGCTCCGTGCGGCGGACCCTCATCGGCCGACCCCGGAGGCCGGTCTGGCCTCGAGAATTTCGACCTGAAGGCCGTAGCCCCGCCGGTCTTCCGCGATCCGATAGTGGGCGTCGAAACGGCGGCCCGAGGCCGCGAGCGATTCGAGGCACGCGGGCGGCTGCCACGCGATGGCGCGAAGGCTGCCATGCCGGCCACGCAGGCGGCCGCGGAGCCCCGATGCGCCCACCGGCTGGAAGGGCCCTTCGGCGGCCACGTCGGGAGCGAGGAAGACCGGACGAGGATTCCCCGCCCCGTGCGGCTCGAGCACGGAAAGCTCGGCGGCGATCTCCGGAGTGACGTCCTCGATCGGGAGAACCGCCTCGGCGCGCGGGCGGCGCACCAGGGCCTCGGGCGCGACGCGCTCGCGAAAGAGCGCCCGGGCGCCGTCGCGGAAGGCTTCGAACCCCTCGGCCGGCATCGAGGCGCCGACCGCCTGGTCGTGGCCGCCGAAGTCGGTGAAATGACTCTCGAGCTCTTTCACGATGTCGTGGAGCGAGACGCCCGGGATCGACCGTCCCGAGCCGCTCGCCCGTCCCCCGTCCATGCCGAAGAGCAGGACCGGCCGGTGGTATTCCCGCGCGAGCCGGGAGGCGGCGATGCCCAGCACGCCGCGGTGCCAGCCGGCGTCGGCCTCGACGAGAACGGCGTGTTCCGGCTCCGGGCCGATCCGCTCGCGAGCCTCGACCACCACGCGCCGCTCGAGGGCCTGGCGCTCCGCGTTGCGGAGCGAGAGCTCGCGCGCCACCGCGGCGGCGCGGCTGGCGTTGCGCTCCTCGAAGAGCGAGAGCGCGAGCATCGCCGTGTCGAGCCGGCCGGCCGCGTTGAGCCGCGGTGCGACGCGGAAGGCGACCTCCTCCGACGTCGGCGCCGCTCCCGGCGGCAGGCCGGCCTCGCCGAGCAAGGCTTTGAGGCCGGGGGCGCGCGCCGAGCCGAGGGCCGCGAGGCCGAGCGCCGCGATGACGCGATTCTCGCCGTCGAGCGGGACGAGGTCGGCGATCGTCCCGAGGCACGCGGCGCGCAGGAGCGACTCGCGGGCGACCGTCCGCCCGGCCCGCCGGCCGACGGCCTCGGCGATCTTCATCGCGATCGCCGTCGCCGCGAGCTCCTTGTAAGGATAGGCGCAGCCCGGCTGCCGCGGGTTCACGACGACGGCGCCCGCGGGCAGCTCGTCCGGCACGAGGTGGTGGTCGGTCACGACGACGTCCACGCCCGCCGCCCGCGCGCAGGCAACTCCTTCGATCGCGCCGATGCCGCAGTCCACGGTGATGATCGCGGAGGGGCGGAGCTCCTCGAGGACCTTTCGCACGGTCCCGGGTCTCAACCCGTAGCCGTCGCGAAGCCGGTGCGGGATGAAGGCGGCCGAATCGGCGCCGATGCGGGCGAAGGCGGCGCGGAGCTGGGCCACCGCCGTGACGCCGTCCACGTCGTAGTCGCCGAAGACGACGATGCGGCCACCGCGGGCGACGGTCGCGGCCAGCAGTTCGGCCGCTTCGTCCGCGCCGCGCAGCCGCGAAGGGTCGTGCAGGCCCTC
>DATJXB010000183.1:0-12075 GCA_035500755.1 Thermoanaerobaculia bacterium | reverse complement strand
GGCGGCGTCACGCACGGCTTCCTGCTCCACGGCGGCCGCTTCACCGCGATCGACCCGCCCGGCACGACGTACACGCACGCATCGGACATCAACAACCTCGGCGCCGTCGTCGGACGCTACTTCGACGCCGACGGCCTGGCGCACGGCTTCACCTGGAGAAACGGGCGCTACGCCGTCCTCGACTACCCCGGCGCCTCCGAGACGCAGCTGCGCGGCATCGACGACCTCGGACGCATCACCGGAGACTTCTGGTTCGACGACGGCCACGAGCACGGCTTCTGGAAAGACCGGAACGGGTTCCATCAGGTCGACTATCCGGGCTCGGACTCTTCCGACGTGTGGGACGTCGATCTTCTGGGACGCATGGTCGGCGACTGGAGCGACGTCGACGACAACATCTACGGGTATCTCCTGAAGAACGGAAGGTTCACGAACCTCGACTATCCCGGCGTGAGCATCACGTCCCTGCGCGGGATCAATCTCCTCGGCGAGATCGCCGGCGTCTACGAGACCCCCGAAGGCGACGACCACGGCGTGCTCATCACCGGCGGTTCCTTCGTCTCCTTCGACTATCCGGGCGGTTCCAACACCGTCGGCAACCGGATCAACAACCTCGGTCACGTCGTCGGGTCCTACGACGACGCCGGCGGCGTCACGCACGGCTTCCTCTGGAAGCGGCGCCCGGGCCACCCCCGTCTCGCGACCGAGTCATCGGATCGCCCGAACGCGGAAAACGAATAGCCGCGGTCAACGAGACAGGTGAACGGCGAAGGTTCCGACCTGGCACGGGCCTCCCGGGCAGGCAACGTCGAACCCCGCCACGGAAAACGAGACGCGCGACAGCGTCGCCGTTCCGGTGGCGGGGGCCGACCCGGTTCCCGGAACGCTCATCGTGCCGGTGAGCTGATCGCCGCTGATGCGGCCGACGAAACGCGCGTGGAAGCAGACCGTGTCGAGCGTGGCCGTCACGGCGGAAGCCACCTGGTCGATCCCGGCGGTGGCAACGTGCCCGTTGGGCAGGCCTCCACAGGGATCCCACCAGTCGCGATCGACGAAGGTCACGGTGCCCTGCCACTGGCCGGTCAGGGTCGAGGGCGTCGGCGAAGGGGCGGGAGGCGGCGTCGTCCGAGGCAAACCGGCTCGGGCGAAAAGGATCAGACCGCCGTTGAGGGCGCCGAGTCGCAGCGTTTCGCCGGTGATTTCGTACCTTCGACGGCCGGTCCGCTCAGAACCTCAGTCCGACGCTGAAGCGGAAGGTCCGCGGCGGCTGGTAGGCGGCCGGCGTGCCAAAGGAATCGCCGAGCTCGTAATTGACGCCGCGGACCGGCTTTTGGGTGAAGGGGTTGAACGGCTGGAGCGTGTCGACGGTGGTGTCGACGGCAAGGACGCCGTGCTGGTTGAAGAGGTTCAGGATCTGGGGCTGGACGAAGAGCTCGACCGACTCGAAGACGCGCGCGGTCACCGTGAGGGCGAGATCCGTGCTCGAGACCGAGGGCATGCGATAGGCGCCGCGTCCCGAGAAGAAGTAGGGCTTCGTGTCGGGCGGCATGGCGTAGCCCGGGTTGTCGACGTAGGGCGAGACCGAAACGTCGGCGACGGCTTCGTAGGGCAGTCCCGAGGCGTACGACTCCATGAGGGAACCGCCGATGGACCCGAACGATACCGGGATCGCGGCGCCGAACCAGGCCCTCACGCGATGGCGCTGGTCGCCCGGAAGGTACACCGTGGGGTAGGCCCAGCTCGCGCGCTGGTACTCCGGGTACTCGCCGGCGTGATCCGGCGCTGCGGAAACGTTGTCGTTTTCCCCGATGACGTTGCCGGTCAGACGCGACCATGTGTACTTTCCCGGATCGCTGACCACCGACGCCTGGCAGATCGACGACCTCGGCGTCATCGTCGGCGATTTCTCCGACGCCGACGGCTTCGTGCACGGGTACGTCCTGAAGAACGGCCGCTTCACCCGGATCGACCAGCCCGGACCGAACCAGACGTCGACGCGCGGGATCAATCTCCTCGGGACGATCGTCGGTCTGTACGCGACGGACGAGGACGCGGAATTCGGCCTGATCGTCCGGGGCGGCACGACGGAATCCTTCGAGGTCCCCGGCGACGCGCAACTGACCGAGGCCTACTCGATCAACGTTCTCGGGGTGATCGTCGGCGATTACGCCGACGCGGACGGGATGTTCCACGGCTTCGTGCGGATCCCGGGCCGTTGACCGGGGTCCGAAGGACGTCCGGGCGCGGAATTCCCCATTGAAAACCTAGCCATTCCAGAGGACGGCCCGGCGGCCAAAGAGCGACACTCGCTCCATGGGCGGACGAGGATCAGCCGAGGCCGCCGTGCCGTCCCGCTTCGTGAACCGCCGCGGCGTTGAATTCCAGTCTCTGAACATTTCGGCACCGAGTTTCCGCCTTCACAGAATGAGGAGGAGTGACGGATGTCGCAATGATCTCGGACCAGCCGGCCGGAAGCGGCGAGAATCGCTGGCTCGACGCCGGCATTTGTCGGAGAATGAGCGCCCCGTGAACGCGCGCACTCGCTGGCCTGCGCTCCTCGGCCTCGCTCTCCTCGCGGCAGCCTTCGCCGCGGCGCAAGAGGACGCGGGTCCCGGCTTCGTTCTCCAGGGCGAGGGCGGTCTCGTCACCGCGTTCGCCCTCGACCCCGCCACGCCGTCCACGATCTACGCCTCGACGGCGCGGGGCCTCTACAAGACGGCCGACGCCGGCCTCACCTGGCGGCGGCTCGGCGCCGGCCTGCAGCAGCACGCCCTCCTGGCGATCGCGGTCGACCCGTCCTCGCCCTCGAGCCTCTACGCGACGACCGACAAGGGCGGCGTGTACCGGAGCCGCGACGGCGGCGAGCGATGGCAGGAGGCCAACACGGGAATCGGAGCGCGGTACGTCGGCTCGATCGCCTGCGACCCGCACCGTCCCGGCGGCGTCTACGCCGGCGCGGAGGGCGGGCGCGTCTTCCACAGCGACGACGGCGGCGGGAGCTGGCGGGAGCTCGTGCCGCCGACCACGCACGTCGCGGTCACGGTGATCGCCGTCGACCCCGGGACGGCCGGCCGCCTCTACGCCGGCACCAACAGCGAGGGCGTCTTCTACAGCGCCGACGGCGGCACGACGTGGGCGCGGCCGAGCGGACGCTTGAGCCGCGGCACCGTGTGGAATCTGACGTTCGACCCCGCCAACGGCGAGATTTTCGCCGGCACGCACGACGGGCTCTTCCGCAGCGCGGACCACGGCGTCACGTGGTCGCCCGCCAACGGCGGGCTTCGGAGCTGGAACGTCCTCACGATCGCGATGGACCCGGCGTCGCCGCAGACGATGTACGCCGGCACCGCCGCGGCGATCTACAAGTCGGCCGACCGCGGCCGATCGTGGAAAGAGATCAAGAACGATCTCTACGTCACGGCGCTCGCGATCGACCCGCGGTCCACGTCGACGCTCTACGCCGCCACGCACCTCGGCGTGATCAAGAGCGACGACGCCGGCGCGCAGTGGAAGCCGCTCCGGATGGCCCCCTCGCTCGACGCCGCTCCGGCCGCCACCGGCGGCGACGAGCCCACGGCGGGGCACCTGCCGGAGCTGCCCCGGAAGTCCGCCGCGCCCCGCAAGCCCTCACCGGCGCCGCCCCAGCTCCCGACGCGCACGACCCCGGTGGCGGCCTCGTCCGCCCCAACATCCTAAAGCTAGCGAAAGAGCAGGAGACCGTTACGACTTCGGTCGTGGCGGCCAGTCATCGTCTCCGGCGATTGGAGGGAGGCCATGCGAACCTCGAACCGCCGGCGCTCGATCGGGATGCTCCTTTCCGCCGCCGCCCTGGCCGTATCGGCGAACACGGTCGCTCAGATCCTCGCGCCGGACCGCGTCGCCCCGGGCGCGTGGAGGACTCTCTGGTCCGCCGGCGGCGCCGTGTCGGCGCTCGCCCTCGATCCGACCGACCCGCGACGTCTCTACGCGTCGACCGCGAGCGGGTTCTTCGTCAGCGCCGACGGAGGCACTGCGTGGGCCGCCGCTTCGGGCGGTCCCCGGAACGCCCACGCCATCGTCCCCGACTCCGGCGACGCGGCACGACTCTTCGCGGCTACCGCGAGCGGGGTCGACGTCAGCACGGACGCGGGGCGCACTTTTCGTCCGACCGGACCGGTGCTCCCCATCGAGGCGATCGCCCTGGACCCGGCGCACCCGGGCACGGTCTACGCCGCCGGAGACGGGCCGTTCGTGAACAAGTCCACGGATTCGGGCGAGACCTGGACGCGCTACTCGGTACAGGGACTCAGCCGCACGATCGCCTCTCTCATCATCGATCCGAACCATCCGGAGACGTTCTACGCGACCGGAGAAATCAGGGAGGTCTACGACTATCCGGGGTACCCGGCCGGAGCGATTTTCCAGAGCACCGACTCCGGCCGAACGTTTCAGGAGCGCCAGCGAGACCAGTCTTACGACGGCGGAGCGGCATCACAGGTCGCCGTCGCGCCTTCGGGACAGCTTCTCGCTGCGATCGGGGGCCGTATCTACCGGTCGGACGGCGGCCAGAGCTGGAGCAACCACGGCACGCTCGGAACCCAGGTGAGCTCGATCGCGACCGACCCTCTCGAACCGCAGACGGTCTACGCCGGGACCGACGTCGGCGTGTTCGTGACCCTGAACGGCTACGTCTGGCACGCGGCGCCGCCGCTCGGCGCCGTGACTTCGCTCGCCCTCGATTACCGCCATCGGATCCTGTACGCCGGAACCTCCGACGGCGTGGCGGCGATCTCGCTGCCTCTCTTCGTCGCGACCTCGCCGTGCGTCCCGGACTCGACGACCCTTTGTTTCGGCGGTAGCCGCTTTCAGGCGCGGCTCTCGGCACAGGATCCGCGAACGCAACGGATCGTCGCAGGGACCGCGGTCGCGCAAAACGGCGCCTTCGGCTATTTCAGCTTCCCGGATCTGACGGGCGACGCCACGCTGCCGGAAGTCCTGGTCAAGCTCGTGGACGCCGAGATCCCTCCCTGGAACAGCGACTGGGTCTTCTACGGCAGCCTGACCGACGTGAACTTCGTCCTGACCGTGACGGACACGGTCAACGGAAGTGCGCGCGTCTACGGGAACGCATCGAGCGCCCCCTACTGTGGAGGGGCCGACACGGCCGCGTTCGAACCCTCGCCGGCGCCGCCAGGCTCGACCGTCGCCCCGGTGCAGTCCGCGCTCGCCGCGAGCCCATCCCTGCCGCTGCTCGGAGGCCGGTTTCGCGCGACGCTCTCCGCCGTGGACCCGGGAACCGGGCGCCCCGTGCAGGGCGAGGCGCTCTCGGGGGGCGATCGCTTCGGTTTCTTCGGCCTGTCGGCGATCACCGGCGTCGCGGGCCTTCCCGAGGTTGGCGTCAAGATGCTCGACGCGACTTCCTTCGGGCACGGCTACTGGCTCTTCGAGACCGGCCTGACGAGCGTCGCCTACACGCTCACCGTCCTCGATACGGCGACGAACGAGACCCGAACGTACGACAACGCCGACGCGTATTGCGGCGTCGCCGACACCCGGGCATTCTCGAGCGCCGGCGCCGTGGCGCCGCCAGGTCGCTGAGGGTCACCCGACGAGAAACAGCGTCAGGGCAAACCTCGCCTCCGGCTCGATCCACTGCTCGTGGCAGCGGAAGCCGCCGCGCTCGACGACGTCGACGATCTCGTCGGCGTGGTACTTGTACGAGCTCTCGGTCCAGATGGCTTCTCCCGCCGCGAACGACACCGTGCGATCGGCGCGCGGGATCCGCACGGTCTGCGCCTGCCGTGAGACCAGGTGCATCTCGACGCGCCGCTCGCGCGCGTTCCAGACCGCCCGATGGTCGAATGCCCCGAGGTCGAAGTCGGCGAGGAGCTCGTTGTTCATCCGCGCGAGCAGGTTCTTGTTGAACGCCGCCGTCACGCCGAGCGGGTCGTCGTAGGCGAGCAGCAGCTCGCTCTCGGGCTTCACGAGGTCGGCGCCGAGCAGGAGCGCGTCGCCCGGGCGCATCGTCTGTCGGATCTCGCGGAGGAACTCGGCCGCCGCGGGCGGGTCGAAGTTGCCGATGTTCGAGCCGAGGAACAGGACGAGCATCGCGCCGCGCGGCGGCCGGTCGCGGGCCGCCTGGCGCAGCCCCTCCTCGTAAGTCGCCCGGTGGCCGACGACCGAGACGTGCTCGAACTTGCCGAGCGTCCGCTCGGAGAGCTCCAGGGCCGAGGGCGAGATGTCGATCAGGTGGACGGCGACCGGGCGCCGGCGCTGCCGCAGCGCCTCGGCGATCATGGCGAGCTTCTCGCCGCTGCCGCAGCCGAGCTCCGTCAGCGTGACCGGGTCGCCGACCGGCGCCACCATCTCCGCCGCGAAGCGGGCGAGCAGGCGCCCCTCCGCGCGCGTGATGCGATACCAGGGCAGGTGACAGATCGCCTCGAAGAGCGCCGAGCCCAGGCCGTTGTACAGGTACTTCGACTGGATCTGCTTGGGCTTCAGCGCCAGGTCGCGGCGGACCTCGTCCGCGAAATCGCGAACGATCTCGGCCGGAGGCGGCTGGGCGCTCTCGGGAATCGCCACGTCAGGCCGCCGTGCGGAACTTCGCGTAGACGTAGGGATACGTCGCGCGAAACCAGTTGCGGAAGCTCGGCCGGAGGAGCTCCCGGGCCGTGACCGGGGAGGCGCCCTTCAGGACCCGGTGCTTGCCGTCGAAGAAGTCGGCGGAGTACTGCGGATACGACGGCATCGGCGCGAACCCGTCGAAGCCCTCGAAGGCCGTGGACGTCCACTCCCAGCCGTTGCCCACGAGGTCGTGCACGCCCCACGCGCTCGCGCCGCGCGGGAAGGAGCCGACCGGCGCCGGATCCCAGCGGACGAAGTCGAAATTGCCGCGCGTCCGGTCGGGCGCCGCGTCGCCCCACGGGTAGCGGCGCTCGGGACCTTCGGGTGTGCCGAACGCGGCGCGGTGGTACTCGGCCTCGGTCGGCAGGCGGCGCTTCTTCCACCGCGCGTACGCCGCCGCCTCGGCGTGCGCGACGTACACGGGCCAGGCCGCCGGCAGCGGCAGGAGATCCCACATGCCGCGCCAGAACCAGGCCCCGCGGTGAAGCTCCCAGAAGAGCGGATGCCGCACGTCGTGCTCGGCGCGCCACTGCCAGCCTTCGGCGTCCCAGAGGGCCTCGTCGCCGTAGCCGCCCGCGTCGACGAACTCGAGGAAGTCGCGGTTGGTGACGCTGTGGACGTCGATCGAGAACGACGCGACGTCGGCCGTGTGCCGCGGAAGTTCGTTGTCCCACGCGAAGGGCTCCTCCGGCGAGGCGCCGAGCGTGGCGACGCCCCGCGGGATGCGCGCGGCGCGCCGCGGGGGCGGCTCGCCGCCGATCCACGGCGCCGCAAGTCCCGCCGGCCGCAATTTGCGGTCGTACGGAAGGCGGTGCCAGATGTACGCCAGCGTTTCCTGGTGCATCGGCTCGTGCTCGAGGACCGTGTACGCCGCGAGACCGCCCGCGAGAACCGGATTGCCCGCGGCGGTCACGTCGCGATGCGCGAGGGCGTCGAGCACCGCGCGGTCGGCCGCCGCGCCGTAGCTGCGGATCTCGATGCGCGACGGCCACGAAGGCGGACCGCCGGGCGCCGCCGCCTCGCTTTCGGGGTCGATGCCCCGCTCGAAGAGCGTCTCGTAGGCCGTGTCGAGCGCCGGATCGCCGAGTCCGCGCTTCAAGAGCGTGTTGACGGCGAACGCGGGCAGGTGGCCCTCGTAGAAACAGATCGGGTTGCGCAGGGAGATCGGCCGCGCCTCGTACGCCTCCGGCCGGACCCGATCGAAGAGCGCCTCCGAGCGCTCCCGGTTCCGGACGTACCAGGCGGCCATCGCCTCGCGGTCGAACGTGTCGATCCTCGTCGCAACCTCCGGCGAACCCATGGGACTGCAAAGATAATGCTAGATTCCGCCGGATGAAGGCGGCCCTGGCGCTCGCGGCCTCCGCGCTCGCCGGCGCGGCGGGCCTGGTCTTCGCTCCCGACGTGCCGGAGCAGCTGGCGAAGCTTCCCCGAACCCCGATCGACTACGACCGGACGCTCCTCGACGACCGCGAGAGCCGCGTCCTCCACGAGCTGATCGAGGCGTCCCGGCCGGTCGGCGAGATTTTCCTGCGCCAGGTGTCGGAGAAGAACCCGGGCCTGCGCCGGCGGCTGACGAGCGAGGCGGCCCACGGTGTCCCGGGGGCGGCGGACGCCCTGGCTTACTTCCGGATCAACGCCGGCCCGTGGGACCGGCTCGCCGGCAACCGTCCCTTCATCGGGACCGCCCCGAAGCCGCCCGGCGCCGCCTTCTATCCCGCCGGCCTGACGAAGGAGGCGTTCGAGCGCTGGGTCGCCGACCACCCGGCCGACCGCAAAGCCTTCGAGGCGCCCACCACCGTGATCCGCCGCGACGGCAGAAGTCTCGTGGCCGTTCCGTACTCGCGCGAGTACCGCAGCGACCTCGAGCCCGTGGTATTCCACCTGCGCCGCGCCGCGAGCCTGACGGGAAACGCGTCGCTGCGCCGGTACCTCGAGGCGCGGGCGGAGGCGCTCCTCGGCGACGACTATTACCCGTCCGACATGGCGTGGATGGACCTCGACTCGGACATCGAGTTCGAGCTCGGACCGACCGAGGTCTACGAGGACGCGCTCTTCAACTACAAGGCGTCCTTCGAGGCCTTCCTCGCGGTCCGCGACAAGAAGTCGAGCGACGCGCTCGCGGCCTACGCGAAGCACCTCCCGGACCTCCAGCGCGGCCTGCCGGTCCCCGAGGAGTACCGGGCCACGAGCCGCAAGTTCGAGTCGCCCATCCGCGTCGTCCAGGAGGCCTACACCGCGGGCGACGCGCGCGTCTCCGTGCAGACCTCCGCCTTCAACCTCCCCAACGACGAGCGCGTCCGGCAGGCGAAGGGCTCCAAGAAGGTGATGCTGAAAAACGTCCTGGAGGCGAAGTTCCGCGTGTCCGGCAAGCCGATCGCCGAGCGCGTGCTCGATCCGGCGCAGGCGGGCTCCGTCTCCTTCGACGCCTACTTCCACCACACGCTGTTTCACGAGCTCGCGCATGGCCTCGGCCCCGGCCTCATCACGGCGCCCGACGGGCGCCGGGTCGAGGCGCGGCTGCTGTTGAAGGATCTCTACTCGACCATCGAGGAGTGCAAGGCCGATGTCGTCGGCATGTGGACGCTCCTCCAGGCGATCGACGAAAGGTGGGTGACGGCCTTCGACGCCGACACGCTGGCGATCACGACGGGCGCGCTTTTCTGGCGCTCGATCCGTTTCGGCGTCGGCGAAGCCCACGGCGGCGGCGTGGCCGTGCAGTGGAACTGGTTCGTCGAGAAGGGCACCGTGGTTCCGGCGGACGGAGGCCGCTTCCGCGTCGAGACGTCGAAGTTCCGCGACGCCGTGAAGTCGCTGGCGGCCGAGCTCCTGACGATCGAAGCCACGGGCGACGTTGCCCGGGCGCGGAAATTGCTGGATGGCTATGGAAAAATGACGCCGGAAATGGAACGCGTCGCTCAGGGGTTGAAGGACATTCCGGTCGACATCACCCCCGTCTACACCGCGGCCGGAGAGAAGTGAGGGAAACCATGGAAGATCAGGAGAAGCCCGGAACGGTCGTGGAGATCGGGACGAGCAAGGCCCGCAAACGGACCGCGCGCAGGCCGGCCGGCGCCGCCCGCCGGCCCCGCAAGCCCGCGGCCACCCGCCGCGCGAAAGCTCCGACGCGCCGCCGCGGCGCCAGCTCGGGCGTGTCGTTCGAGACCGTCATCCGCTCGATCACCGGCGGCGTCGCCGTCGCACGCGCCGCGATCGCCGAGGCCTCGGGCGAAGGCGCGACCGCCGTGCGCCGCGTCGCCGGAAACGCGACCGACGCCTCGCGCCGCACGGTCGCGCGTCTGGCCGACGAGTGGCGCGGCATGGAACCGCGCCGCAAGGCCCGTCTTCTCGCCGCGCTCCTCGGGGCCGTCGCCGCGGCCTCGGTGCCGCTGGTCCGCAAGAGCCTGAAGAAGTAGTGCGCCGCCTCCGGCCCGCGCTTCTTCTCGGCGCGCTCGCCGCGTTCCTCGCGCCCGCCGCGCCGCGGGCCGAGGAATCGGCGGCCGCGACCTCTTATGCGCTGACGCCGCCGTCGACGGGAGGTCTCGAGGCCGTGGACCGCCTGCTGCGCCGCCTCTCGACGCACCGCCGCCTCCTCGTCGTCGGCGCGCATCCCGACGACGAGGACACGGAGCTGCTCGCGCTCGTCGCGCGCGGCATGGGCGGGGACGCCGCGTATCTCTCGCTCTCGCGCGGCGAGGGCGGCCAGAACCTGGTGGGGCCGGATCTCGGCGTCGGGCTCGGTCTGGTCCGCTCGCAGGAGCTCGGCGCGGCGCGCCGGCTCGACGGCGGACGGCAGTACTTCACGCGCGCCTACGACTTCGGCTTCACGCGCTCGCTCGACGAGACGTTCTCGAAATGGCCGCGCGAGGCGCTCCTCGAGGACACCGTCCGGATCGTGCGTCGCTATCGGCCCCAGGTCGTCGTCAGCATCTTCTCGGGGACGACGCGCGACGGGCACGGCCAGCACCAGGCCGCCGGCGTCGTCGCGCGCGAGGCCTTCGCCGCGGCCGGGGACGCCTCGAAGTTTCCCGGGCTCGCCGCCGAGGGGCTGACGCCCTGGCAGCCGCGCGCCCTGTACCGCGAGACGGGCTGGTTCGACAAGGACTCGACGACGATCGTTCTCTCGACCGGCGGCGTCGAAGCTCTGACCGGCCGCTCCTACTACCAGATCGCGATGGCGAGCCGCAGTCTCCACCGCTCGCAGGACATGGGACGCCTCCAGGAGGCCGGCCCGCAGGACACCGCGGTCGGCTGGGTCTCGGGCGGCGAAGGCCGCGAGGGCAAAGACCTCTTCGCCGGCGTCGACACGCGCCTGTCCGCGATCGCCGCCGAGACCGCGGACCCCAAACGGCGCGCCGACATCGCCGGCCACCTCGACCGCGTCTCGGCCGAGACGGCCTCGGCGCTCCAGAAGCTCTCGACGCCGGACCTCCCCGCGCTGGCGCCATCGCTCGCGCGGGCTCTGTCCGAGCTGCGCGCCGCGCGCTCACTCGTGCGTCCGGGCGACGGTGCGGTCGGCATGCTCCTCGACGAGAAGATCGCGCTCGCGGAAGCCGCGCTCGCGGCGTCCGCGGGCGTGACGCTCGACGTGCTCGCCGAGCGCGAGACCGCGGCGCCGGGCGAGAGCCTCGGCGTCACCGTGGACGTCTGGAACGCCGGCGCGGCGAGCGTCGCCGTCGAGAGCGTCGCCCTCGTGAGCCCGGAAGGGTGGGACGGCGGCGCCCCGCTCGCCGGCCGAACCGTCGCCCCCGGCAAGCTCGAAGAGTGGAAGGCTTCCGCGGCGCTGCCGGCCGCGGCGCGGCCGACGCTCCCCTACTTCCTCTACCGGCCGCTTTCCGGCGACCTCTACGACTGGAGCCAGACTCCGGCCGCGATCCGCGGCGAGCCCTTCGCGCCCGCGGCGCTCCACGCCCTCGTGCGCCTGACGATCGCGGGGACGACGGTCACGCTCGAGCGCGACGCCGCCTTCCGCCTGCGGGACGAAGCGATCGGCGAGATCCGGCGCCCGGTTCGCGCCGTTCCGCCGCTCGACGTCGCCGTCGAGCCGCGCCTCGTGGTCTGGCCGCTCGGCGACGGCGGCAAGCACCTCGAGGTCACGCTGACCTCGAACGCGGACGGCCCGCTTTCGGGGCGCCTCGAAACGACGGCGCCTCCCGGCTTCGCCGCGCCGCCGGCCCGCGACTTCGCGCTCGCCAAACGCGGGGAGCGCGTGTTCCTGGAGCTTCCGCTCGCGCCTCCGAAGAGCGCGGCCGCCGGGCGCTACCCCTTCGCGCTCGCGGCCGTCCTCGCCGACGGACGTCGAATGAACCTCGGGGTCCGTATCATCGATTATGGGTACATCCCGCGCACGCCGCGCCCGGAAACGGCCGACGTCGAGATCGCGGCTGCGGACATCCGGTTTCCGGCATTGAAACGCGTCGGCTACGTCCGCGGCGCGGCCGACCAGGTGCCCGAGGCGCTCTCGGCCGTCGGCGT
>DATJXB010000182.1:0-9412 GCA_035500755.1 Thermoanaerobaculia bacterium | reverse complement strand
GTCGCTCCGGGTCCTACTTGTAGCTGCGCACGGCGAGCTCGACGTTCTCGAAGACGAGCGGCTCGACGTGCCGGTTGGGTTTGCGTCCGTCCCCGGTGTACTCCCAGGCGGCGACGTGGCAGAACTTGTCGTCGTTGCGCTGAGCTTCGCCGTCGGCCATCTGATGCTCGAGGCGGAAGTGGCAGCCGCAGGACTCGTCGCGCTCGAGGGCGTCGAGGCACATCAGCTCCCCGAGCTCGAGAAAGTCCGCCACGCGTCCCGCGTTCTCGAGCGACTGGTTCAACTCGGCGCCCGAGCCCGGCACCGTCACGTTCTTCCAGAACTCCTCGCGCAGTCCCGGGATCTTGCCGAGGCCGTGCTCGAGCCCCTTCTTGTCGCGGGCCATGCCGCAGTGCTCCCACATGATCTTGCCGAGCTCGCGGTGGAAGGACGCGACGGTGCGTTTGCCCTGGATCCCGAGCAGGCGGGCCGTGCGCTCGGCGACGGCCTTCTCGGCCGCGCGGACGTCGGCGTGGTCGGCCGGGACCGGCGTGAACTTTTCCCGGGCGAGGTAGTTGCCGATCGTGTACGGGATGATGAAGTAACCGTCGGCCAGTCCCTGCATCAGGGCCGAAGCGCCGAGGCGGTTCGCTCCGTGGTCGGAGAAGTTCGCCTCGCCGAGCACGAAGAGGCCGGGGATCGAGCTCATCAGGTTGTAGTCCACCCACAACCCGCCCATCGTGTAGTGCGTGGCGGGGTAGATGCGCATCGGCACCTTGTACGGGTCCTCGTCGGTGATGCGCTCGTACATCTCGAAGAGGTTGCCGTACTTTTCTTCGATCTTCTTCTGGCCGAGCCGGGCGATCGCGTCCTGGAAGTCGAGGTAGACGCCGAAACCGGTCGGGCCCACGCCGCGGCCCTCGTCGCAGACGCGCTTGGCCGCGCGCGAGGCGATGTCCCGCGGCGCGAGGTTGCCAAAGCTCGGGTACATGCGCTCGAGGTAGTAGTCGCGCTCGCCCTCCGGGATCTGGTCCGGCCCCCGCTTGTCGCCCTTCGCCTTCGGCACCCAGATGCGCCCGTCGTTGCGGAGCGACTCGCTCATGAGCGTCAGCTTCGACTGGTATTCGCCGGTCACCGGGATGCACGTCGGGTGGATCTGCGTGAAGCACGGGTTGGCGAACGCGGCCCCCTTCTTGTAGGCGCGCCAGAGGGCGGTCGTGTTGCAGCCCTTGGCGTAGGTGGCCAGGTAGAAGACGTTGCCGTAGCCGCCGGTGGCGAGGCAAACGGCGTCGCCGAGGTGGGTCTCGACCTCGCCGGTCACCATGTCGCGCACGACGATACCCCGTGCGCGTCCGTCGACGACGATGAGCTCCTGCATCTCGTGGCGCGGGAACATCGACACCGAGCCGAGGCCGATCTGCCTCTCGAGGGCCTGGTAGGCGCCGAGCAGGAGCTGCTGGCCCGTCTGCCCCCGCGCGTAGAAAGTGCGCGACACCTGCGCGCCGCCGAAGGAGCGGTTGTCGAGCAGGCCGCCGTACTCCCGGGCAAACGGCACGCCCTGCGCGACGCACTGGTCGATGATGTTCACCGACACCTGGGCGAGGCGGTAGACGTTGGCTTCGCGCGCGCGAAAGTCCCCGCCCTTGACCGTGTCGTAGAAGAGCCGGAAGACGCTGTCGCCGTCGTTGCGGTAGTTCTTGGCCGCGTTGATGCCGCCCTGCGCGGCGATCGAGTGGGCCCGACGCGGCGAGTCCTGGTAGCAGAAGCACTTCACGTTGTAGCCGAGCTCGGCCATCGAGGCGGCACCCCCGGCGCCGGCCAGGCCCGAGCCGACCATCAGGATCGTGTACTTGCGCTTGTTGGCCGGGTTGACGAGTTTCATGTCGAAGCGGTGTTTGTCCCACTTCTTCTCGATCGGCCCGGACGGGATGTTGGACTTCAGCTCCACGGCAGTTGGACTCCTCGGCGATTTGGCTACTTCACCAGCCCGGCGAGCACCGCCAGGGGGAACGAGATGTTGCCGACGACCACGACGACGGCGACGATCCACGCGAGCACGCGGGCGGCGTGGATGTAGCGCGGGTGCGAGACGCCGAGCGTCTGGAACATGCTCCAGACGCCGTGGCGCAGGTGCAGCCCCAGCGCGAGCATCGCGAAGATGTAGAAGAGCGACACCGGGACGACGCGGAAGCCGGCGACGAAGTTGTGGTACACGTCGCCCTCGATGAAGCTCTGGTGCACGGTGCCCGTGGTCATGTGCAGGATGTGGTAGATCACGAACAGGAGCAGGATCACGCCGCCCCAGCGCATCGTGCGCGACGCGTAGGTCGATTCCTCCCACTGCTGCTCGCGGTACCCGATCGGGCGGGCGCGTCGGCTCGCCAGGGTCAGCGACGTCGCCGACCAGATGTGGAGCACGACGGCCACGAGCAGGACGGCCCGCGCGATCCAGAGACCCCCGCCGTGGAGGAACTCCCGCAGGAAGACGGCGTAGCCGTTCATCGCCTCCGGGCCCATGTAGACCTGGAGGTTGCCGATCATGTGGACGATGACGAACCCGACGAGGAGGACGCCCGTCACGGCCATGACCACCTTGCGGCCGATCGACGACCGGGCAAATCCCCTGGGTGCCTCCATCCCGTTGCCTCCCGGCGGGCCGGACGGCCTGCCGCTCGCGATTATATGCAGGACGGTTTCGGGGCCGATGCGGACCCGGGGAATCTCGGGGCCATCCGCGCGGTTTTCGCGGTGGATGCGCGACCTCACCGTGCGCGCGGCGCTCGCGGTCTCCCTGGCGTGTTTCCCCCCGGCGCTCCTCGCGGCGGACCGTGCCGACGGCCGCTCGCTTCCCGAGCCCCGAGCGTTTCTCGACGAAGTGCGCAAGAACCTCCGCAGCGACGACGCGCTCCTCGAGCAGTACACGTTCACGGAGAAGCGCACGGAGCGCCGCTTCGACGGCAGCGGCACGGTCAAGAAGGTCAAGTCCGAGACGTTCGAGGTCTACCCGTCCTCGGAACCCTTGAAGATGTACCGCCGCCTGGTCGCGCGGGACGACGTGCCGCTCTCGTCGAAGGAGCTCGCGGACGAAGACCGGAAGCAGCAGGAGAAGACCGAGCTCGCCGAGCGCCGGCGCACCAGCGAGGACGCGGCGGCGAAGGCCCGCCGCCAGGCGAAAGAGGAGGAGGAGAAGCGGCAGGAGCAGGAGGTCGTCGACGAGGTCTTCCGGATGGACGACATCCTCGTCGAGGGCCGCGAAGAGGTGAACGGGCGGTCGACGATCGTCCTCTCGTTCGCTCCGAAGCCGGGCTACAAGCCGATCACGGCGGGCGGCAAAGTCATCCAGAAACTCGCCGGCCGTGCGTGGGTCGACGAGCAGGACCGGCAGCTCGTCCGCATCGAGGCCCGCCTGCTCGAGAACCTGGGCGTCGGCCCGGCGCGCCTGGCGCGGCTGCAGAAGGGCGCGCAGACGTACTTCTATCGGCGGAAGGTCAACGACGAGATCTGGCTTCCCGTCGAGGCGCGGTTCACCGGTTCGGCGAAAGTTCTCGTCCTCTTCGCCGCGCGCGTGGACGCCCTCTTCCAGTACGGCGACTACAAGAAGTTCTCGGTGTCGACCGACAGCGCGGTCGAGACGAACCCCTGACGGTTCAGGCCGGGACGGGCTCCAATCGGCCGCCCGACCGGACGACCCGCCGGTACTGGGAATCCCGCTCGTAAGGCTCGCGGCCGCTCTCGCGAATCATGCGCTCGAAGTCCGTCCGGGTCATGCCGGACGCCGTCGTCGCGCCCGCGGCGTGCGTGATCGTCTCGTCCACGACCGTGCCGACGAGGTCGTCGGCTCCGAAGAAGAGCGCCACCTGGGCCAGCTTCGTCCCGATCTGGATCCAGTAGGCCTTGATGTGCGGCACGTTGTCGAGGAGGAGGCGCGAGACCGCGATGACCCTGAGGTCGAGCTGCCCGGTCGAGGTCGGCAGGTGCGCGAGCGGCGTGTTCTCGGGGTGAAACGCGAGCGGGATCACGCCCGGGATGCCGGCCGTGTCGTCCTGGAGGTCCCGCAGGCGGAGCAGATGGTCGACGCGGTCCTCGGCGGTCTCGACGTGGCCGTAGAGCATCGTCGCGTTGGTCTTGACGCCCTGGCGGTGGCACTCGCGCGCCACCTCGAGCCAGCGCTCGCCGGAGATCTTGTTCTTGCAGATGACGTCGCGCACGCGGCGCTCGAAGATCTCCGCGCCGCCGCCCGGACAGGAGTCCATGCCCGCGTCCTTCAGGCGGCGGATCGCCTCGGCGACCGGCATCCGGCCGACCTGGGCGATCCAGTCGAGCTCGACCATCGTCCACGCCTTGAGGTGCACGCCGGGGAACTTCTCTTTGAGGGCGCGCATCAGGCCGGTGTAGTAGTCGAACGGCCAGGTCGGGTGCAGGCCGCCGACGATGTGGAACTCGGTGACCGCCTCGCTGTAGCCCTTTCCGGCTTCGGCGACGCACTCGTCGACGGCGAGCTCGTAACCGCCGGGCTCGTTGACCTTCTTCGCCCACGCGCAGAGCGCGCAGTCGACCCAGCAGAGGTTCGTCGGGTTCAGGTACCGGTTGACGTTGTAGAAGGCGAGGTTGCCGTGCCGCGCTTCACGGACGTGATTGGCGAGGCGCCCGAGGCCGAGGAAGTCGCGCGTCGCGAAGAGCGCCACGCCGTCCTCGAAGGAGAGGCGATTCCCGGCGAGGACCTTCTCGGCGATCGGCGCGAGGTCCGAGCCGCCGAAGGTCGAGAGCAGATCGGTCACGGGATCGCGGGCTTGGTGACCGGCTGGAACGGATTCTGCGACACCGGTGCGACGTCGTCCAGGAACGGGGTCAGGTAGCGGTAGCAGTCCCAGCAGTACTTCTCTTCGGGGGTGAACTCGTAGTCCACGACCCGGCCGACGGCGGGGTAGTCTGCCGTCTCGCGCCCGCATCGGTCGCAGGTGCCCTTCTGCCCCTTCATCAAGCGCCAGACCGGTCCCACGCGCGAATGCTATCAGGAGGCAGGAGGCAGGAGGCAGGAGGCAGGAGCTAGGCGTTTCCCCGGGTCAGGCTCCAGACGGCGAGAAGCACCGCGGCCAGGGCGGCGATGCCCGCGCCGATCAGAAAGGCGACGCGCGGGCCGAACACGTTCCACCAGACCCCGAAGAGGATGGACGCGGGCAGCGACGCCAGCCCGACGCTCGCGTGAAAGGCGCCGAACGCCCGGCCGCGGGCGTCGGAGCGCACGAGATCGGCGACCAGGGCGCGCTCGGCGCCTTCGGTCAGCGCGTAGAAAAGCGCGTAGAGGGCGAAGACCGACCAGACTTCGCGGGCGGTCGTCGCGAACGCAAACGCGGCGTACGAGGCCGCATAGACGGCCCAGCCCGCGAGGATCGTCCGGACGTGCCCGAGACGGTCGGCCAGCGCGCCGCCCGGAACGCCGGCGGCCGCCTTGATGCCGTTGAAGGCGGCCCAGAGGAGCGGCAGCTGCCAGAGCGGGACGCCGCTGTCGCGGGCTTTCAGCAGCAGGAAGGCGTCCGTCGAGCTCGCCAGCGCGAACAGGACGAAGACCCCGAGGAGCGTCCAGAGTCGCGCGGGCAGGGGCCCTCGGGCGGCCGGGGCCGCGGCCGCGGGCTTCTCCTCCGCGCGCCGCGGGGTTTCGCGGACCCGGAGGACGAGCACGGCGATGGCGATCGCGCCGGGCACGGCGGCCAGCAGAAACACCGAGCGCTCGTCGGAGAAGACCCACTTCAGAAGCGCCGCGGCGAGCAGCGGTCCCGCCACCGCGCCGGCGTTGTCCATCGCGCGCTGCAGGCCGTAGGCGCGGCCGCGTTCCCCGGGGGGGACGAGATCGGCGAGCAGCGCGTCGCGTGGCGAGGTGCGGATGCCCTTACCGACGCGGTCGGCGAAGCGGATCGCGAGCACCTCGGTCCAGGTCCCGGCAAACCCCACCAGGGGCCTGGCCGCGGCAGCGATCGCGTACCCGGCGACGACGAGCGGCTTGCGGCGTTGGAAACGGTCCGACCACCAGCCGGACACGGCCTTCATGATCGAGGCGGTCGCCTCGGCGACGCCCTCGATCAGGCCGAGCGCAGCCGGACCCGCGTGGAGCGTGCGCGTCAGGAAGTCGGGGAGGAGCGGATAGATCATGTCGGACGCGACGTCCGACAGGAACGAGACCCAGCCGAGCGCCCAGACCCCTTTGTCCAGACGGCGCGTCGAGGCTATTTCCATAAAAAATTAGGCTTTGTTCATAATACGCCTAATATCATTAGGCGAGTGACTTCCGCGTCTCTCATCATAATCGCGGCGTGAGGCTGCATTCCTCCGACTCCTTCGTCCTGGGGACTCACGCGTTGCGCGAGACCGACCGCATCGTTTCGTTCCTGACACGCGACGCGGGCAAGAAGCGCGGTGTCGCGCGCGGCGCGCGACGCCCGAGGAGCGCCTTTGCGGGAGCGCTCGAGCCGATGACGGAGGCGCGCGTCGTCTACTACGAGAAGGAGGGGCGCGAGCTCGTCTCGATCAACGCCGCGGATCCGATTCGCCCCTCGTTCTCGCTTTCGAAGGATCTCGACAAGGCGCTGCTCCTGTCGACGCTCGCGGAAAGCCTCGAGACGTTCGTCTCCGAGTCGGACCCCGCCGAGCCGTTCTACCGCCTCGCCCGGCACGCGATGGACGCGCTCTTTTCAGGAGCGCCGGCGTCTTCCGTCGGGGCGTACTTCGACGTCTGGGTGCTGAAGCTCTCGGGCCTCTTCCCGGCGATCGGCGAGTGCGCGGGGTGCGGGCGTCCGCTCGAGGCGTCGGAACCGCTCCTCTTCGACGAGCGCCGGCCCGGTTTCGTCGGCGGCGAGTGCCGGCAGGGCGAGACGCTGCGGCTGACCGCCGACGCGCGGCGCACGCTCTCAAAGTTTCTCTCGGCGCCGCTCGACCCGGCCCCTTCGCCGCCCGCCGGCCTTCGCGAAATCGCCCGCGTCGCGCAGCTGGCGCGGCGCCACTTCCTCGGGCACGAGCTGAAGAGCCAGCGCGTGCTGGCCGAGGTGCTCGGCTAGTCGAGTCGGAGCGGAGGCGGGGAGCTCCGCGTGGTACCGGCCGCCTGGCGAACGAGGTCGAAATCGACCTCGTAAACGCTGGGCCCGACGGTCACCTGCCGGGTGGCTTCGCCGTAACCGGACGCCCTGGCGGCGAGGCGCACCGTGCCCGCGGGCACGCCCACGAGGTTGTACTCGCCCCAGAAGTTCGTCGAGGCCGAAACCCCCTGGCCGCCCACGACCTCCACGGTGGCGCCGCCGATGGGGCTGTCGCCCGAGGCGACGGTACCGGAGATCGAATACGTCCGCTTCCCTCCCTCCGGCCCGGTCACGCTGTTGGAGTCGCTGCAGCCGAGCTGGATCAGGGCCATTCCCAGGAAACCGAGCACGATTCGTGGCGAGGCTTTCATCGTGAGGCTCCTTTGGTCGTCAGTCGCACGGGGCGAACGCCGCCGTGTCCTGGATGGGCGGGAAGGGCTGGCCGCCCTGGTTCGCGTAGGTCCGCGTGGACCCGGTGGTGGTGTCGGTGACGGTGACCGTGGACGCGACGTCGGTCAGGCCCGCCGCGAAAGCCCAGTAGTGTCCGTTCGCGCAGCCGCCGAGGACCTTCACGACGATCTCGAGATTGGTCGGATCGAAGAACCAGAAGTAGCCGGCGCTCTCGGAGAGGCGGACGCCGTGGCCCCGACCGCTCGAGGCGGCACCGCTCCAGGCGGCCACGACCCGAAACCGGCCGCCGTTGAAGCAGAGCGTCGTCGCGCTCTCGACACAGGGTGTCGTGTCGACGGAGATCCGGAGGATCGTGCCGGGAGATCCCCAGCCGTCGGGGCCGACGGCGGCCCACAGCGCACCGTCCGGGCCGATCGAAAGGCCGAAGACGTCGCCGTAGATCGCGTTGCCGTCCAGGTTCACGAGCGCGCGTCCCGGCGTCACGCGCTGCAGCGTGGAATACCCCGCCATCCACAGGCCGCCGTCGGGGTCCGCGATGAGGCGCTGCGCGTAGCCGGAGCCGGACAGGCTCCCGACCTCGCCGCTCGGCGAAATCCAACCGGCGTGGTTCCGGCCGTAGTCGTCGGTCGCGGCGATGAACCAGACCTTGCCGTCCGGGCCTGCGGCGAGGTCGAGCGGCCGCCCGGTGCCGGGAGGGAGCGTGAACGGCGTGATCTCCCCGGACGTCGTCAGGCGACAGATCCGAAGCTCGTTGGGCTCCGCGAACCAGAGGTTGCCGTCCGGTCCGGGGGCGATTCGTCCTACCCACGTCGAGGGCGGCGCGGGAAACTCGGTGATCCGGCCGTCGGGCGTGATCCGGCCGACGCGCTGGAGGTTGGACTCGGTGAACCAGAGATTGCCGTCGGGCCCGGCCGCGATGCCGTAGGACTCCGCGGAGGACGATGGGATGAAGAATTCGCGCACCGCGCCGAGGCGCGTGAGCCGGCCGATCCGCCCGGGAGATTTCAGCGTGTACCAGAGATTGCCGTCGGGTCCGGCCGCCAGGGAGAGCGGTGCGCCGCCGACGGAAAAATCCCTCACCGAACCGTCCGGCGCGATCCGGCGGATCGCCGACAGGCCCTGGTCTGAAACCCACGCCGTGCCGTCGGCGTCCACGGCGATGCCCGTCGGGCTGCTCGCCGCGAAGTGGCTCCAGTCCTGCGCGAGGGCGGCGGCCGCCGCGAGGCCGACCGTCAGCGAGAGCGCGACGCCGAACCGGAAGAGACCGGAAGCACGGTTGTTCATGGCCGTTTCCCTTTCGAATGCCGCGCCGGTCACGGACAGGCCGCGAAGGTCGTCGTGTCCTGGAGCGGCGCGAACGGAGTGCCCCGGGGGTTCGTGTAGGTTCGCGTCGCCCCTGAGGAGGTGTCGGTCACCGTCGTGCGGACCTCGACGTTGGTCAGTCCGGCGGCGAAGGCCCAGTGGTGGCCGTTGACGGCGCAGCCGTTCAAGACCTTGACGACGACCTCGAGGTTGGCGGGGTCGAAGAACCAGAAGTAACCGGAGTTGGGGGAAAGGTTGACGGCATGCCCGCGGCCCGCGGAGGTGTCGCTCGACCAATCGGCCGCGACGCGAAACCGGCCGCCGTCGAGACAGAGGCTCGAGGCGTCGGCGACGCAGGCGGTCGTGTCGCGGGCCGGCGCGAAGCGAACGATCCGGCCGGCCTCGCGATCCGTGATCCAGAGGGTGCCGTCGAGGGCGGCGGCGATCGCGGGCGTCTCCGTGTCGATCGGAACGGGAAACTGCGTCACCGCGCCGGTGGTCGTGAGGCGGCTCAACGTGCCCCGTCCGGCCGCCCACAGGTTTCCGTCGATGCCGGCGACGATGCCGTGGGCGCCTCCCGAAAGCGGAAACTCCGCGAGGTCGCCGCTCGGCGAGAGACGCCCGACGGCCGGGAGCGATTCCGTGAACCAGAG
>DATJXB010000181.1:0-9536 GCA_035500755.1 Thermoanaerobaculia bacterium | reverse complement strand
GCCGACGGCAGCGCCGTCGTCGCCTACCGCGAGTCGATCGGCGCGGCCAAGGTCGTCCTCGAAGGCGACCGGCTGACGATCAAGCCGATCGACGTGGACACGGGCCTCGTGTCCAACAAGGTCGTGCTCCTCGGGCGCGACGCGTCGGGCGCGCTGTGGATCGGAACCGGAACGGGCGCCGACGTCTACGGCCCCGACTGGAAGCACGCGGCGCGGTACGGGCGGCCCGATGGGATGGTCAGCGACGATCTCGACCAGAACGCCTTCCTCGCGGAGCCGGACGGCACGGTCTGGCTCGGCTCGAGCCGCGGCCTCATCCGCTTCCAGGCGGGCACCACGCCGGCGCCGGAGCCGCCGCCGCCGATCGTCATCACGTCGGCCATCGCGGGCACGCGGCAGATCGAGCTCGACCCGCCGCGTCCGGTCGTCCTCGACTCCTCCGAGCGCAACTTCAGCGTGTCGTGGGCGGGCCTGACGTTCATCGAGCCGCGGCGGGTGCGCTACCGCCACCGCATGCTCGGCCTCGTCGACCAGTACACCGAGACCGAGCTGACCGAGGCCCGCTTCCCGGCGCTGCCGACCGGGAGCTATCGCTTCGAAGTTCTTTGCGTCGCCGCCGACGGCAAGGTCTCGCGCACGCCCGCGATCGTGCAGCTCCAGGTCCGAGCGGCCTGGTGGGAGACGGGATGGGCGCGGCTGCTCTGGGCCCTGCTCGCGGTCGCGGCGCTCGTGGCGGTCGTCCGCTGGCGGACCCGGCACCTCGAGGCCGAGCGCCGGCGTCTCGAAGAAGCCGTCGCCGCGCGCAGCGCCGAGCTCGCCGCGGCCAACCGCGAACTGCGGGAGGCCTCGTTCACCGACGCGCTCACGGGCGCCCGGAACCGGCGGTTCTTCTCGACGGTGATCGAGGACGACGTGAACCGGACGCTGCGCGTCCACTCGACCCCGGCCCAGAACCGGCCCCGCAACTGCGACCTCATCTTCTACATCGTCGACATCGACCACTTCAAAGAGATCAACGACGAGTTCGGCCACGACCGCGGCGACGGCGTGCTCGCGGAGGTGGCCCGGCGGCTGACCGGCGTCGTGCGCGACTCGGACCGGCTCATCCGCTGGGGCGGCGAGGAGTTCCTCCTGATCTCGCGCGACGCGGATCGGACGCGCGGCGACGTCCTGGCCGGACGCGTCATGCAGTCGGTCGGTTCCGAGCCCTTCGACCTGGGCGGCGGCCACAAGGTGCGCCGGACCTGCTCGGTCGGCTGGGCGCCGTTTCCCTGGTACCCGGACTCGACCCGCACCTTCGCGTTCACCGAGGTGCTCAAGCTCGCGGACCGCGCGATGTACCTGGCCAAGCAATCGGGCCGGAACCGTTCGGTCGGGGCGCTGCCCTCGGGGCCCTATGCCGAGGTCGGCGCCAGGAACGGCGAGTGGTGGGAGAAGCCGCTGAACGACGCCGAGGGATCCGCCGTGTCGCTGGTCAAGACGGGCGGCCCGGTCGTCGTGACGGAGGACTGACCGCCCGCGTAACCTCCGCCGGGCCGCCGCGTCTCTCCCGGGGGAGGACGACATGGCGAGCTCACGGGCGATTTCTTCGGCGGTCCTGGCGACGATTCTTCTGCTCGGCCCGGCGACGGCCCGGGCGGGTCACCGGCACGGCCAGAGCGTTTCGATCGACGACGGCCAGGACCCGAAAACCTGCAGCGACGTCCGGGTCGAGTTCGACGACGAACCGGCCGCGCGCGCCGAGGAGAAGCTCACGATCCCCGTGGAGTCGGGCAAGCCCCTGCGGATCGAGGCGGCCGAGCATTCCGGCGTGCTGGTCCGCGGAGCCGACCGCGCCGATTTCGAGGTGCTCGTCTGCAAGGCCGCGCCGACGTCCGCCCAGCTGATCGGGATCGCCGCCGAGCGCCGCAGCGGAACGCTGTCGGTGCGCGGGCCCGAAGACGGCGACTGGGTCGGCTACCTCGTCGTCACGGCGCCGCGCGCCGCCGCCCTCGACATCAGCGCGTCGAACGGTCCGGTCAAGCTCTCCGGCCTCTCCGGGCACGTCGTGGTCCGCTCGGAGAACGGGCCGATCTCCATCCGCCAGTCCTCGGGCGACATCGACGCCCGCGCCGAGAACGGTCCCATCGCCGCGAAGGGCGACGGTGGCCGGCTGCGCCTCGTGACCGAGAACGGCCCGATCGCCGTCGCGCTCGGCGGGACTTCCTGGAAGGGCGAGGGGCTCGACGCCCGGGCTGTGAACGGCCCGGTCAGCCTCTCGGTCCCGAAGGACTACCGCTCGGGCACGAGCGTCGAGTCGCTCGGCCACTCGCCGTTCCATTGCCGCGGGGAGGCCTGCGGGTCGCTGCGGCGGACGTGGGACGACGATCACAAACGGCTCGAGCTCGGCGACGGGCCGGTCGTCGTGCGCCTGTCGACGGAAAACGGACCGGTCTCGGTGCGCACCGGGTCGGATCTCGAGGTCGAGGACGAGGACTGAGGGGCGACTACTCGCTCGAGGTCTGAGGGTTCTCCAGGAACTGCAGGAGCCGCTGGCGCCCGGGGTACCCCTCGAGCTTGCCGAGCAGCTTCCCGTCGGGGGACGCCGCGACGAGCGCGGGGAAGCCGCTGATCTCGAACCGCCGCTGCAGCTCGGTGATGTCCTCGGGGTTCTGTCCGTCCTCGCGGATGCGGTCGATGATGTGGGCCGGGACGAACCCGTCGTTGACCCGTGCGGCCACGGACGCGTCCTCCCAGTCCCGGTCGAGGAGCTTGCAGGGTCCGCACCAGGCGGCCGAGAACTCGTAGAGGATCGGCTTGCCGCTCTTCTGCGCGAGCGCCGTCGCTCTTTCGCGGGGCTGCCAGCGCACGAGCCCCGGGCCCTCCTCGGCGCCCCGGTCGACGAGAGCCGTCACGACGCGAAAGAGAACGGCGGCGGCGAGGACCCAGAGGAGGATCGGCGAGAGGCGCGACTGCGGACGCGCCGGGGGCGGGGCGGCCGGGGTCTCAGTCCTGTCCATACGCGAACTCCCGCCGGCTGAAGACGAAGAGCGCGGCGGCGAGGTAGACGGCGACGGCGAGCACCCACCGTCCCGTCGCCTCGCCGAACGGATGGCGCCCCGCCAGCACCGCGTTCCAATCGAGCGAAGGAAGGACGTTGTCGCGCAGGCCCTTCCCGACCTTCGCGAGGACGGGCATGTGAAGGGCCTGCGCGGCGATGTCGGGGAGCGCGGCGAGCGGCGTGAGCAGGATGAAGCCGAGAACGTCGCCGTAGCCCGGGAGGAACGTCGAGAGGAGAAGAATCGTCGCCGCCGACGCGACGGCGCCGAGAAAGGTCGCGAGCATCGAGGGGCCCAGGGAGTCGAGGGGGATCGCCCGCGCGGGCGCGCCGAGCATCGGCAGGATGGCTCGCGCAAAGAGCAGGGTGAGCCCCGCGAGGGCGACCAGGAAGACGGCGAACGCCAGCAGGATCCCTCCGTAGCGTCCGAGGAGGTACTCGCTGCGGGAGATCGGCCGGCAGAGGATCATCTGGAGCGCGCCGCCGGTGGCGTCGCGCGAGACGCAGCCCGCCGCGAGGATCAGGAGCGCCAGCGTGCCGACCTCGAAACCGGCTGCGCCGCCGGAGCTGGCGAGCTGCGGCACGGCCACGAACGCGAGAGCCGCGAGCGCGACGACGACGCCCACGCTCGAGAAACGCTGCCGCAGGAAACGGCGCACCATTTCCCTCACGACGGGGGCGCCTCGCGGAAGAGCCCTTCGAGGTCGGCCGAGGCGCGGACCTCGAGGACGGGGACGTCGGCGAGCGCCAGCGTCTTGACGGCCCGGGCGACGTCGGCCTCGCCGCTCGCCGCGAGGTGGAGCGATCCGTCGGCGTCGACCTGGGCCGACAGGCCGCCGGCCTCGAGCGCCGCCCGCGCCTCCTCGGCGCGGCCTTCGGGGACGCGCACGACGGCCCGCCGCCGCGATGCCGCTTCGCCACGCAGCGTTTCTTCGCGCGAGAGGCGGCCGCGGTCGATGAACACCACGCGGTCGCAGACGCGCTCGACTTCCGAGAGCTGGTGCGAGTTCATGACGACGGTGGCGCCGCGCCGGCGGGCGGCCAGGATCTGGTCGCGGACGATGGCCACGCCGAGCGGGTCGGTCCCGGAGGCCGGCTCGTCGAGAAAGAGCAGCTCCGGAGCGCCGAGCGTGGCCTGAGCCACGCCGATCCGCTGCAGCATGCCGCGCGAATAGGTCTTGAGTTTCTTCGCGAGGACGGCGCGGTCGAGACCGACCCGGTCGGCGGCCGCCGCGACCTCGGCGGCGGTGCGGGCCGGAGCGCCGCCCGACAGGCGCCAGTGGAAAGCGAGGAAGCTCGCGCCGGTCAGATCTCTGTCGAACCCGAGGCGCTCGGGCATGTAGCCCGTGCGGGCGCGTACCCACAGGTCGTCGACCGCGCGGCCGTCGATCGACAGCCGTCCCGAGTCCGGCCGCAGGAAGCCGAGCAGGCAGGAAAGCAGCGTCGTCTTGCCGGCGCCGTTCGGGCCGATCAGGCCGAGGGTCTCGCCGCGGCGAACCTCGAGGCTGACGCCGTCGAGAGCGCGCGTGCGGCGGCCGAGGCGCCCGTAGGTCTTCGAGACGTTCTCGACGGCGATCACGGGGGAGAATGATACGGGATGCGGCTCGACTTTCCGGGAATATGCATTATCCTTCGGCGTTTTTCAGACCCGGTTTTCACATGATCGAAGTACAAGGCCTGTCGAAGCGGTATCCCACGCGTCTGGCGGTGGACGACGTGTCGTTTTCCGTCCGCCAGGGCGAAATCGTCGGGTTTCTCGGTCCGAACGGCGCCGGCAAGACGACGACGATGCGGGTCCTGACCGGCTTCCTGCCGCCGACGTCCGGCTCCGCCCGGGTGGCCGGGCACGACGTCGTCGCGCAGTCCTCGGAGGCGCGCGCCGCGCTCGGCTACCTTCCCGAGTCCGCGGCGACGTATCCCGAGATGCGGGTCGACGAGTACCTCGCCTTCCGGGCGCGCCTCGAGGGCGTGGCCACGGGCCAGCTGCGCGAGCGCGTGAACGAGGCCCTCGGCCAGTGCCTCCTCGCCGAGGTCCGGCACCGGCGGATCGAAAACCTGTCGAAGGGATTCCGGCAGCGGACCGCGCTCGCGGGCGCCCTGGTGCACCAGCCGCCGGTCCTCATCCTCGACGAGCCGACGATCGGCCTCGACCCGGTGCAGATCATCAAGATCCGCGAAACGATCCGGGAGCTCGGGCGCGACCGCGCCGTGCTGCTCTCGACGCACATCCTCCCCGAAGTCGAAGCCGTCTGCGATCGCGTCCTCATCATCGACCGCGGCCGGATCGTCGCCGAGGGCACGCCCGCGGAGCTGCGCGGCAAGCTCGCCGGTTCGGCCGCCGTCCGGGTGGTGATCCGCGGGGGCGCCGACGCGCGCGAGGCGCTCGCGAGCGTCCCCGGGGTGGCCGGGGTCGACGTCGAGGTCGCCGGCGACGAAGCGCGGGCGCGCGTCCTGTGCGCGCCGGGCGCGGATCCGCGCGAGGAGATCTTCAAACTGGCCGTGGCGCGCGGCTGGGTCCTGCGCGAGCTCGGGCGCGAGGCGCTGTCGCTCGAGGACGTGTTCGTCCGGCTGACGCGCCACGAAGAGGCGCCGCCCGCCGCGGAGACGGGACCCGACTCCGGAGCGCCGGTCTCATGAAGAAGCTCTTCGCGATCGTCGGCCGCGAGTGGCGCGCGTACTTCCTCTCGCCGCTCGCCTACGTGATCCTGACCGCGTACATGTTCCTGAACGGCCTGATCTTCTCGCGCATCGTCGCGTTTCTCTCCGTGCCGGGCGGCCCGCGGGAGCGTTTCCTGTCGCTTCTCTTCACGAACACCTTCTTCTGGATCTTCACGCTCTTCATCGTCCCGATCCTGACGATGCGGCTGCTCGCCGAGGAGCGGCGCTCGGGGACGCTCGAAGTCCTCCTCACCTCGCCCGTGTCCGAGGCGGCGGTCGTCGTCGGAAAGTTTCTCGGCGCGCTCGGCTTCTTCCTCGTGCTGTGGCTGCCGAGCCTCGCGTTCATCCTCTACATCCGCTCGAAGACCGACGTGGACCTCGGTTCGGTCGCCGCGGGCTACCTCGGGATCGCGCTGCTCGGCGCGTACTTCCTGTCGATCGGGACCTTCGCCTCGGCGGTGACGAAGAACCAGATCCTCGCCGCGATCCTGGCCTTCGCGATGCTCATCCCGATCTTTTCGGTGGGCCTCTTCGAGTCGGGAGCCGATCCCGCGCGGCAGTCCCTGATCGGCTACCTGAACATCTGGGACCACATGGACGAGTTCGCGCGCGGCGTCGTCGACACGCGCCGGCTCGTCTACTACCTCTCGGGAACGGCCTTCTTCCTCCTGCTGGCGGCCACGGTCCTCTCCTCGAAGAAGGAGACGCCGTGAGCGCGCGCTCGACCCGGCTCGGCACGTCGGCCGCGGGCGTCCTGCTGGCGGCGGCGGTGCTTCTCGGCGTGAACTACCTGGCCTTTCGCCACTGGAAGCGTTTCGACTGGACGCACACCCAGATCTATTCGCTCTCGGAGACGACGCGAAAGATCCTGGACAACCTCAAGCAGCCGGTCCAGGTCACGGTGTTCATGGTTCCCGGCCGATCGCGCCTCCTGACGGAGGTCAAGGAGCTCCTGGCGCGCTACCAGGCGCGCAGCTCGAAGATCGAGGTGGAATACCTCGATCCGCAGCGCAACCTCGCCCGCGCCGAGGCCCTCGTCAAAGAGTCGGGCGTCCGCGAGAACACCGTGGTGTTCAAGAGCGGCGACCGCAAGAAGTACGTCGAAGAGGACAAGCTCGCCGACTTCGACTACGCCGGGATGGGGATGGGCGGCGGCGCGCCGACCGTCAAGGCGTTCAAGGCCGAGGAGGCTTTCACCTCGGCGATCCTTTCCGTGACCGAGCAGCGCCAGCCGAAGGTCTATTTCACCAAGGGCCACGGCGAGGCGGCTCTCGATTCGACCGAGCGGGGCAAGGGCTTCGCCGACGTCAAGCAGACCCTCGAGCGCAGCAACATGACCGTCGGCACGTGGGACAGCCTCGGCAAGGCGGATCTGCCGGCCGACGCGGACCTCGTCGTCGTCGCGGGGCCGCGCACGGCGTTTCTCGAGCCCGAGGCCGGCGCTCTCGAAAAGTACCTCGCCGGCGGCGGCCACGTCCTGCTCCTGCTCGACCCGGTCCTGCCGGGCGCCGGCGCGCCGCCGTCGGACCTGGGATTCGGCGGCCTCCTCGGCAAGTACGGCATCAAGCTCGGCAACGACCTCGTCGTCGACCCGGCCAACGCGCTGCCGATGGTCGGCGCCGAGACGCTGCTCGTGAACCGCTACGGAACCGGCCCGATCGTCGGCGCGCTCTCGAACGAGGGCCTGCCGGTGATTCTGCCGCTCGCGCGCTCGGTCACGAAGGCCGAGAAGCCGCCCGAGGGACTGGCCGAAGCGATGCTCCTCGAGACGTCGCCGGACGGCTGGGGCGAGACGAATCTGAAGGACCTGGACGCGGGGCTCAAGAAGGACGCCGCGGACCTCGCGGGCCCGGTGTCGCTCGCCGTGTCGCTGGCGTCGGCTGACCCGAAGAAGGACGACCCGAAGGCGCCGCGCCTGGTGGTCATCGGCAACTCGCGCTTTGCGACCAACGGCGCGATCCAGAACGGCGCCAACGCGATGCTCTTCGCCAACGCCGCGCACTGGCTCGCCGGCAGCGAGAAGCAGGTCGGCATCGCGCCGAAGACGCCGGCGCAGTCGTCCCTGGCGCTGACCGACGCCCAGGTCCGCGCCCTCGGCTGGGGCGCGATCGTGGGACTTCCGGGCCTGGCCGTCCTCCTCGGGATCTGGGTCTGGTACCGCCGCCGGGACTAGCAGGCCATGTCTCCCAGGAAGCTGCTCGCGCTCTCGGCGGTCGTCGTCGCGCTCTTCGCGTTCATCTTCTTTTTCGAGAGGAAGATGCCCACGACGGAGGAGCGCTCGCGCAAGGGCGACCTGTACTGGGACATCCCGCAGGACAAGGTCGAGAAGGTCGAGATCGCGCGCGGCGGCGAAACGCTCGAGTTTCAGCGCGCGGGCGCCGCGGCCTGGAAGATGACGCGGCCCGAGAAGTATCCGGCCGACACCTTCGCGGTCGGCGGCGTCGTGACGAACCTCGCGGAGATGAAGCGCGCCGGCGGCGAGGACGCTTCCGAAGGCAAGGCCTCGGACTACGGTCTCGAGAAGCCCGCCGTGACGGCGACGATCACCTGGACCGATCCCTCCGACGCGAAGACGCTCAAGAGCCGCACGGTCGAGTTCGGCGCCGCGATCCCGGGGACCGACGTCGTCGCGGCCCGCGTGGCGGGAACGACGAAGGTGCTCTTCGTGCCGGCCTCGGTGCTCGCGTCGCTCAAGAAGGGCGCCGACGATTTCGAGAGTCGGGAGGTCTTCGGCGCGCTCGCGTCGGACGTCGCGCGCCTGGAGATCCTGCGCGGCCGGGGCAAGCTCGCGTTCGTCCGCAAGGACGGCGCGTGGTGGATCGCCGAGCCGTTCGCCGACCTCGCCGACGGGGGAGAGGTGGACCGCTTCGTCGGGTCGCTGTCGGCGCTCCGGGCGAAGGACTTCCTCCACGGCAGTCAGGACCTCGCGGCGATCGGCTTGAACCCGCCCCTCTTCCACGTCGCGGTGACCGTTCCCAAGAACGCCGTGACGGCCGTCGACTTCGGCGCCACGCGCTCCGACGGCAACACCGTCTACGCCAGGCGCGAGGGCCAGGTCCTCACCGTCGACCGGGACATCGTCGACGAGCTCTCCAAGGAGGCCGAGGCGTTCCGCAGCAAGACCGTGCTCGGCTTCGCGCGAAGCGACGTCGTCGGCGTCGAGGCGGCGTTTCCGAAAGGGAGCTACGTCCTGACGCAGCAGGACGGGGGCTGGGCGTCCGGCGGCAAGCCGGTGCTCGCGGCGACGGCGGACGACGTCCTGACGGCGCTGCTGTCCCTGAAGGCGAAGGATTTCCTCGACGACGCCGAGGTCAAGGGGCTCGCGTTGCCGGTCGCGACCGTCACGGTTCGGGTCAAGAGCGGCGCCCCCTGGAAGCTGTCGCTCCATCCGCGGGCCGGCGCGGTCGTGGCGGCGGCGTCGCCCCGTTCGGGCGGTTTCGTGCTCGACCACGACGCTCCCGAGAAGCTCGAGGCCGCCTTCCGGAAGCTTGCGGGGCCTGCCCCCGCGCCCGCGGCGCCGACGGCGGCCGCGCCGGCCAAGACGAAGAGCTGAGCGGACGCTCCGGCGCTCAGCGCCGGCCGGTCTGGTGCGGGGCTCTCTTCGTCGCCTCGGCTTCGAGCTCGGCGATGCGCTTCTGCCGCTTCGCTTCCTTCTCGTCGGCGGCCTTGGTCTTCTTCTCCTTGGCCTTCGAGAACGACGTCGACAGCGAAAAGAGAAGGCCTTTGCCCTTCGGCGGCTTGGCGCGGCGGGCGGTGGCCCCCCAGAACTTGGTCTTCTTGAAGACGGCCTCGGTGAAGTCGGAGTTGGCGAGGTCGGCGCCTTTCAGGTCGGCGCCCGTGA
>DATJXB010000180.1:0-14995 GCA_035500755.1 Thermoanaerobaculia bacterium | reverse complement strand
CTGACCGGTCGCGTAGCCGAGCGGCTTCAGGGCCTGAGCGATCGTGATGTCGCGCGCCGGGAGGCCGACCGGCGGGCCGGGAATCTCGACCTTCGCGAGGCCCGTGCGCTTGGGTGCCTGGCCCGTGACGAAGGAGGAGCGACCGGCCGCGCAGCTGTTCTCGGCGTAGTAGTCCGTGAAGATCATCCCCTCGGAGGCGAGGCGATCGATGTCCGGCGTCCGGTAGCCGACGACGCCCTTGCCGTAGGCGCTGATGTTGGTCTGGCCGTCGTCGCCGAAAATCACGAGGATGTTGGGCTTCTTCGCCTGGGCCGAGGCGGCGCGCGGAAGGAGAGTCAGGATCATGAGGAGGCCCCGATGCGCCGACCCGAGAGACACGAATGGTGACGCTTCCGGGTCGAGTCTTTCAAAGGGCGCTCATCGTCGTCAACGGCGCACGTATCATTTCGGCAGAGGAGTTGCCCATGAAGTCTGGCTCCCGGCTCCGTGTCGTCCTCGTTCTCGCGCTCGCCGCTCCGGTCTCGTGCTCCCACTTGCCGTTCGTGAAGAAGCAGCCAACCGTGGCCAACATCGCGGCGGAAGGGCGCACGCCGCTGACGGTTCCGGAGCTCCAGTTCGAGAACCTGCGCTTCGCCGACAACTACACGGACTCGGTGGCGCACGCCGCCGACCGCGTCTCCAAGGGGATCGGAACGCGGGAGGCGCAGGTCGAGTCGCTCAAATGGAAGCTCGAGCAGGCGACCGCGGCCTACGTCGACGCGACGGGTCCGAATCCCATCTGGAACACGCTCGACCTCGTCGGCCTCGCCACCGTCTCCCGCATGGTGATCGAGGACGCCAAGTCGGGTGAGCTGTTCGGCGGCAACCTCGACGCCCTGCTCGAGACCCATCGGAGCCTGGAGACGACCGCCTGGAATCTCGCCGATCAATTCCTCGAGCCCTCGGAGCACAAAGAGCTCGCCGACCTCTTCCTCGAGTGGCGCAAGCAGAATCCCAACGAGCGCAACGTGTCGGGCGTGCACTTTCGCGAGTTCGCCGTGGCGCTCGGCAAGGCGCAGTCGCCGTCGACGGTCAAGGCCACGAGCATCTTTTCGATGTTGTATCTCGACCCCTTCGCCGGCCTCGACCCGACGACGGTGGCCATCGAGCAGTCCCGCGAGCTCGCGTCGCGCACGGTGGCGTACGCCGAACGGATGCCGACCCTCCTGCGCTGGCAGGCGGAGCTTCTCGCCCTCCAGGTCGCGCGGCAGCCCGACCCGCAGGAGCTGATGGCGGACATCGACCGGGTCTCGCACTCGGTCGCGAGCGTCGCGAAGACCGCCGAAGGCGTGCCCGCGCTCGTCGACGAGCAGCGCAAGGCCGCCATCGACCAGTTCTTCACGGGCGTGACCGGGCAACGCGAGGCGATGCTCGCCGAGCTCGACGCGCGCGAGGGCAAGCTCCGCGAGCTCATGGGGCAGACGCGCGAGACCCTCGACGCCGGCGCGAAGATGGGGGACTCGCTCAAAGGGACGATCGCGGCGCTCGACGCGTTCGTCCATTACGTCTCGCCGCCGCCGGATCCGAACGCGCCGCCGGCGAAGCCGGGCAAACCGTTCGACCCGCTCGACTACGGCAGGGCGGCGACCGAGCTCGGCGGCATGGCGCGCGACCTGACGACGCTGCTGTCGACCGTGGACAAGAGCGCGCCGCAGCTCGGCGCTCTCGGCGCGAAGACGGCGGAGGAGCTGAAGGCCGTCGTCGACCGCGCCTTCTGGCGCGGGCTCGTCCTGATCCTCGTGCTGCTCGCCGGAGCGATCCCCGCCACACTCGTCTACAAGGCGCTCGCACGGCGATTGTTGGCGCCGCCGGCATGACGGCTCCCGTGAATGAACGCACCCTAAACGACCCGGCGCGGGATTCTCGATAGAGTCCGGCGCATGCGGGTCCTGGTGGTCGAGGACGATCCCCGAATGGCGAGCATCCTCTCGCGCGCGCTGCGCGAGACCGGGCACGCGGTCGACGTCGCGCGCGACGGCCTCCAGGCGGCCGACCAGGCGGCGGTCGTTCCCTACGATCTCCTCGTGCTCGACGTGCTCCTGCCCGGCATCGACGGCTTCTCCGTCTGCCAGCGGGTGCGGGGCGCGCAGGGCCGGATGCCGATCCTGATGGTGTCCGGGCGTTCGGAGATCGCCGACCGCGTGCGCGGCCTCGACGTCGGCGCGGACGACTATCTGCCGAAGCCTTTCGCCCTCGAAGAGCTTCGCGCGCGCGTCGGCGCGCTCCTGCGGCGCTGCAACCTGCCGCAGCAGATGACGCTGACCGTCGGCGCGATCCATCTCGACCGCAGCCGCCACACGGCGCACGTCGGCCGGCGGATGGTCGAGCTCACCGCCAAGGAGTACTCGCTGCTGGAGTACCTGCTGCTCAATCGCGGGCGCGTCGTCACGCGCCGCGAGATCGCCGAGCACGTCTGGGACGAGCACTTCGACCCGTTCTCGAACCTGATCGAGGTGTACGTCGGCCGGCTGCGCCAGAAGATCGACGCGGGGTTGGAGCCCGGGGCCTCGTTCCTGAGGACGCGTCGGGGCGAGGGATACCTCGTCGAGGACTCGCCGCAGAGTCCGGACTAACGGGCCGACGCGTCGAGGCGCGCCTGGAGCGCGCGGACGCGCGGCTCGAGCCTCGGATCGGCGATTCGCGCGGCGCAGGCCTCGAAGTTTTCCGCCGGGCCGCGCCACCGCAGCGCGTCGACGTCGTCGAAGAGCGGCGCGTCGTCGCGGAGTGTCGCGAGCCGCTTGAAGAGCAGCGCCGCCTTCCGGTCGCGCAGCCCATCCTCCGGGAAGCTCTCGAGCGGACCGTAGCGCGCGATCAGCGACGCGGCCGTCTTCGGCCCGATGCCCGGGATGCCGGGGAAGCCGTCGGCCGCATCGCCGACGAGCGCCAGGTAGTCGGGGATCCGGACCGGCTCCACGCCGAACTTCTCTTTCACGGCCGCGGCGTCCCGGATCTTGCCGCTCTTGCGGTCGACCTGGACGATGCGGTCGCCGTCGACGCACTGGGCGAGATCCTTGTCCGGCGTCCAGATGCAGACCTTCTCGACGCGCGGGTCGGCGGCCGCGCGCTTCGCGGCCGAAGCGAGGCCGTCGTCGGCCTCGAGCTCGACCATCGGCCAGACCGTGATGCCCATCGCGGCGAGCGCTTCCTCGAGCGGGTGGAACTGCGCGAGGAGCTTGCGCTCCATGCCCTCCGCCGTCTTGTAGCCGGGCCAGAGCTCGTTGCGGAACGACTCGATGACGTGGTCCGTCGCGACGCCGAGGTGCGTCGCCCCGCCTTCGAGCATCTGGCAGATCGTGTGGAGCACGCCGGCGACCGCGCCGAGCGGCGGGTCGTCCGAGCGCGCCCGCCGAAGGCCGTAGAAGTGGCGGAAGAGCTCGTACGTGCCGTCGACGAGGTGAACGATCATGCGCGTCGCCCGCGGCGTCGTCAGGCCCAGTGGCTTCGGAGCCAGGCCGCGGCCTCGCTCAGGTCGACGGACTCGGCGAAGGCGGCCATCTCGCCGACCCGGTCGACCGCGTCCATCGCGATGCTCGTGCCGGCGGGGAAGTCGGGCGCGAGCCGGCAGTACCGCTCGCGCAGGAGCTGGTGGCATTGAAAGTGCGCGATGCCCGACACGCCGTCGAGCATGATCGCGAGCAGCGGCTCGATCCACTGGACGTCGCCCCAGTCGGGGTGCCTCTGCGGCAGGTACTGGAGGGCGGTTCCGGTCCCGAGCGAGAGCAGGACCACGTCGCCGAGCTCCGGGCGCTTCTGCCAGCGCGCGTCCTGCGTCTGGGCGAGCGCGCACATCGACGGGTTCGCGGCGTAGACGCCGCCGTCGACGAAGCCGTCGTGGGGCGCGAAGTAGGTCGGTGCCGCGCTCGTCGAGAGTCCGACTTTCCAGGCGAGCGCGTCGCTGTCGCTCTCGCCGTTGTCGAAGTTGTGGAAGAGCTTCGGCTTCCATCGCCGTCCCTGGGGAAGGTCCGGGCCGCTGTCGAGGTCGAACGCGGCGATGAGGACGTTCTTCGCGAGATCGCCGAGCCGAGTCGTGCGTCCGAGAAACGGGACGATCACCCGTTCGAGGTTGGCGATGTCGTACTTGGCGCCGAGGAGGCTCGACAGGTGCGTGAGGATCCGCCATAAGGACCGGCCGAAGATCTCGCCGCCCCTGTCGGCGTAGACGTCCCGAATCTCGCGGAGCGGCTTTCCCGCGGCGAGCGCCAGCGCGATCAGGCCCCCCGTCGAAGTCCCGGCGACGAGATCGACCTGGTCGAGCCAACCGGGCATCCGGGCGGCGGCCCCCAGACGCTCGAGCAGGATCAGAGGGATCAGGCCGCGGATACCGCCGCCGTCGATCGAGAGAATCCGGTACTTCGCCATCGTCGGAAGACCGGGTCCACGATAACAGGGCTTACGATCTGCCGCGTGACCCTCGCGTGGACGGACGGCGAGCGCCGCGCGCTCGAGAAGCTCGACGCGGCCGTGTACGCCGAAACGGCCGCGGCGGCGTTGCGGCCGATTGCCGAGCGGGTTCTGGCCACCCTCGCGCGCGGCCGGTCGGAGATCGAGGCGTGGGAGGCCGTGCCGCTCGGGGTCTACGGTCCCGGGCTTCCCGCCGACGTCGGGTCGAGTTGGGTCTTCGTCCTCAAGCGCGGCGTGACGACCGGCGCCGAGCGCCATCCCAACAGCCGGCAGCGCATGGTGTCGTGGGCGGGCGGCGGCGACTTCCAGGTCCACGACGGCGAGCGCTGGCGGTCGCACGTTCTGTCGAGCGACCCGCGCGCGCCTCTCGATCGGCGCTGGGTCTCGATCCCACCCGACACCTGGCACCAGGGCGTCGTCGGCGCGGAGGACTGGCTCGTCGTCTCGTTCCACACGGTGCCCGCCGGGGAGCTCGTCGAGGAGAGACCCGACCCGTCGGACCCGGATCCCTTCCGCCCGCAGCGCACCCGCCGCCGCCGCTACGTCGAGGTCGTCCAGCCGTAGTGGGCGCGCTGCGCTCGGCAGCTCCATCTTCCGGACCGGCGTGTCCTCGCGCCCGTTCGTTGACCGCGCGGCCGATGGACCGGTCAGGGCCAGTCCGAGGTGCCGACAGCTTCCTGAAGGGCGATCAGCGCTCGGGCTCGCTCGGCCAACGCGTCGTCGTAGGCGATGTGGACTTCGTCGTCGGTCTGCTGCGCGATGAGCACTTCGACGACCGTCGCCGCACCGCGCTGAAAACTGTAGAGGGTCTTTTCGAACACGCGATCCGCATCCGCGAGTGTGCCGGATTCGTAGACCAGCACCTGACGGCCGGCGGCCTCGCAACGGGCGATGGCTTGCCGGACGTCGATCTCCACGTGCACACGCGATGCCGTCGTGTTCGCGCGCGCCTGCTCCTGGCCGGCGCGGGCGGCCTCGAGATCGCCCTTGTGGAGGCGCGAAAAGGGAAGCGGCACACCGACGCCGAAGACGAGAAAGTCGCCGGCCGGAGCCGGAGGGGCGCCGTTGCCGGAATAGACGTGCGTCCAGCCGATCGATGGCGACAAGTCGATCGCGCGATCCGCTCGAATCAGCGCCAGCTGCTTGTCCGAGGCCAGCTGGCGGTCGGTCACGGCCTGCAGGTCGGGGCGCTCGGCGAGCGCCCGCGCGATCAGCGCGTCGGCGTCCCAGGCGTGGACGTCGAGGTGCAGATCGCTGGTCAGCGCTATGGGCTTCCCGTCGGAGGACGCCGAGCTCCGGCCGAGAAGCTCGAGCAGCGCCAGGTCCGCGGCCTGGACCGATGCTTCCGCCGCCGCAACTTCACCGCGGAACTGCTGAGCGCTGACTCGGGCTTGCAGCAGAACGACCTCCGCGACGTCTCCCGCCGCCAGGCGCGCCTGATTCGCTTCGACGAGCCGATCGAGGCTCTCGAGGGTCTGGCGTTTTCGGTCGAGGACGAGGCGCGCGCGGACGGCATCCACGTAGGCGTTGGCGGCGGCGGCACGGAGCTGACGAACGGCGTTGCCGAGATCCGATCCGGCGGCAAGAGCGTTGGCCTGCGCGAGGCCGACGCGCGCGCTGCGCTTACCCCCGAGCTCGAGCGTTCCGCTGAGGGCCGCGCTGACTTCGTTCTGCACGGCACCGTTCGAGATGTCGTACTGGGGCGACCCGATGCTCAACGACGGATCCGGGACGATTCGGGCGACGTCGACCTGGGCCCTGGCGATCGCGACGTTTTCGCGTTCCGCGGCCAGGTCCGGGTTGTTCGCGAGCACGGCACGAACGTACTCTTGGATGCCGAAGCGCACGGCCTCCGGCGGGGCGGCGTTTCCCGCCTGGCCCGACACGCCGCGGGAGAGACCGAGTCCGAGGATCACCGCGGGAAGAATGCGTCCGGTCATCGCCCCTCCTCTTCGATGTCTGCGCCGGCTCGTTTTCTCCGGAACCGTTCCTCGGCAAGGAGGTAGAAGGCCGGGAGTACGAGAAGGGTCAGGATCGTCGAGGTCGTCAGGCCTCCGACGACGACGGTGGCGAGCGGCCTCTGGACGTCCGAGCCGATGCCGAGGGCGAGGGAGGCCGGCAGCAGCCCGAGGATGGCGACCGACGCCGTCATGAGCACGGGCCGGAGGCGCTGGAGCGCTCCGTGGACGATGGCCTCGTGGAGGGGGAGCCCCTGGTCGCGCCGGCGATTGAGCTGCGTGACCATGATGACGCCGTTCTGCACGGCGACGCCGAAGAGCGCGATGAATCCGACGCTGCTCGAGACGTTCAGGGTCATGCCTCGCAGGAAGAGGGCGAGCATCCCGCCGAGCAGCGCCATGGGGACGCTGATCAGAATGATCGCGGCGTGCCGGAGCGTTCCGAAGGCGCCGTACAGGAGCAGAAAGATCAGCGCGAGCGTCAGCGGCAGGATGACGGCGAGGCGTGCCTGCGCGCGCTTCTGGTTCTCGAACTGTCCGCCCCAGGCGATCTCGTAGGCGGCGCGATCGAATTTGAGGTCGCGGTCGATGCGCTCGTGCGCTTCCTTCAGGAACGAGGACAGGTCGCGGCCGTGCAGGTCGAGCTTGACGGTCATGTGCCGGCGGCTCATTTCCCGGGTGATCGTGCTTTCCCCGGTGCGGAGCTGGATCGACGCGACCGACGACAGGGGGACCTGTGCCCCGGTCGGCGTCGTCAGCATCAGGTTTCCGATCGCCTCCGGGCTGTTGCGCACGGGCTCGATGTAACGCGCGGTGATGTCGTAGTACCGCTCGCCCTGGAAGACCTGCCCCACGGGTTTCCCGCCGACTCCGGTCTCGATCAGGTCGCCGACGGTGGAGACGTTCAGGCCGTAGCGAGCGACCGAGTCGCGGTCGACTTCGATTTGCAGCTGCGGCAGCGGGGGCTCCTGGTCGATCGCCACGTCGACGGCGCCTGGAATCTTGCCGAGGAGGTCGGCGAGCTCCAGGGCGACCTTCCGGGTCCCGGCGAAGTCTTTCCCGTACACCTTGACGACGAGCTCGCTGTGCGCACCGGCGATCTTGTCGTTGACGCCGTCGATCATGGGCTGCGAGAAACCGACGTTGATGCCCGGGATCTTCTCGTAGCGGATGCGGAGCTTTTCGATGAGGTCCTTCTTGCGCATCCCGCGGGGCCACGTGCCGTAGGGCTTCAGGGTGACGGCGGCCTCGATGTGGGACGGCGTCCACGGGTCGGTCCCGTCGTCGTTGCGGCCCGTCTGCGTCACGACGGCGTTGACGACCGGCTCCTTGAGGGTCTCGCGCCGGATCTCGTTGGCCATCTCGGCCGCCTTCTGGAGCGAGATGCCCGGGGGCAGCTCGATCTGGAGCCAGAGCGAGCCCTCGTCGAGGTACGGTAGAAACTCCCGCCCGACGAAAAGGCCGATCAGGATCGCGAGGGCCGTGGCGCCCGCGGCGAAAGCGACGGCGCGCCACGGGCGGTGAAGGATCCGGCGCAGAACCTCGTGGTATTCGACGCTCAGCCAGCGGAGCGCCCGGTTCTGGTACGGCTTCGCCGGCTTGCTGAACGCGGTGAGAGCGAGACCGGGGATGAGAGCCAGGGCGACGAGGATCGCGCCGACCAGGGCGTAGCCGACGGTGTAGGCCATCGGCGAAAAGAGCTTCTTCTCGACGCGCTGGAACGCGAAGAGCGGCAGGTACGCGGTGATGATGATCGTCGTCGCGAAGAACATCGGCCGGGCGACCTGAGTCGCGCCATCCGCGGCGACGGCTTCGGTCAGCTCCTTCTCCGGTTCCTTCTCGCGGACGCGCAGAATGTTCTCGAGCACGACGATCGAGCCGTCGACGAGAATGCCGAAGTCGATCGCGCCGAGCGACAGCAGGTTCGCTGGGATTTTGGTCAACGCCATCAGGATGAAGGCGATCAGGAGAGACAGCGGGATCGTGGCGGCGACGATGAGCGCGCCCCGCGGCCTTCCCAGGAAGAGGATCAGCACGATGAGGACGAGCCCCATCCCTTCGAGCAGCGTGCGGGAGACCGTGTGGACGGTCGCGTGCACGAGGTCGTTGCGGTCGATGTAGGGAACGACCTTCACGTCCGGAGGGAGGAGCCCGCCGTTGAGTAGGCGGACCCTGGCGTGAATGCCGTCGAGCACCGCCGAGGGGTTCTGGCCGCGCAGCAGGAGAACGATTCCCGAGACCACGTCGCCGTTGCCGTCCTTGCCGCAGATGCCGTCCCGCGTCAGGGCGCCGAGCTGGAGGCGGCCGAGGTCGCGGATGAAGATCGGGGTGCCCCGCCGCGAGTCGACCACGATGTGCCCGAGATCGTCGAGCGAACGGACCAGCCCGATGCCGCGCACGACGGCCGCCTGGTCGCCCCGGACGAGAACGCTGCCGCCGGCATTGGCGTTGTTCGAGGTCACGGCCGCCTCGACCTGCGCCAGGGACAGGTTGTAACTGCGCAGCTTCGAAGGGTCGAGCAGGATCTGGAACTGCGTGCGCTCCCCGCCGAAGTTGGCCACGTCTGCCACGCCGAACACCTGCTTGAACTGGGGAATGACCACCCACTCCTGGAGCTCGCGGAGCTCGCGCGAGGACCGCGTCGGCGACTGGAGCGTGTAACGGTAGATCTCGCCGATCGGCGAGGTGAGGGGATCGAGCGTCGGCGTGACTCCGGAGGGCAGCGTCACGTCGCCGATGCGCTCGCGAATGCGCGTTCGCGAGAAGTAGTCCTCGACCCCGTCCTCGAAGACCATGACGATGAGGGACAGCCCGAAGGTGCTCTTCGAGCGCATGACGGCCAGGCCCGGCGTGCCGATCAGCTCCCGCTCGAGAGGAATCGTGATCTGCTGCTCGACCTCTTCGGCGGCGTGCCCGGGGTACTGCGTGATGACCTGGGACGTCACGTCCGCGATGTCGGGGTAGGCCTCGATGTCGAGCGTCGTCCAGGAGTACCAGCCGAAGAGCGCCAGCAGGACGAAGATCGCGACGATCAGCCAGCGCCGGCGGAGGCACAACGCGACGAAGCGGTTGATCACGGCATCACGACGGCGTTCAACGTGACGATGCGGGAGCCCGGCTTCAGGCCCCTGGTGATCACGACGCGATCGCCAATCTGCTCGCCGGTTTCCACGGTCCGGCGCTCGAACGTCCACGGCGAGGTTTCGACGAAGACCAGGGTCTCGTCGCCCCGGACCACGAGGGCGGTCGCGGGAACGACGACCTCGGGCGACGAGTCGCTCTGAAACGCCACGGTGCCGAACATGCCGGGCTTGAGCCGCGCCCCCGGATTGTCGAGCGAGAGGTGGATCTTAATCGTCCGGGTATCGGGATCGAGCAGGTCGCCGAGCCGGTCGATCTTCGAGTGGAAGGTCTCGCCCGGGTACGCCGGGAATGTGATCGTCGCCTCGTCGCCGACCTTCAAACGACGAATGTCCTTCTCCTGAACGCTCGCCGTCACCCAGACGCGCGACAGGTCGGCGACGATCATGACGTCGGCGGTCGGATCGTTCTGGTACTGGCCAGGCGCGGTGTTGACCGCGATGACACGGCCCGACACGGGCGAGCGGACCACGAGCGTCCCGGAGAGCTTCGACGCGTCGACGCCGAGCTGCTGGAGTCGCGTCGTGGCGCGTTGCTGCTCACTCGTCGCGGTTTCCAGGTCGCTCTGCGACTGATCGAAGTCCCGCTGCGATCCGACTCCGTGTTCGAGGAGATCCTTCTGACGCTCGAAGTTGCGCCGCGCGAGCAGCAGGGTGGCTCGGCTCTTCTCGAGGTCGGCCTCGGCCGTGGAGAGGTCGGGGGACTCGAGCTCGAGCAGAGGCGACCCCTTCTCCACGGTGTCGCCGAAGCGGGCGTCGAGCCGGACGACCCGGCCCGACAAGGGCGGATGGATCCTCGCCGACGCGTCCGGCAGGGCCTCGACGGTCGACGGGACGACGAGCTGCCGCCGAAGCGACTCGGTGGAGACTTCCCGCACGTTCAGCCGGTCGCGCAACGGCGAGCCCGCGGGAACCACAGAGCGATCGCCCTGAATCTGGACGAGCTCTTCCGGGGTGCCCGATCCGGGCGCGCCGCCCCGGCGGCAGCCGGCCAGCAGCAAGCCGGTGAGGAAAACGATCGTCGCGTTTCGGGCGCGCGGAACCGCGAACTCCATGAACCGATGCCGGGGCGACCGACACGCGAGCTTCCGGAGTTGCTTCATTCGCTTTCTCCGCTGCGAGAAGCCCGCGGGACTTCCTGCGATTGACGGCATCGTCGGCTCCGCCGACGTGTCAAGGTCGTGCTAGAGCCGTTCATGGCGGCCGGCCTCCTCGAGTGGCATCCGTCTCTTCCTGTCTGTCCGCTAAACGACGCTGCTCCTGGCGACGGGACTAGTTAGTCTTCGGCCGGTCCGAAGTCAAGCGAAAACCGGCCGTCCGATCAGATACTGGAGGGGGGTATTAACAGATACCCTGAGGGGGTATTCTTCCTGGATGGCACACACGATCAAGGACAAGAAACACCTCGTGGCTCGGATCAGCCGCATCCGCGGTCAGCTCAACGCGATCGACCGGGCCCTGCAGGAGGAGGAGGATTGCTACCGGATTCTGCAGACCACCGCCGCCTGCCACGGCGCCCTCAACAGCCTGATGGTCGAGATCCTCGAGAGCCACATCCGTCACCATCTTCTGGGACCCGAGAGCGCGCGAGTCGCGGAGCGCCGGAAGGCAGCGCGAGAAGTGATCACGATCATCAACGCCTTTCTGAGGTAGCCGTTCCGCGGCCGGGCGGAACCCTCCGCGGTGTTTGCGAAGGATCAGCGGAGGGGGATCGGCCCGCTGTTACGGCACGCCGGCGCGGCTCCGCGTGCTCCTCGCCGTGCTGTCGGGGATCTCGTTCGCGACCGGCGGCCCGCGTGCGGGCGGACCCGATTCTCCTCGAGAAGTCGCTGATGGTCCTCGAGGACGGCTTGCTCGACGGTCAAGGTCAAGGCCTGGTTCCTGCGACACCGCTGGATCTGACGGGCCTCCGCGGTTAGTCGTCGCTGTCCTGGCCGGTGTGGAGCGAGATCTCGTCGGCCTGCGCGTCGAAGTGGAAGAGCTGCCCGTAGCGCCCCCAGTTCACGACCGCGCGGAACAGGCTCGGGATGGCCTGGCCGGGAAGTTTCTCGGCGAGGAACGTCCGCACCTCCTCGCCCGAACGGACGACGTCGGGCTCGGCCGCGAGGTAGCGGACGAGGGCGGCGAAGATCCCGAGCGTCAGCAGGCGCTTCCGGAAGAGGAGCCGCTTCTCGGCCTGCGTCGCGGCGACCATCTCGCGGCCGAGGTCGGTCATTTTCACGAGGTCGCCCGGCGTCTCGGCGAGCCCGAGCATTTCCGCGGCCTTGACGACCGAGATCGTGTGTCCGAAGTCGTAGTCGGTGATGGTGTCGAGGTCGAAGAGATCCATCTCGCCGCCGTGGTCGCTCAGGATCTCGAGCAGGCCGAGGACCTCGCTCGGCCGCGCGTGCGGGATCGGGCGCATCGGGCCGACCGAGGCCCGCGCCCCCGCCGTGACCGGCTTTTCCTCCGGGAGGTGGATGCCGGTGACGATGTCGTGGATCTGCTCGACCATCCGCAGGAACTCGGGGTGGCGATACGCGCGCGGGTGCGGCAGCGTGTTGACGATCTCCTGCTTGACGGTGCCGGGATTGGTCCCGAGGATGACGATGCGATCGCCCAGGTACACGGCCTCGTCGATCAAGTGCGTGATGATCAGGATCGCCGAGAGCGTGCTCTCGCGGTCGGACCAGAGGCGGTAGACCTCGGCGCGCAGCAGCTCCGCCGTCAGCACGTCGAGCGCCGAAAACGGCTCGTCCATGCAGAGGAGCTCCGGCCCGCCGACGAGCGCGCGCGCGATGCCGACGCGCTGTTTCATGCCGCCCGAAAGCTCCTTGGGGTACGCGTGCTCGACGCCGCCGAGCCCCACGCGCTCGATCGCTTCGCCGACGAGGCGATGCGACTCGTCCTCGCCGAGGTCCTTGCCGTTCAGCCCGACCTTCACGTTTTCCTCGACGGTCAGCCACGGGAAGAGCGCGAAGTTCTGGAAGACGACGGCGGCGCCGGGGTGGATGCCCGCCAGCGGCCGGCCGTGGACCTGCACCGAGCCGGACGTCGGCGGGATCAGGCCGATGAGGATCCGCAGGAGCGTCGACTTGCCGCAGCCGGAGGGCCCGAGAATCGCCACGGTCTCGCCGCGCCGGACGGAGAAATCCACGTCCTTCAACACGACGTGTTCCCGCCCGGCCTCGTCCCAGTAGGACTTGTTGACTCCGATCGCCTGCGCGATCGGCGCCTCGGGTTCGGGCTTCGGAACGGTGCTCATGGTGTCCTCACCGGTTCAGGGCAAAGCGCGTTTCGGCGAGCCGGTAGAGCGGCCGCCACACCGTGCGGTTCAAGACGATCAGCGCGAACGACATGAGGAGCACTCCGGCCGCGAGCATCGGAAAGTTGGCGGAGGCCGTCGCCTGCGTGATCGCCGAGCCGAGGCCGAAGGTCTCCAGGGTGCTGCCCTTGTAGGTCAGCGTCTCGGCGACGATCGAGGCGTTCCAGGCGCCACCGGCGGCCGTGATCAGCCCCGTGACGAGATAGGGGAAGACGGCGGGCAGGAAGAGCTTGCGCCACTTCTCGGTGCCGGCGAGCTTGTACGTGGTCGACGCCTCCTCGAGGTCGTGCGGGATCGCGCTCGCGCCCGCGAGCACGTTGAAGAGGACGTACCACTGCGCGCCCAGCAGCATGAGCGCCGAGGCGATCACGGCGAACGGCACGCGGAAAGCGAGCAGCAACCCCGTCACGAGCGGGAAGATCATCGGCGCGGGGAAAGACGCCACGAGCTGCACCACGGGCTGAAACCGCCGCGACCAGACGGGCGAGCGTCCGAGGACGATGCCGACGGGCACCGTCCAGAGCGTCGCGAGGACGAGAGCGCCGGCGGTGCGCAGGAAGGTCGCGCCGAGCGCCCCGGCGAGCATGCGCCACTCGTGGCGGGGCACGGCGGCGAGCAGTTTCGCGAGCTGCCAGGCTCCCCAGGCCGCGCCGGCGGCGGCCGCGGCCGCGACGGCGAGCAGCAGCCCCTGGCGAAGTCGCGCCGCGCCGGCGCCGCTCGCGCGCGCGGTGGGCGCGGCCGGCGCGGCGGGCTCGGGTTCGGGCTTTCTCGATTCCGCCACGCGCCGCCGCAGCGCCCTCAATCGCCGCAGCAGCGGCGAGCGCCGGAGCAGGTCGAGCACCCAGGATCGCGGCTTCTCGGTCGCCGCGAGGTCCTCGACGCGGAACCGTTCCGACCAGGCCACGAGCGGCCGCCAGAGCAGCTGATCGACGGCGATGATCATCAGCGACATCGCGACGATCGCCCAGAGCATCGCCCTCGTGTCGCCCTTCTCGATCGCAACCGCCATGTAGGAGCCCACACCCGGGAGGCGGAAGTCGCGGCTGCCGAGCGTGAAGGCCTCGTTGACGGTCAGGAAGAACCAGCCGCCGGCCATCGACATCATCGAGTTCCACACGAGGCCGATGGCGGCGCTCGAGACCTCGACCGTCCGGAACGTCTTGAACCAGCCGAAGCGGTGGATCCGCGCGACCTCGCGCAGCTCCGTCGGCACCGACCGCAGCGAGCCGAAGAACGAGAACACCATGTTCCAGACCTGCCCGGTGAAGATCATGAGGATGCAGGCGAGCTCCAGGCCGACGTTCGAGCGGGGGAAGAGGGCGACCATGCCGAGGACGAGTCCCGGAAGGAAGCCGAGGACCGGGATCCCCTGGCCGATGTCGAGCAGCGGAATCATCACCCTCTCGGCCCGCTTCGAGTGGGCCGCGATCGTCCCGTAGGTGAGGGTGAAGACGAGCGACAGGATGTAGGCCGCGAAGCCTCGCGAGAGCGACAGCAGCGTGTAGCCCGGCAGCGCGCGGGGGGAGAGGTCGATCGCCGTGACGCTCCGCATCGGCGCCTCCCACCTTCGCGCGAGCACGACCACGCCGCCGACGAGCGCGGCCACGACGGCGATGACCAGCACGTCGACCGCGAAGCCCGCGGGACCGCGCAGCGGCGCCTCGTCCCCCGCGTCGGTCGGGAGGCGGCGGGGAAGGAGGATCGGCACGCGGCGGATTATGGAGGGAGTCGCGGCGCGCTGGCTAGACGCTCGTTCATTTTCCGTAAACGGTCCCCGACGGCCATCCCGCAGCGCCGCGCGAAGCCCGGCTGTGAATTCCGCGAGAAGGTCGAGTCGGGACCGGAGGCGGTAGGATGGCCGCTTCGAGGAGGCGCGCGATGCCCCGAAAACGGAAGCTGGCGATCGGCGCGGTGGGTCTGGGGAGCCTGGCCGCTTCGGCGACCGCCATGGGGGCCCTGGCGGTCGGCGCCGTCGCCATCGGAGCCCTCGCGATCGGCGCGCTGTCGATCCGGCGGCTCGCGATCGGCGAGTTGTCGGTCAGGAAGCTCCGTGTCGAGAGCCTCGAGGTCACCGGCTCGCTGCGGGTCCCGGAAAACGCTCCGGTCTCCTCCCCGCCGCAGTAAGAACGGGATGGATAACCCGGCGGGTCTCG
>DATJXB010000179.1:0-33639 GCA_035500755.1 Thermoanaerobaculia bacterium | reverse complement strand
AAAGCCCAATCGCCTCGTCGAGCCGCTCACGTACGAGAACGTCGAACTGGCAGTGCGGAGCTACAAATGAAGCTGACGCTCAAGGTCTGGCGCCAAAAAGACGCATGTTCGAAGGGCGACTTCGTGACCTACGTCGCCGACGCGATCAGCGAGGAGATGTCCTTCCTCGAGATGCTCGACGTCGTCAACGAGGACCTCGTCCAGAAGGGCGAGAATCCCATCGCGTTCGACCACGACTGCCGCGAAGGTATCTGCGGGACCTGCGGGTTCGTCATCAACGGGCGCCCGCACGGCCCCAAGGAACGGACCACCGTCTGCCAGCTCCACATGCGGAGCTTCCGGGACGGCGACACGCTGACGCTCGAGCCGTGGCGCGCGCGGGCCTTCCCCGTCGTCCGGGATCTGATCGTCGACCGCGGCGCGTTCGACCGCATCATCGCCGCCGGAGGCTTCATCTCCTCGGCGATCGGCGGCGCGCAGGACGCCAACAACATCCCGATCCGCAAGGAGAGCTCGGACCTCGCGATGGACGCCGCCGCCTGCATCGGGTGCGGCGCCTGCGTCGCGGCGTGTCCGAACGCGGCGGCGATGCTCTTCGTGTCGGCCAAGATCGGCCACCTGGCGATGCTCCCTCAGGGACAGCCCGAGCGCATGGATCGCGCACGGTCGATGGTCGCGCAGATGGACGCCGAAGGCTTCGGCACCTGCACGAACCACGGCGAGTGCGAGGCCGCGTGCCCGAAGGCGATTCGCATGGAATTCATCGGCCGCATGAACGCCGACTACGTCAAGGCCAGCGTGACGGCCGGCCGGCGCGCGGCCGTGAGCGAGGGCGGCGCCGGCTAGCGCGTCTCCTCCCGGACGGGCAGGGACCGGCTCCGTTCGCCGCCGGAGCCTGCCGGTTCTCTTCATGGCCGCGGTGACCACCCCCCGGCCTTTCATGATCGAATAGCGTCAGCGAAACCACCGAAGGAGGTCGAATGTTCTCGAAGCTCTCCGCGGAGTTCCTCGGTACCCTCTGGCTCGTTCTCGGCGGCTGCGGCAGCGCGGTGCTCGCCGCCGCCTTTCCGGTGCTCGGCATCGGCTTCGTCGGCGTCTCGCTGGCATTCGGCCTGACGGTCCTGACGGGCGCGTACGCCCTCGGCCCGGTGTCCGGCGGCCACTTCAACCCGGCGGTCACGGTGGGGCTATGGGCCGGCGGACGGTTCCCCGGAGGCAACGTGGTGGCGTACGTGCTCGCCCAGGTCGCCGGCGCGATCGCCGGGGCCGGCGTCCTCTACGTCATCGCCAGCGGCAAGGCCGGCTGGGAGGTCGGCCGCTTCGCGGCCAACGGCTACGGCGAGCACTCGCCGGGCGGCTTCTCGCTGTCGGCGTCGCTGGTCTGCGAGATCGTCATGACGTTCATGTTCCTGATCGTGATCCTCGGCGCCACGCACCGGCGCGCGCCGGTCGGCTTCGCGGGCCTCGCCATCGGCCTCGCGCTCACGCTGATCCACCTGATCAGCATCCCGGTGACGGCGACGTCGGTCAACCCGGCGCGCTCGACCGGCCCGGCCCTCTTCGTCGGCGGCTGGGCGGTCTCGCAGCTCTGGCTCTTCTGGCTCGCGCCGATCCTCGGCGCCCTCGCCGCCGGCTGGCTGCACCGCGCCCTCTTCGAGGCGGGCCCGGAGCCCGACGTCGCAGGACGATGATGAGGCGGCCTTTCCGGGCGGCGCTCCCGGCGGCGGCGATGCTCGCTCTCGCGCTTCTCACCCCGTCGCCCCTGACATCGCAGCAGGGCGAGGTGCGCTTCGACATCGTGAGGGGCAACTGGACGATCACGTCGAAGAACGTCGAGAACGACGAGTGGGTCACCAAGACCGTCGAAATCCACCAGGACGGCACGCGGATCTGGGGCAGGTTCCAGGGCCCCAACCAGGAAGGCGGCATCGAGGGCACGATCGAAAACCACCACATCGTCTTCGCGACGAAGACGAAGAACGTCCTGACCTTCCGGGGTCAGGTCACCGGCGACACGATGTCCGGCAACTACGGAATTCACGGCCGGCATGCGCCCTTCAAAGCCGTGCGCACGAGCACGGAGCCGAGCCAGTAGAGGCCGCGCCCTGACCCGATCGGACCGTCTCGCCGCCGTCGCCCTGGCCGCGGGGCTGGCTCTCGCGGCGGCGGCCCGACCGGCGGCCGCCCAGGACGGCGCGCCGGCCGCGGCCACGCCGGGACCGCGAAAGCTCCAGATCGCCAACAAACCCTGGACCGGCGACTTCGACAAGATGCTGGAGCGCCGGATGATCCGCGTCTACGCCCCCTTCTCCCGCTCGCTCTATTTCTCCGACAAGGGCCGCGAGCGAGGCCTCGCCGTCGAGCTCGTCCGCGACTGGGAGCGCTACATCAACATCAAGTACGCCAGGCAGCTCGGCAAGCGCCCGTTGACGATCTACATCGGGCCGGCGACGCGCGACAAGCTCCTGCCCTACGTTTCCGACGGCCTGGCCGACGTCGCGATCGGCAACCTCACGGTCACCGAGGAGCGTTTGAAGACCGTCGACTTCGTCCCCGGCGACGAGGGCCGCAAGACGATCAGCGAGGTGGTCCTGACCGGACCGAAGTCGCCGGCGCTCAAGACGCTCGAGGATCTCTCGGGCAAGCGCGTCCACGTGCGCCAGGCGTCGAGCTACTACGAGAGCCTCGAGAAGCTGAACGAGAAGCTCGCCGGAGACAAGAAGCCGCCGGTCACCCTGATCACGGTCCCCGACTCCCTCGAGGACGAGGACCTGATGGAGATGCTCGACGCCGGGTTGGTCGAGGTCCTCGTCGTCGACGACTGGAAGGCCCGGATGTGGGCCCTCGTGCTGCCGCGGCTCCAGGTCCACGCGGACCTCGTGCTCCGCGAGAACGCCAGGACGGGCTGGGCGATCCGGAAGGACAGCCCGAAGCTCGCCGCCGAGATCGACGATTTCTTCCGGAATTGGGCGATGAAGCAGGGCGTCGCGGACTACCGCATGAACGCCTACATGAAGCGCGTCAAGGAGCTCAAAGACCCGACGGCGACCGCCGAGTACAAGCGATTCCAGCAGACCCTCGCGCTCTTCGAGAAGTACGGCCAGAAGTACGGCTTCGACCCTCTGATGCTCGCGGCGCAGGGCTACCAGGAGTCGCAGCTGAACCAGCAGGCGAAGAGCCACGTCGGTGCGATCGGCATCATGCAGCTCATGCCGGACACCGGCGCCCAGATGAAGGTCGGCGACATCCACGTCGCCGAGTCGAACATCCACGCCGGCGCCAAGTACATGGACCAGCTCATGTCGACGTACTTCCCCGACGCGAAGTTCAGCGAGGGCAACCGTCCGCTCTTCGCGTTCGCCAGCTACAACTGCGGGCCCGGCAACGTCGCCAAAGCGCGGAAGGAAGCCGAAAAGCGCGGCCTCGACCCGAACAAATGGTTCAACAACGTCGAGATCGTCGTCGCCCAGCGCGTCGGCACCGAGACGACGACCTACGTCCGCAACATCTACAAGTACTACGTCGCCTACCGGCTGATGCTCGACGCCCAGGCGGAGGTCGAGAAGGCGAAGCGGCAGGTCGCGGCGCCGAAGAGCTGACGAGGCTTCGAGGAATCAGGAGCGTGCGATGTCGACCGACCAGGATCTGGCGCTTTCCCTGGTGCGCGACGACCCGCCGTTCCGGGCGCTGCGCACGGCGCGACTGATCCCCCGCGAGGGCCTCGGCCTCGCCCGCCGCGCCGTCTTCTTCACGCTGCTCGCCTGGCTTCCGCTGGCGATCTGGGCCGCCGCCGCTGGCCGGGCGCTTCCGGGCGGCCAGGCCCCGGCGGCCGAGCCGCTCCTCGAACACTTCGGCGTCCACGCGCGCTGCCTGATCGCGATTCCGCTGCTGATCCTCGCCCAGGGCCTCGCGCACGGGACGACGACGCGCCTCCTCCCGTGGTTCGTGCGGTCGGGCGTGGTGCCGTCGGAAAGGGTTCCGCAGTTTCGCGAGGTCGTCCATGGGGTGATCCGCCTGCGCAACGGGGCGATCCCGTGGATCGTCATCGCCGGCCTGACGATCGCGTGGACCGCGGTCGGGCCCGTCGCCCGCGACGCCGACGCCCTCGTCTGGGCCGCGGAAGGCGCGGCCCCCGCGACCCACTTCGGCTTCGGCGGCTGGTGGTTTCTCTACGTGGCCCGGCCGATCTACATCGTGCTCGCGCTCGCCTGGGTCTGGAGGCTCGTCCTGCTGACGGTGCTCTTGCGCCGGGCGACGAAAATCGGCCTCGATCTCGTCCCGACGCACCCCGACCGGCTCGGCGGCCTCGGTTTCGTCGAGCGCTTCGCCACGATGTTCGGACCGGTGGCGTTCGCCTTCTCGGCCGTTCTGGCCTCGGAGTGGGCGCATCAGGTCCTGTACCACGACCTCTCCGTCAAGGCGCTGCGGGCGCCAGCCATCGCGTTCCTCGTCGCCGCGGTCCTGGTGTTTCTCGCTCCCCTGGCCGTCTTCGGTCCCGCGCTGGCGGCGACGAAGAAGAAGGCCCTGCTCGAGTACGGGGCGCTCGTGGGGCGGCACGGCGAGCTCGTCCGGAGGCGCTGGATCCTGCGCGAGACGGTCGGCGACGACGAGATCCTCCACGCGCCGGAGATCGGACCCGTGGCCGACGCGGTCTCCCTCTTCGACGCGGTGAAGGCGATGCGCCCGATGCCGATCGGCAAGCCGGCGCTCCTCGCGGTCGTCGTGCCGGCCCTCGTGCCGATGGTCGCCGTCTTCGCCCTGAAAGTTCCCATCGGCCAGCTGCTCGGCAAGCTCCTCCACGGCCTCGTGTAGCCGCGGGCGCGGAGCGGCGGCGCGGTGGCCGCGATACCATGCCCCTTGCATGACCGACGCGACGAAGACCCGCACCGAATCGGACACGATGGGCAAAGTCGAGGTGCCCGCGGATCGCTACTGGGGCGCCCAGACGCAGCGCTCGCTGCACCACTTCAAGATCGGCCCCGAGCGCTTCCCGCGCGCGATGATCCGGGCGCTCGGGATCCTCAAGAAATCCGCCGCCGTCGTCAACCGCGACCGGGGCGCGCTCGACGCGAAGAAGGCCGACGCGATCATCCGCGCGGCCGACGAGGTCCTCGAGGGCAGGCTCGACGACCACTTCCCGCTGTCCGTCTGGCAGACCGGCAGCGGCACCCAGACCAACATGAACGCCAACGAGGTCATCTCCAACCGCGCCATCGAGCTCCTCGGCGGCGAGATGGGCTCGAAGAAGCCGGTCCATCCGAACGACGACGTCAACAAGAGCCAGTCCTCGAACGACACGTTTCCGACGGCGATGTCGATCGCGGCGGTCGAGCAGACCCGGTTTCGCCTGATCCCGGCCGTCCGTCAGCTGCGCGACACGCTGGACAAGAAGGCGAAAGAGTTCGCGGACGTCGTCAAGATCGGGCGGACGCACCTGCAGGACGCCGTCCCCATGACCCTGGGCCAGGAGATCTCGGGCTGGGTCTCCCAGCTCGACCACGGCATCGTGCACCTCGAGAGCGCCCTTCCCCACCTTCAGGAGCTCGCCCTCGGCGGCACCGCCGTCGGCACGGGACTCAACGCGCCGGCCGACTTCGGTCCGAGGGTGGCCGCCGAGATCGCGAAGCTGACCGGGATCCCGTTCGTTTCGGCGCCCAACAAGTTCGAGGCCCTGGCGGCGCACGACGCGCTGGTCAATGCTCACGGCGCGGTCCGCACGCTCGCCGCCGCCCTGATGAAGATCGCCAACGACGTGCGCTGGCTCGCCTCGGGGCCGCGCTCCGGCCTCGGCGAGATCCGGATCCCCGAGAACGAGCCGGGCTCGTCGATCATGCCGGGCAAGGTCAACCCGACGCAGTCCGAAGCCATGACGATGGTCTGCGCCCAGGTCTTCGGCAACGACGTCGCGGTCACCATCGGCGGCGCCTCCGGCAACTTCGAGCTGAACGTCTTCAAGCCGCTCATCATCGCGAACTACCTCCGCTCGGTTCACCTCCTCGCCGACGCCTGCGAATCGTTCGACGAGCACTGCGCCCGAGGCATCGAGCCGGACCGCGAGCGGATCCGGGAGCACCTGCACCGTTCGCTGATGCTCGTCACGGGCCTCGCGCCCCGCCTCGGCTACGACGTGGCGGCGGCGATCGCCAAGAAGGCGCACAAGGAAGGCACGACGCTCAAGGAAGCGGCCGTCGCGCTCGGCCACCTGAGCGCCGAGGAGTTCGACCGCGAGGTCAAGCCCGAGAAGATGGTCGGGCCGGGCGACTGACGGGGCGCCGAGGGAGCGATGACCGACGCGCCGATCTTCCAGCTGCCGACGCTCCACTCGCTGATCCTCTGCATTTCGCGGCTCGCCCTGGCGGGAGTTCTCGGCGGCCTCCTCGGCTGGCAACGCGAGTGGGTCCATAGCACGGCGGGACTGCGCACGCACATCCTCGTCTCCCTGGGCTCGGCCTTCTTCGTCCTCGCGGCGGTGGTCGCCGGCGGGACGTCGGCGGACGTCAGCCGCGTGATCCAGGGAATCGTCGCGGGCATCGGGTTTCTCGGGGCGGGTGCGATCCTGAAAGCCGGCGACCGTCTCGAGGTGCACGGCCTGACGACGGCGGCGAGCATCTGGCTCACCGCGGCCATCGGAGCCGGCGCAGGCCTCGGCCACCTCTGGCTCCCGATCCTCGGGGCCGCGTTCGGCCTGATCACGCTCGGCCCGATCGGAACCTGGGAGAAGCGCCGGAAAAAACCGACCGAGCCCTGAGGCTCAGTCGACGCGGTCCCACACGAAGACGACGTCGTCCGATCCCGGCGCCGAGCGCGCGCCCGCAGCTTCGTAGAGACGCACCGCCGCGGCATTCTCCCGGCTCGCGATCACCCAGATTTTCATGACGGCGTGCCCGCGGCAGAGCGTTTTCAGGGCGTCGACCAGGGCCGCGCCGATACCGCGGCGACGGTAGCCCTCCGCGACCTCGATCTCGTAGAGGCAGACCATGCGGCGGTCCCGGTCCACGCGGTCGAGGAAGTAGGCGACCAGGAACCCGACGCGCCGACCTTCCTCCTCGGCGACGAGGAGGACGTTGTCGCGGCCGGCGAGAAAACGCGCGACCCCCGCCGCCGCCTCCGGCGCGGCCGCCCCCTTGAACGAGCGGATCACGGCCTCTCCGAGGCTCGCATCGGCGGCTTCGAGCCGGCGCACCCGCACGCGGCGACCGACTACCGCCGCAGGACCACGGTCTTGCCGATCGGCGCGAGGGCGATCTCGGCGAGCTTCAGGTGCTGGAGCCCGAACGGGATGCCGAGGATCGTGACGAAGCACAGGACGGCCGAGACGACATGGCCGATCGCGAGCCACACGCCCGCGAACACGAACCAGAGAACGTTCCCGATCGCTCCGAGCGCGCCCGTGCCGATGTCGGCCTTTCCGGTCACGACCCGGCGGTCCGCCACGGAACGGCCGAACGGCAGAAAGCACAGCTCGCCGATGACGAAGCAGGCGCGGCCCCACGGGATCCCGACGATGGACACGAAGGCGACGAGCCCGGCGACCCACCACGCGAGCCCCATCGCGAGACCGCCGCAGACGAGCCAGATCAGGTTGCCGAGTGTCCTCACACCGGCTCCGGGTCCGGCCCGAACCGCCGGGCGCAGAGGGCGATCGGCAGGCCGATCAAAAACATGTGGACGGCGACCCCCGGCAGCGCCGAAGCCGGGGCGAAGGACGGCCGAAACGGCGCCGCCGAGAGCGGGATGACGACGAGGTTCATGAACGCGAAGAGACCGATCCCGAAGACGATGCCGCCCGCGACCGGTTTGTGGACGAGCGCCGGGAGCACCCGCGAGGCGCCGTAGAAGACAGCGGCCGCCCCGGTCGCGATGGCGAAGTGGGTGACGAGGCCGAGAACCACCGCGCCCGCGCCGCCGTCGAACGCGGCCTTTCCGAGCCAGCCGCTCGCGACCGACTGGAGGACGCGCACCGCGTCCGAGCCGCGGGCGTACCCGTAGAACAGGATCGCGAAGCCGATGTCGAAGGTGCCCGCGACCAGGCCGCCCGAAGCGATCGCGCGGAGAGCCGAACGCTCGGCCGGAGCTCCCGTCACGCGTACTTCTCCGCGATCTTGCGCACGGTCGTCACGTTGCGGAGGGTCGCCGGCTGCCCGAGGGCCTTCTCGAGGGCGCCGCCGTACACCTTCGAGTCGCTGACGCGGGCCCGGCAGAGCCAGAACAGCTCGCGGCCGCGGTTGTGGAAAGCGTCGACCTCCGAGGCGAGGGCCTGAACGCGCCGGCGCGCGGCCGCGTCGGTTTCGGTCCCGTGAAAACCGACGAAGAGCGAATGCCCGTCGGCCTCGAGCTCGGCCTTCGCGAACGGGCGATGCGCCGCGATGCGGACGAGATCCGCCGGCGTGCGCAGGAACGTCGCCACCTCGTAGCCGAGGCGCTTCTCGAGGTGCGCGGCGATCTTCTTCTCGAGGGCGGCCGCGCTGCGGGACGCCGCGTCGAAGACGACGTTGCCGCTGGCGATGACCGTCTCGACGCCCGAGCAACCGAGCTCCTCGAAATGCTTCTTCAGCGTCGCCATCGCGACGGTGTGGCCGCCGACGTTGATCGCGCGGAGAAAGGCGACGTAGCGCGGCATGGTCAGGCCGCCGCCCCGAGGCGATTGATGTCGCGCGTCTCGAGGATCCGCTCGGGCGAGCCCTCCGCGGCCAGGCGCAGCAGCGCGCGGCCGACGACCACCGTGTTCGTCACGAGGGCCGGAAACGCGCGGGAGAGCAGCGGGTAGAAGACCCCGAAAACCGCGTAGAAGGCGCGGTACGGGGCGGTCCGCGATCGGACGCCGCGCCTCGGCTGGACGTAGCCCGGGCGCAGCATGTAGGCCGCGTCGAACGGCAGCGCGCGGAGATCGCTCTCCGTCCGCCCCTTCACGCGCGCCCACATCGTGCGGCCGCGGCCGGTCGCGTCGGTGCCGGCACCCGAGACGTAGCAGAACGCGCGCCGGGAGCCGGCCCGGAGAAGCGCCTCCGCCGCCGCGAGCGTCAGGTCGTGCGTCACGCGCGTGTATTCCTCCTCGCTCATGCCCGCCGCGGACACGCCGAGACAGAAGAAGCAGGCGTCGGCGCCCGAGAGCTGCGGCAGGGCCGCATCGTATCGGAAGAAATCCTCGAGCAGGACCTCCGTCAGCTTCGCGTGAGCGACGCCGCAGGATCGCCGACCGACCGCCACGACGCGGTCGACACGCGAGTCGTCGAGGCACTCGAGGAGCGCTCCGGCGCCGATCATCCCCGTCGCGCCGAAGAGCACGATTTTCACGGCGCCGGCCGAAGAGCGAGCGGCGCGAGCGGCACGGGACCGCTCGACGTGTCCTGCCCCGTGACGACGCGCCGCACGAAGCTCGCCTGCCCGAGGTGGTAGGCGGCGTGCGAGCACAGGTGCATCAGGAATCGGTCGGTCGGCAGGTGGACGCCGTTGACGGCCTCGGGGAACGCGCGCCGGAAGGCTTCCTCCGGAAGGTTCGGCAGCACGGTCTCGACGTCGTGGATCGCCGCGCGGACTTCGGCCTTCACGTCCTCGCGCGCGCCCTCCCGCCGCCCGAACTCGCGCTCGCGGTTTCGCACGTAGCCCGTGCCGCCGAGCACCGCGCCGACGTAGTGCCGCAGGTTGCCGGAGACGTGGAGCGCCAGGTTCGCCGACGAGTTCGCGATGCCGGGACCGGTCTTCCAGGCCGCGGCGTCGTCCGGAAAGAGGTCGAGCTCCCGCGCGAAAGTCGAGAGCTCGCGGACGAGCAGGAGCGCCAGGTTCTCGCCGAAGGCGCTCACCGCCGCCTCAGGCGCGGCCCGGGATGCCGTACTTGTCGGCGAGCACGGCCAGGTGATGGCGGACGTGGCCGACCATGATGTACGCCAGCGCCCGAACCGAGATCGGCAGGCCGTTCGCCGTGCCGATCCGGAGCACGGATTTCTGGTCCATGTGGGTCAGCATCGACACGTTCGCCCGCCGCACGGTCTCGAATTCGGCGACGAGATCGGCGAGCTCGTAGCGGTCGTGCCCCGCGTTGGCCGCATAGTCGTTCTCCTCGAAGGCGGGCAGCGACGCGGCGTCGCCCCGCGCCACGCAGAGGGCGCGATATCCGAAGACGCGTTCGCTGTCGGTGACGTGGCCGAGAAGCTCCCGGACGCTCCACTTGCCGGGCGCGTAGCGGTAGGCGGCGCGCTCGGCCGGGAGCCCCCCGAGCGCCGCGCGGATCTCGGACGGCTGCCTCCCGAGCGCGGGCAGCGCGTCGTCTTCGGGAACGCGCGAGACGTAGCGCTCGAAGGCCGCGTCGTATTCGTTCTTGCCGGGCCGGTCGATCTTCATCGGCGCATTATGCATTCTCGGGACGGAACTCCCAGCCGCAATTGCGGCAGCGATACCTGCCCGCGTGCCGCGCCAGGAAGACGACCGCCACCATCCAGAGGCCGATGGCCACGCCGCCGATCTCGGGCTTGCCGAACCCCGCGCTGACTCCCATGACGACGAGCGCCGCCATCAGCGCCCGGCCGCCGTAGGACGGCACCTTGGACGTGTCGCCGGAGCGGCACTCGGGGCAGGCGAAAATCCGCGTTTCGGGCGTCGGCTCGGGCGGCACCTCCGGACCGAAGGCCGCTTCCGACGCGTCCTCCGGCCGAATTCCGAGGCGGGCGCACGCCGCCTCGAACTGACTCTCCGGCACCAGGATCTCGACCGGCTGGTCGAGGCGCCCGTACTCCCCGCGCACCGAAGGCTCGAGCCCGGCCTCGCGCAGCTTGCCGAGCTCCTCTTGGGCCGTCGCCTGATCGCGATACCAGGACAACGCGATCAGCCGCTCGGCGCTCATGCGATGGCGGCGCCGCGCTCCGAAAGGAGCTCCCGCAGGATCGAGCGATGGCAGCGATTTTCGTCCTCGCAGTAGCAGCCGACGGCGAAGTCGGCGTGCCGCGACAGCGTCGCGAGCAGGTCGAGGACGCGGCTCGCCTCGGGCCGCTTCATCTCGGCGCGATAGGCCCGCGCGAACGCGCGCCACGCCCGCTCGTCGCGCGCGCCCCGCGCCGCCTTCACGAGCTTCTCCGACGGGGCGAGGTTCGGCAGCCAGACGTCGTAGAAGTCGCGCCGCGCGAAGTCCGTCTTCGGGACCCCGCGCGGCGGCCGGCGCACGGTGCCGAGGCGGGTCCCCTCGCCCTTGCCACGCGGCGCGCCGAGCCGGACGACCCGAATCGCCACGGCGCTACCGCTCCCGCTCGAGCCGGAGCTTCTTCGGCGCGCGGCGCTCCCAGGCTTGCCGCAGCATGTCGCCGAGCTCGTCGGAGGTGACGGCCGAGAGACGGACGAGCATCCAGTCGTACGGCTCGTAGTGCGCGGTGACGGAGAACGCCCTCGGGTTCGCCCGGAGAAGCCCCTCGCGCACTTCGCGATCCACGCCCACGACGACGGTCTCGCCGTCCTCGTGGAGCCGCGCGAACAGCTTCCCGCGAACGCGGTACCCCGGCGTTCCGTAGCAGGGCCCCTCGACCGCCCCGGGGAGCGCGAGCGCCAGGCGGCGCGCCCCCTCGAGCGTCAGACCCCGGCGCGGTTTCCGCGAGCGAGGCCGGGCGCGAGCGGTCACCTCGCGGACGGGGTCGGCGTCACGAAGGAAATCGCGGGCGTCGAGCCGCCCGAGCCGCCGGCCGGAGAATCGGGCGGCGCGAGAACGAGGGGCTTCAGCTGGACGTTCTGGCCCGCCACGACGGTCGCCGGAAGCGGCGGCCGCGCGGTGAAGCCCTGGAACAGCGTCAGCACGCGATAAGTACCCGGAGGTACCGCCGGAAACGAAAACGAGCCGTCCGCGCCCGTCAGCACCGTGTCGACGTTCTTGCCCTCGGCCGACTGGATCGTGACGGTCACGCCCGGCACGCTGTGCCCGGTCGGATCGACCGCGATGCCCACGACCGAGCCGGTCGGTCCCGACGGCTGGCTCGCGCAGGCGAGGAAAAGCCAGGCGGCAGCGACCGTCAGAACGCCGATGCGGAGAACTCTCATGCACGCTCCTTCGAGGCCGGGCGGCGCGAGCCTACGCGAGGCGGCGCGGGGTCCGCAAGGCCGAGCGAATGCGCGCAGCCTCGGGCGAGCGGGCAGCGGTCGCCGGCCGGCGCGCACCGCCGGCAGAGCGTCCGGCCGTGCTCCCGAAGAAGCAGGTGTGCCTCCCGGAGCGCCGCGGCCTTCGGCCGGAGCGCCGCTCCAAACTCCCGGCTCGCGGCGTACGCCTTCGCGTACGACGATCCCTCGCCCGGCGAAGCGTCAGAAGCCCCGGCTCAGCCACGCTCGAGGCGAGTCCAGCCTTCGCCGCCCTTCGCGCGGACCCAGCGTTCGCCCCGCATGTCGAGCCACTCGCCGACGGGCTCGCCCTCCCTGGGCTCGGACCCCATCCGGAGAACGTGGCCGTCCGGGTCCTCGACCTGCATCTCGTAGGCCCACTCGTAGTTGGTCGGCGGGTGGCGGATCCTTGCGCCCCGCTTCTTATAGTCCTCGAAGAGGCGCTGCGCGTCGGCGACGCCGATCCAGACCCACGTGGGGGAAGAGCCCTGGTCGTCCTCGCAGAGAAAGAGCGTGCACTCGTCCCGCGAGACCGACGCAAAGATCCCCGGCCCCTCCCAGTCGAGGCGGAAGCCGAGAACGCCGACGTAGTGCGCCACGCTCGCCGCGAGATCCCGCACGCGCAGGATCGGCGTCACGCCCTCGAACCGCACTCCCGGAGATGCGCCGCCGTCCGCCATCCGATCCTCCTCCGCCAAGGCTATGCCGAACGGAGGCGCCGCGCGAACAGCGCGAGGCCCGCCGCGGCCGCGCACGGCGTCCAGATCCAGACGAGCTCCGAACGCAGCACCGCGAGGCCCCGCGCCGAGAAAAAGGGGGCCACGCCGATCGGCGAGACCGCGATCGGGCGCCACGGCAGGAAGTACCGGGCGTTCGAGAAGGGGCTGAAGAAGGCGACGCCCATGCCTCCGTTCGTCAGCGCGTCGAGGATGCCGTGCGAGGCCGTGGCGAGAAAGACGACGGCGAAGACGGTCGGCGCCCGCGCGCCGAGCCGCGCCGCGAGCCGGGTCGAGACCGCCGCGACGAGGAGCGCGAAGAGAAGCGAGTGCGTGAAGCCCCGGTGGCCGAGGACGGAGCCGTAGGGCACGCCCGCCCAGTAGCCCACGGCGTCGGCGTCGGGCAGCACGCTCGCCGCGCACGCCAACGCGGCAAGGCCCGAGGGGATCGCCGCCGGTCCGGCGGCAACCGCCAGGGCCAGCGGCACGGCCGGATGGGACAGGACCGAAGCCATCGCCGCCGTCAGCGCGAGCCGGGTCTTGGCCGGCGGGTGAACTGCGGGATGAGGCGGCCGGCGGCCGAAAGGGAGATCAGCCGCTCGAGTCGCCGGCGGCGCGTCTCCTCCTGCTTCGCGCTGACGACCCACCAGACGGCCGCGCGGCGGTACGACGCGGGACGGCTCTCGAAGAACACGGACGCCTTCTTGTTCCGGCGCAGGAGGCTCGCGTACGGTTCGTCGAGGCGGTCGCGGCGTTGCTCGTACGAGTAGACGCCCGACCGGTTCTCGCGGCGGTCGGCGAAGGCCGCGCGGCCCGCGCGCCGCACGCGCCCCGACGCCTCGAGTACGGCGAATCGCTCGACGTTGACGGCGCTCCAGATGCTGCCCTTCCGCCGCGGCGTGAACCGGATCCGATAGCGCGCCGCGTCCAGGCCCTGCCGCCGCCCGTCGATCCACCCGAAGCAGAGCGCCTCGTCGACGGATTCCGGCCACGTCAGGCTCGGCCGGCCGGTGCCCTTCTTGAAGAAGCCGACCCAGAGCTCGCCGGCGGAGGCGTGATGTTTCGCGAGCCACCTCCGGAACAGCGCCGGCGATTCGAAGTGACGCGCTTCCCGCGCGGCCATGGCTAGGGCGCCGGCCGCCGGAGGCGCTGACCGAAAGTGATCCAGAACCGGTTGACGTCCCGGAACAGGAACTCGCGGGTCCCGTAGAACGTGTCGTGCAGGCCTTCGACGAGGTCGACCCGGTCCTTCATCTGCGCGAACGCCGCCTCGACGTCGTCGACGTCGACGTAGAGGTCGACCTCGCGGCGCCGGGCATCGCTCTTCCGACCTCCCGCGCTGAACATGACCTGGCCTTCGCCGAAGGCGACGAGGGCCCAGATGACCTCGCCGCGGTCGCCGTCTTCCTTTCCCAGGTCGAGGACGTCGAAGCCGATCGACTCGTACCAGCGCGCCGTCGCGGCCACGTCCGGCACGTGGAGCATCGGCCGGACGTTCTTCATCGGGCGCTGCCGACGGGACGGCGGCGCCGCGAGGCCGTCGCGCACTCGGCGATTCCGTGCGCCAGGCTCTTGCCCGCTCGGATCACCCGGGCGCGGCAGACGATGTCCTCGCGCCGCGCGCTCCGGAGAAACGAGCTCTGCAGGCTCACCGTCACGGACGGGTCGTCGAGCGCGCTCAGGGTCTTGATCGCGAGCCACATGGCCACGTCGGCGGCCGTCATGAAGACGATACCCGCGACGATCCCGCCGGGCCGCTCGAACGCGGGGTCGAACGGCACGACCAGCGTGCACGCGCCGTCCGCGGCCGCGCGGACCCGGAAACGAAAAGGACGCGCGAAGGCCGCCTCCCGCAACAGCAGGTCCTGGAGCGCCCGGAGAGAAGGCCGTTTCACGCCGGATCCCGAAAGGATCGCCGCGCGACCGTTACCCGAGCGTGGCGACGAGAACGGCCTTGATCGTGTGCATGCGGTTCTCCGCCTGGTCGAAGACGATCGAGGCCGGCGACTCGAACACCTCTTCGGCAACCTCGAGGCCTTCGAGGCCGAACTTCTGGAAGAGCTCTTCGCCCTTCGTCGTCTCGCGGTTGTGAAAAGCGGGCAGGCAGTGCATGAACTTCGCGCGCGGGTTGCCCGTCGCCCTCATCAGCGCGGCGGTGACGCGATACTTCTTCAGGAGCTTGATGCGCTCGGCCCACTTCTCGGCCGGCTCGCCCATCGAGACCCACACGTCGGTGTGGACGAAATCGCAGCCCTTGACGCCCTTCTTCGGGTCCTCGGTCAGCGTCAGGCGCGCCCCGGACTCCTTCGCGAGCTCCCGCGCCCGCGCGACGACGGCCTCGGCCGGCCACAGCGACTTCGGCGCGGCGAGGCGGACGTCCATCCCCATGCGCGCCCCGACGAGCAGGAGCGAGTTGCCCATGTTGTTGCGGGCGTCGCCGAGATAGCAGAAGGCGACGCGGTGGAGAGGCTTGTCCGCGTGTTCCTCCATCGTCATGAGATCGGCGAGCATCTGTGTCGGGTGCGACTCGTCCGTCAACCCGTTGTACACGGGCACGCCCGCGTTGTCCGCGAGCTCGTCGACGACCGCCTGGCGGAAGCCGCGGTACTCGATCGCGTCGTACATCCGGCCCAGAACGCGGGCGGTGTCGGCAATCGATTCCTTGTGGCCGATCTGGGACCCCGACGGATCCAGGTACGTCACGCCCATGCCCTGGTCGTAGGCCGCCACCTCGAAGGCGCAGCGCGTGCGCGTCGAGGTCTTCTCGAAGATCAGGCAGAGGTTCTTGCCGCGCAGGCGCGGCACCTCGGTGCCGGCGTACTTCGCGCGCTTCAGGTCGCGGGACAGGTCGAGCAGGAAGCGGATCTCTTCCTGCGAAAAGTCGGACATCTCGAGGATGCTGCGATGGCGAAGGTTCACCGGCATGGGCGCTATTCTCCCCCATCCTCGCCCGGCCGCTTCCACGGCGGCGGCGGAAGCACACGGACCTCCCGGTCCACTTCGACCGTGATCTCGTCGACGGCCGCTCCGATCTTCGCGAGCGCCTCGCGGTCCGACATCGTCTCGGGGACCGGAAACGGCTCGCCGTAGCCGACGACACAGCGCGAAAAGGGCTTCGGCACGAGGTAGCGGTCCCACGACCGCAGGAACCAGGGCCGCGTGCTCGCGCCCGTGAACGGCAGGATCCACGCGCCCGTCTCCCGGGCGAGCTTGAGAACGCCCGTCTGGGCCTGCCGCGGCGGCCCCTTGGGCCCGTCGATCGTCAGGGCGGCGGCATGGCCGGCGCGCACGAGGTCGATCATCTCCTGGAGGGCCGCGCGGCCGCCCTTGCCGGTCGAGCCGCGCACGGGGATGTAGCCGTTGCGCCGGAGCCACAGCGCGATGACTTCCCCGTCCTTCGACCGCGACGCCATCGTGACGATGTCCTCGTGGAGGTGGGCGAGGATGCAGAGGACCATCCGGCCGTGCCAGAGCGTGTAGACGAACGGCACGCCCTTCGCCTTCAGCCCGCGCTCGCGCTCGGGGTGAATCTCCGTGATCCGAAACGACGCGCGCAGGCCGAGAATGCCCGCGCCGACCGCTCGGGCCGCGATCCGCGCTCCGATCACAGGCGCCTCCGGCTACGCGGGCGGCGCCGCGAAGCGGGCCGCGACCTTTTCGAAGACGCGCGGGATGATTCCGGGCACGTCCTTGACGCCCTTGGTGAAGACGGCGACGACGAACTCCCGGCCGTTCGGCAGGGCGATCAGCGCGACGAGGTGGTGAAAGTCGTAGGCGTCGCCCGACTTCGCCCACACGCGGCTGCCTTTCGGCAATCCCTGGCCGGCCAGACGCGCGTCCTCGAGCTCCGTGTCCTCGAGAGCCTTCGCGCCGGTGACGTCGCGCGACAGCAGCGCCAGCATCTCGGCGGTCAGGCGCGGCCCCGCCACCTCGCCGCGGGCGATCTCCTGCAGGATCCGGGCCGCTTCCGCCGCGGACATGCGGTTGCGGTTCTTCCCGCCGTCGCGAAACACCTGCTCGCGGCCGTAGGCGTCCTCGCAGAACGTCTTCTGGTCGGCGTTCAGGTTCGTGTAACCGCGCGCGCGGTACCAGTCGTTGACGGCGTTGCGCCGCGCCTGCCACTCCTTCCACGCCGCGGGGTCGGCGATCTCGGGACCGGACGTCGTGCCGGTGATCGAGTCGACGACGAACCCCGTCGCGTCGTTCGACGAGACCGTGATCATGTCCTTGACGGCGCGGACGAGCTCGGGGTTGTCCGCGAGCTTCCCGGCTTCCTTCTGCGCCTCGTAGTACGCGAGGAAGCAGAGCTTGACGACCGAGCACGGATAGAAGCTCTGATCGGCGCGGTAGCCGCCGGAGGCGTCAGGGCCCGCGGCGCCACCGGAAGAAAGGTCGATGACGGCGATCGACAGGTTCTCGGCCGTCAGCCCCGATTTCGCGAACTCCGCGACCGTCTCGGCCGCCACGCCGGCGAGGAACGTCTCGAGCGCGGCCGAGGGCGCGAGGCGCGACGGAGGCGCGGAAGCGCCGGCCGCCGGAGACACCGAGAAGACCGTGAGGGCGAGGAGCGCGGCGGCGCGCCTCAGGTGTGCGCTCCGGGGGTCTCGGGGAACCGCAGCGGCGCGGGAGACGGCGGCAGGCCCGCGTCGAGACGGCGGCGCGCGCGGCGGATGGCGACGATCATGCCGCCGACCATCGTAAACGGAGCGGCGACCATCAGCAGGATCGACCAGTACATGCCCCGCCAGACGCTGGATTGGCCGGGCTTGTCCGAGTTCGAGGTCGCGTCCTTGCAGAGGGGGCACGCCGCCGCGATCGCGGGCACCAGGACCGCGAGGAGGAGAACCACCGCCAGAACCCGGACCGCCGTTCGCATCGCGCTCACCTTACCCGAATCGGGGCGTGGGGGTAAAGATGGTACAGCATCACGTAGATCACGACCCCCGTCACGTCCACGTACATCCACAGGGGGAACGTCCAGCGCGCGAGCCGCCGGTGCCGGTCGTCGCGGCGCTTCAGGCCGAGGTAGAGGGTGCGCAGGACCAGGGGCACGATGGCGGCGGCCAGGATCGTGTGCGAGACGAGAATCGTGAGGTAGATCGTCCGTGCCGCTCCCTGTCCCAGGAACCGGACGGAGCCGACCTGAGCGTGGTACACGAGGTAGCAGACGAGAAAGGCCGCCGACACGCCCGCGGCCGACAGCATCAGCCGGCGGTGCCGCTCGACGTCGTGAGCCCGGATCGCCCGGTAGGCGAACAGGAGCAGGAGCGCCGACGCCGCGTTCAGCGTCGCGTTGACGGCTGGAAGATCCTGGATAGACACCGGCGTTGGCCGTAGGGGCGGCCCTCGCGGCCGCCCGGGCGGGGACGAGCCCCGCCCCTACGTTCAGATCAGGTACACGATCGCGAAGAGGAGGATCCAGACGAGGTCCACGAAGTGCCAGTAGAGGCCCAGCGTCTCGATGCCGAGATGATGCTCCGGCGTGTACTTGCCGAGGAAAGCCTTCCCCGTGCAGAACGCGATGCAGACGACGCCGCAGAACACGTGGAACCCGTGGAACCCCGTCATCGTGTAGAAGGTCGAGCCGAAGAGCGAGACGTGGGGGTTGAAGCCCTCGTGGAGCAGGTGGCGGTACTCGACGATCTGGACCGACAGGAAGATCGAGCCCCCCAGCAGCGTCAGGCACATGAAGAGCTTCATCTTTCGCGGGTCGCCGCGCTGGATCCATTCGAGGGCCTTGACCATCGTCACCGACGAGCAGATGAGGATGAACGTGTTGGCCGCCGTCAGCCAGATGTTGAGGACCGTCTTCGGGTCCGGCCAGGTCGAGCCGTAGCGCAGGACGATGTAGGACCCGATGAGTCCCGTGAAGAACATCACCTCGGAGCAGAGGAAGATCCACATCCCCATCTTGTCGTGGGGGATGCCGGTCGAGGTGCGGTCTTCCTCGGCGTGGGGGTCGAACGTGATCGCGTCGGCGTGCTGCATGTCTCTCTCTTTCCTGCCTGCCTAATCGGCGGTCGCGCCGTGGACGACGCCGTGCGCGTAACCCGGCCGCGGCAGCGCGAGCTCGCCGATGCCGACCGACACGAGGATCACGCCGAGGATCAGGGTCGACGCGAACAGGATGCCCATGGTCCGGCGCTCGAATTTCAGGTGCATGAAGTACATCGCGACCAGGACCGCCTTGATGATCGCCAGCGCCACGATGCCGCCGGCGAGCACGAGCTCGGAGTGGTGCGGCAGGATCGCCCAGCCGATCTCGGCGATCGTCAGGCCGAGCAGCCACCAGAAGATGGCCATGTAGTTCGGGATCGTGTGTCCGTCGGTCGTCATCGCGTCTCCCTCGATCTCAATGTGCCCGCGACAGGATGAACAGGATGGACAGGGCGAAGAGCCCGGCGGCCACCCCGACGAGCAGCCAGAGCGTCTTCCACCGCGCGGCCACGGCGCTCATCGGTCGAACACCATGAGGCCGAGGACGAGCGGGAGATAGAGGACGGAGGCGAAGAAGAGGCGGCGGGCGGCGCCCGTCGTCCGCTTCCACGCAAAGAGGGCCGCGCAGCCGAGAAACGCGACCCCGAGCATCAACGCGCCCCACAGGTATCCCTTCCCCGCCGACGCCAGCAGCCCCGCGGCGAGCGTCACCGGCAGGAGCGCCGTGGCGTAGAGGACGGCCTGGCGCCCGGTCGAAGATCCGTCCGCGTCGGTCACGGCGAGCATCGGGAAACCGCCGCGCGCGTAGTCGTCGCGGTAGAGCCACCCGATCGCCAGAAAGTGCGGCAGCTGCCAGAGAAACAGGATCGCGAAGAGGCCCCAGCCGGCCGGGCCGAGAGTTCCGCGCGCGGCGGCCCAGCCCATCAGGGGCGGCAGCGCGCCCGGGACGGCGCCGACGACCGTGCAGAGCGAGCTGAGGCGCTTCAGGGGCGTGTAGACGAGGACGTAGGACGACAGCGACAGCGCGCCGAGCAGCAGCGTCAGCGCGTTGACGAAGGTCAGGAGGACGAGTCCCGCTCCGGACAGCGCCAGGCCGAACGCGAGCGCTTCCTCGGGACGCAGGCGCCCGGCCGGGAGCGGCCGCCGCTGCGTGCGGAGCATGCGCGCGTCGGCGTCGCGCTCGGCGAGCTGGTTCAGGGCCGACGCACCGGCGCACAGGAGCGCCGTCCCCGCCATGAAGAGGACGAAGCGCGCCGCGCCGAAAGCCCCCGGCACGCCGACGGCGTAACCGACCGCGGCCGTGACGAGGACGAGCGACGTGATGCGCGGCTTCGTCAGCTCCGCGAAATCCGCGGCGCGCGACGGCGCCCCGGCGAGCTCGGCCGCGCGGACTACCGCCATCCCGCGGCCCTCCCCGACAGCGACGGGCGGATCGGGATGACGTTGCCCCGGCGCGTCTCGAGCGCCAGGGAGGAGATCCCGAAGGCGAGCGCGGCGCCGAGCGTGAGCGCGCCGCCGGCGACGTGCGCGGTCGCGACGAGAACGTCCTTCCGGGACAGCACCGTCGCGGCGCCGAGTCCGATCTGGAGCGCGACGAGAACCGCCAGCCCCGCGGCGCCCCGGACGAGGCCGGGCCGATGCGAGCGCCGCGCCCGGACGACCAGGAAACCGACGGCGACCGCGATCGCGAGCGCGTTGACGCGGTGCGCGAAGTGGATGGCCACCGGGAACCGGTCGAGCGGCGGCACGAGGCGGCCGAAAGCGAGCGGGAAGTCGGGAATCGCGAGCCCGGCGTTGATGTGCCGCATGATCGCCCCGACGAGCAGCTGCAGGTACACGAGCCCCGCGGTCACCGCCGCGGCGCGCGCCACCGGGTTCGCCGCGAACGCGGCCGCGAAGCTCCGCGGCGCGCGGTCCTTCCACCGGGGCGACGTCACGATCGCGAGCGTGACGACGAGGCAGAAATAGGTCTGCGCGAGGCACGCGTGCGCGACGGAGATCGCCGGCGGCAGCAGGAGGAGAACCGTCAGGCCGCCGAGCACGCCCTGCGCGACGACGGCGCCGAGGGCCGACCAGCCGAGCGTCTTGACCCAGCGTCGCGGCTCGCGGATCTGGATCCAGAACGCGAGGACGATCGTCAGCATCCCCACGACCGACGCGATCAGCCGGTGCGAGTGCTCGAATCGAATCCCGCCGACCCACTTCGACAGCGGGAAGGTGAACATGTTGTAGCCGTAGGTCGTCGGCCAGTCGGGCACCGAGAGGCCCGACTCGGTCGAGGTCACGAGGCCGCCCGCGATGACGAGGAGGAAGGTCGCCCCTGCCGTCAGGACGGCGAAGCGATGCAGCCCCGCGTTCGAGCGGCCGGTCGCGGGGGAAAACGCCTTGTCAGGCATGCGTCCGCGCGGCGGCCGGGCCGCCGGGCTCGTTCTGGGGAAGGAAGTCCGATCCGTGGCCGGGCACGCTGTATTCGTAGGGTCCGCGGTAGACCGTGGGGATCCGGCCCGTGAAGTTCTCATGCGGCGGCGGCGAAGTCGTCTGCCACTCGAGCGTGTTCGCGTGCCAGGGATTGGGCCCGGCGACCTTGCCGCGCCGCATCGACAGGAAGAAGTTCAGCACCAGGATGAATTGCGCCGCGCCCAGGACGAAGAGCGAGATCGTCATGAGCTGGTTCATGCCCTGGAGACCCTTCAGGTGGGCGTACTGGGTGTAGTCGTAGATGCGCCGCGGCATCCCGCGCATCCCGAGAAAGTGCATCGGGAAGAAGATCAGGTTGAAGGTCACCAGCGTCAGAAACCAGTGGATCTTCCCCCAGCGCTCGTTCATCAGGCGGCCGAACATCTTCGGATACCAGAAGTAGAGGCCGGCGAAAGCGCCGAAGAGCGAGCCGCCGAAGAGCACGTAGTGGATGTGGCCGACGATGAAGTAGGTGTCGTGGATGAAGATGTCGACCGGCGTCGAGGCCATGAACACGCCCGACAGGCCGCCGATCACGAACATCGCCACGAACGTCAGCGCGTGGAGCATCGGAGTCGCGAACGTGATGTTCCCGCGCCACAGCGTGCCGAGCCAGTTGAACGTCTTGATCGCGGAGGGCACGGCGATGACCATCGTCGAGATCATGAAAGTCGAGCCGAGGATGGGGTTCATGCCGCTCTGGAACATGTGGTGGCCCCAGACGATGAACCCGAGCCCGGCGATGCCGCACATCGAGTAGGCCATCGCGCGATAGCCGAAGATGGGCTTGCGGGCGAAGACGGGCAGGATCTCCGAGGTGATGCCCATCGCCGGCAGGATCATGATGTAGACCTCGGGGTGGCCGAAGAACCAGAACAGGTGCTGCCACAGGAGCACCTGGCCGCCGCCCGCGTTCGGCCAGGGCTGGCCGGAAACGACGAGACCCGCCGGCAGGAAGAACGTCGTGCCGAGCGTGCGGTCGAAGAGCAGCATGATCAGGGCCGCCGACAGGACCGGCAGGGCCAGCAGCAGCAGCAGCGCGGTGATGAAGAGGGCCCAGGTCGTCAGCGGCATCCGGAAGAACGTCAAGCCGGGCGCCCGCATGTTGATGATCGTCGTCAGGAAGTTGACCGCCGAAAGCAGCGACGACAGGCCCAGGATCAGGAGCGAGATCAGCCAGAGCGTCTGCCCCTTCGGCTGGATTGCCGAGAGCGGCGCGTAGGACGTCCACCCGCCGGCGGCCGCGCCGCCCGTCACGAAGAAGGACCAGATGATGACGACCGCGGCCGGAACGGCGACCCAGAACGACATCATGTTGAGCTTCGGGAACGCCATGTCGCGGGCGCCGATCTGGATGGGGATCACGAAGTTGCCGAACGCGCCGATCAGGATCGGCATGATCGCAAAGAAGATCATGATCGTCGCGTGCATCGTGAAGAGCGAGTTGTAGTACTCGGGGAGCATCACGCCGCCCGGCATGCCGTCCGGCGCGATCTTGCCCATGAAGGGCAGCGGCCGTCCGGGCCATGCGAGCTGGTAGCGGACGAGCGTGGCGAGCACGCCCCCGATCACGAGCATGAAGAGCGCGTAGAACAGGTACTGCTTGCCGATCACCTTGTGGTCGAGCGAGAAGATGTACTTGCGCCAGAAGGAGGTCGGGGCGGCGTGGACCCCGGGCGCATGATGGACCTCCCGGGGCTTGGCGACCGTGCTCAAGAGCTGCCTCCCTTTTCCGCTACCGTCTTCGCCGGGTCAGCGGCCGTCGCGGGCGCAGGCGCGGGCGCGGCGGCCGCCGCGGCGGCCGGCGCCTCCGCGGTCTGAGCCGCGGCCTGTTCGGCGAGCCATTTCTGGTAATCCTCCTGGGTGTCGACCGTGATGAAGCCCTTCATCCGGAAGTGGCCGAGGCCGCAGAGCTCGGCGCACGCGATCTCCCAGTGGCCGACCTTGTTTCCCTCGAACCAGATCCGCGTGTGCATTCCGGGAACGGCGTCCTGCTTCACGCGGAACTCGGGAAGAAAGAACGAGTGGATGACGTCCTTGGACGTCACCGTCACGATCACCGGCTTTCCGACCGGCACGTGCAGCTGGTTGAGCGTCGTGACGTCGTCGGCCGTCCCGAACTTCCCGTCCGGGCCCGGGTATCGGATGTTCCACGCGAACTGCTCGGCGGTCACCTGAATCTCAACCGCGTCGTGCGGCATGTTCTCCTTGATGTGGTCCCAGATACGCCGCGACAGGAGCGCGAGCATCACGCAGATCAGAGCCGGAATGATCGTCCAGATGACCTCGAGCCGGTTGTTCCCGTGCGTGTAGGTCGCGACGCGGCCCGGGCGGTGCCGGTACCTCCAGAGAAAGAAGAGCAGCAGCAGCTCGACGATCACGAAGATCACGCCGGTGATCCACATGATCAGGTGGAACATGTTGTCGATGTCGGGCGCGTAGGTCGAGGCCTGCTCGGGCAGCCGCATCCAGGACGGCCACGCGCCGGCGGCCGCGGGCAGGAGCGCCGCGGCCGAAAAGAAAAGCGCCGCCCGGAAAGCGCGGGCGGCGCGGGATGCCGATGTTTCGTTCTTCACGGCCGACTAGACTACCGAACTATCCCTTGAAGTTGAAGTCGACCGACTTCGACTCGTTGCCCGTGATCGTCACGTTCTGGGTCTGCGCCCCGTACTTCTCGTGCCAGGCCTCGATGACGTAGTTGCCCGGCGGCAGGTTCTTGATCTCGAAGGCTCCCTGGTCGTTCGTCACGGCGAAGAAGGGGTGGTTGAACACGCCGCAGTAGGCGCCCATCCACTTGTGGACGTCGCACTTGAACCGCAGGCCGGTCTCGGGATTCTCGAATTTCTTGACGGTCTCCATGCCCTTGAACGGCTGCCCGATGTTGAACTCAGGGTTCTTCTTCGGCAGGGCATGAATGTTGTGCAGCGTGCCGTCGCTGTTGAGGACCTTGAGCGGCTGGCCGACCTGGATGCCGAAGATGTGCGGGTGGTACTGGCAGCCGTGCTGGTCGAGGGTGACCGCCTCGGTCGGCGCCGGGTAGTTCCCGGTGACGCCTTCCTTGACGTAGACGAGGACCCACTCGAGGGTCTTGTTCGGGTTGACCACGACTTCCTGCTCGTAGACCGGCTCTTTGTGCTCGGCCTTGCAGTACGCGTCGGCGTCCATCTTGATCTGCGGCATCGCGGGCGCAGGGCTGTCGAAGTTGACCTTGCCGGTGACGGTCGCCCCGCCGGTCGCCGGAGCGCCCGCCGGAGCCGCCGCGGGGGCCGCGGCCGCAGCGCCGGCGGGTGCCGCCGACGCGGTCTTGTTCGTCTCCTCTTCCATCAGGGCGTCCTCGTCCTTCTTCCCGCCGCAGGCGAGAAGCGTCAGGCAGGCCGCCGTGGTGCAGAGCGCAAAGAGAGCTCGTTTCAACATGAAAGCTCCTTACGTGAAGTCTCGGGCCACCGGCGGCGCACGCGCGCGGTCGACGCCGAAAGCCGCGGCATCATAACGGAGCCGTTCGCGGCTTTTCAAGCGTGCCGGGGCGTGTTTCGACCCGATGGTATCGTCGTAAAAGCCGTGCCGACGACGATCGCCGCCGAGAACCTGAGCAAGGCGTTCTCGGGCGCGCCGCTCTTCTCCGGCCTCTCCTTTTCGGCGTCGCGAGGGCTCGTCGCGGTCGCCGGCAAGAACGGCAGCGGCAAGACGACGCTGCTCAAGATCCTGGCCGGTCTCGCGCGACCGACAGCGGGCCGGGTCCGTGTCGAGACGGATCCGTCGGGCTCGACCTCCCCGTCCGCGAGGCGGCTCGCCGTCGGCTGGGCGGGACCGGATCTCCAGCTCTACGGCGCCCTCACGGCCCTCGAGAACCTCGCGTTCTTCCGCCGCGCCGCCGGGCGGCCGGCACGCGGGGAAGAGCTCGTGGCGCGCCTGCGGGACGTCGGCCTGGCCGAAGGCGCCGTCCACCGGCGCGTGGAGGAATTCTCGACCGGCATGAAACAGCGCCTCCGCGTCGCTTTCGCCGTCCTCTTCGACCCGGCCGTCCTGATCCTCGACGAGCCCATGGTCGGCCTCGACGTCGAGGGCCGCGAGACGGTCGACCGCGTCGTGGCCGCCGCCCGCGAGCGCGGACCGGTCCTGCTCGCCTCCAACGACGAGCGCGACTTCGTCCGGCCGGACCAGCGCCTCGACCTGTCGCCGGCGGGGGCGCGCGCGTGAGCGCGCTGGCGGCCGCCTGGGTCGTCTGCGCCAAGGACGCGACCGAGGAGCTCCGCCGCAAGGTCGCGATCGTCGCCGTTTTCTTCTTCGCGGCGACGGCGGTGACGCTCGTCTCTTTCGCGATGGTCGGCGCGCTCGCGCTCCCGCCCGCGGACCGGCCGCCGCTCGAGGCGGCGCTCCTCTGGATCATCCTCTTCTTCGCCGCCGCGACGGGGCTGCCGCGCGCGTTCGTCGCCGAAGAGGAGGCCGGGACCGGGCTCGCGCTGCGCAAGACGATTCCGGCCGCCGTCGTGCTCGCCGGCAAGACCCTCTTCAACTTTCTCCTCTTTCTGGCGATGGCGGTGATCACGATCCCGGGATTCCTGATCCTCCTCGACTGGAAGGCCGGCTCGCCGGCCGGTGTGGCCGCGACGATGCTCGCCGGCGGCTACGGTCTCGCGGTCGTCTCGACGTTTCTGTCCGCCCTCGTCGCGCGCGCCGGCCAGCGCAACGTCCTCTTCGTCCTGATCGCGTTCCCGCTGCTCCTCCCGCTCCTCCAGGCGGCGATCGCGGCCACGATCGAGGCCACCGCCGGCGGCTTCCCCGCGACGGCGCTCCGGGTGCTCGTCGCCTACGACGGGGCCGCGACGTGCGGGGCGTATATGCTGGCGAGCGTGGCGTGGGAGGACTGACCAACCCCGGACGGTGACCATGAAAGCGCTGAAACTGCTCCTGCTCCCCTACCTGGCCGTCGTGATCGCGGCGGCCTTCCTGTGGCCCGAGCCGGCCGCCGGCTTCATCGGCGAGTCGTCGCGGATCGTCTTCTTCCACGTGCCGTGCGCGTGGACGTCCACGCTCGCGTTCCTCGTCGCCGCGGTGTACTCGGCGGCCTACCTCTGGAAGCGAAACCCCTGGTACGACGACGTGGCGGCCGCCGCCGTGCGCCTCGGCCTCCTCTTCGGCGTCCTGACGCTCGTGACCGGATCGCTCTTCGCCAACGTCATGTGGGGCTCGTGGTGGAACTGGGACCCCCGCGAGTCGTCCTACCTGCTCCTGGTCTTCCTCTACGCGGCCTACCTGTTCCTGCGGGCCGCGGTCGAGGACCCGGACCGGCGGCCCCGGATCGCGGCGGCCTATGCCCTGTTCGCCGTCGTCCTGATGCCGTTTCTGACCTTCGTCGCGCCCCGGATCACGGCTTCGCTCCACCCCCAGACGGTCATCAACCCCCAGGGCAAGGTCCTCATGGACACGCCCACGCGCGCGGTCTTTTTCGGGGCCCTGGCCGGCTTCTCGGGGCTCTTTGCCTGGATGCTGTCGGTCGACGCCCGGGCGGGGCGGCTGCGCCGAATCGGCCAAGATATCCTCGGGTCCTGATGCGTTTGTGTCACCCGGGGCCAGCTGTCCTCGGCGACAGTTGCGTGGGACCCACGGGAGGGAGAGACTGACTGCCATGACGAGCCTCGGTTACCTGGCTGCCGTCAACGTCGTCATCTGGGTCGGTCTCTTCGCCTACCTCTGGCGCCTCGACCGGCGGGTCTCGGAAAAGGAGCGCTCCCGGTGAAGAAGGGCTACTGGATCGCCGCCGTCCTGACGCTCGCCTTCGTGGGATTCGGCCTGACCGCGTTCCAGAAGACGCTGACGCCGTACCTGTCGTTCGACGAAGCCCGGAAGGCCCGGGGGGTCGTCCAGGTCATGGGCAGCCTCGACAAGGAGAGCGACCGCTACGACACGACGAAGGAAGAGCTCTCCTTCGACCTCGTCGACAGCGCGGGGCACCGGATGCCCGTCGTCTATCGCGGCATCCGCCCGGGCAACTTCAAGGACGCGATCTCGATCGTCGCGATCGGACGCTTCCAGGAGGGCCGGATCGACGCCGAGAAGCTGCTCGTCAAGTGCCCCTCGAAGTACCAGGGCGCGGAGGTCGAGAAGTCCTACGCGTCGAAGCCCTCCGCGGCGAAGGCGTCCTAGCCGATGTACGTCTGGCCCGGGGTCGCGGCGATCTGGAGCGCGCTCATCGCCGGGCTCGCCGGGCTCGTGACCTATCTGCTCGTCGATCGCGGCCGCAAGGAGCTGCTGCCGCTCGCGCGGACGCTCTACACCGCGTTTGCCGTGTCCGTCCTGGCCTCGTCGGCCATCCTGATGACCCTGCTGCTGCAGCATCGCTTCGACGTCTCGTACGTGAACTCCTACTCCGCCTCCGACCTCCCGCTGCATTTCCTCGTCTCGACCTTCTGGGCCGGGCAGGAGGGATCGTTTCTCCTGTGGTGCTTCTGGGGCTCGATCATCGGGCTCTTCGTCTGGAGGAGCGCCAAGGAGCAGGAAGCGCCGGTCATGGTCGTGTACCTCGCGTCGTTTCTCGGGATCATCGCGATCCTCTGCAAGCAGAGCCCGTTCAAGCTCCTGCCGCCCCCGCCGCCGGCCGACGGCGTCGGATTGAACCCGCTCCTCCAGGACCCGTGGATGGTCATCCACCCGCCGGTCATGTTCCTCGGGTTCGCGTCGCTCTCGGTGCCGTTCTCCTTCGCGATCGCCGCCCTCTGGAAGAAGCGCTGGGACGGCTGGATCACGCGGGCGCTGCCGTGGGCGCTCCTGACGTTCCTGACGCTCGGCACCGCGATCCTGATGGGCGGCTACTGGGCCTACAAGACGCTCGGCTGGGGCGGCTACTGGGGGTGGGACCCGGTCGAGAACACGAGCCTGGTGCCGTGGCTGTTCACGACCGCGCTCGTGCACGGCATGTTTCTGCAGCGGGCGCGCAAGCGCCACCGCAAGGTCAACCTCTTCCTCGCCTGCACGGCCTACGCCGCGATCCTCTACGGGACGTTCCTGACGCGGTCGGGCGTGCTCGCCGACTTCTCCGTCCACTCCTTCATCGATCTCGGGATCACCGGCTGGCTCGTCGCGATCCTCGCGACCTTCGTGGTCCTCTCGCTCGGCATGATCGCGTGGCGCTGGCGCTCGATCCCGAAGGTCGAGGACGAAGAGCCGCCGCTCCTGTCGCGCAGCGTCCTCTTCATTCTGGGGATCGCCGTGTTCTGCGCGCTGGCGGCCGTGATCCTGCTCGGAACCTCCGCGCCGATCCTGACGCGCCTCGGCGGCGCCCCGTCGCAGGTCCAGACCGGCTTCTACGGGAAGACGACCACGCCCGCGGGATTCCTGCTCGTGCTGCTGGCGGGCCTCGTGCCCTTCGTCGGCTGGAAGGGTGAGACGGGAGCCGCGCTCTTCAAGAGCTCCCGGCGCTCCCTCGCGGTCGCGGCCATCCTCACGGGCGCGGCGTTCGCCCTCGGCGCCGACAAACCGCAGACGCTGCTCCTGATTTTCACGGCCTTCTTCGCGGCGGACATGAACCTGCGGGCCGTGCTGCGCAAGGCTTCCAACGGCAAGCTCGGCGGCGCCGGCGGGTACCTGGCCCACGTCGGCGTCGGCATCATGCTCGCGGGGATCGTCGTCTCCGGCGCCTACGCCGTGTCGACGCGCGTCAACCTGCCGCTGAACGTGCCGAAGAAGGTCGGCGACACGACGCTCACCTTCCTGCGCGTCGTCCCGGGCTCGGCCGACCGAAAGCAGGCGATGGAGATCCGCGTCGAGCCCCGCGACGGCAAGAGCTTCTACGCGTACCCGAAGATGTACGAGAACTCGCGGACGGGCCAGCTGATGGTCAACCCGTCGATCAGGAACCACGCGACGATGGACCTCTACATCGCGCCGCAGCAGTACGACCCCGGCCAGCCGCAGGTCGTCGGACGCGACGTGCGCCTGACCAAGGGCACGACGACGTCGATCGACGGCGTCGGGTACACGCTGAAGGACCTGAACGCCGACCGCAGCGCGATGATGACGGGCGGAAGCAGGATCCTCGTCATCGCCGACCTCATCCTGACGCCGCCCGACGGCTCGAGCCACGACGTCGAGGTCCGCTACACGTGGGACATGGCGCGGCAGGAGGCCGACGCGCCGTCGTCTGCCCTCCCCGGATATCCGGACGCGAAGGCGCGCATGCTCTCGGTGTCTCCCAACGACGGCTCGGTGATCCTGCGCCTCGCCGGCGTCTCGAAGAATCCGAAGGAGGAGTTCCAGGCGGCCACGACCGAGTCGCTCTCGGTCGACGTGACGCGCAAGCCCCTGATCGCGCTCGTGTGGGGCGGCTTCTACGTGATGATGGCGGGCGGGCTGCTGGCGTTCGTCAAGCGCGCGGGCGAGGCGCGGCGCGCGGTCCTCGAGGCCTCGCCGCGGGAGACGCGGGCGGAGCCCGTCGTCGCCGCGACCGGCCCGGCGCTGCCGGCGCACTCGCGCTCGACGCTCGGCCCCTAGCTCCCCTCGGTCTCGACGTCGAGCTCCAGGCCGTCGTGCGCGACGGTCACCGCGCACCCCGGCGGGTTCGCCGCCGCGAGCTTGTCGATCGCCTCCTTCAGCGCCTCCTCCCCCATCTCGATCGGCCCGCGCCCGAAGTGGGAGAAGACGGCGCGCACGACGCCGTGCCGCGCGAGCCAGCCGAGCTGGGCGCGCACGGTCGTGTGCCCGATGAGAACGCCGCTCGGATGGCGGCGCACGAGCGAGCCCGTCAGCGTCGAACCGTCGCCGACGTAGAGATCGGCCCCGCGGAGCGCCGCGTCCGGATCCTCGAACGCGACGATGTCGGCCGAGTAGAGGAGCGTGAAGCCGCCGAACGCGATCCGCGCGCCGATCGCCGGGCAGCGGATCGAGTGGATCACGGGCTGCGGCGTCAGGCGAAACGGGCCGACGGCGGCCGCGCCGCCGGTCGCGAGCACGACGCGATTCAGGAGCGGCAGCTCGCGGAGCAGCTCGTGCGTGACGGCCGACGCGTAGACGGGCAGGTCGGTCCCCTCCCAGAGTCCCCAGCCGTGATCGGGGTGCGCGTGGGACACGAAGACCGCGTCCGGCCTGATCTTCGACAGCATCCCCTTGCGGTTCTCGCCGAAGTCGCAGAGCAGCCGGAAGCCCTCCGCCTCGACGACGAACGCCGAATGCCCGGCGTGCGCGCGGGACGACTCCTCGACATACCCTTTCGTGCCGTAGAACTGGAGCCGCACGCCCCGAGTCTAGAATCTCCGGGATGCGCTTCGGCGAGTTTCATCTGGAACTCGTGGACGGCGGGCCGGAGCGCGTCGCCGGCCCGGCGATCTTCGGCGTCATCCCGCAGGCCCTCTGGGAGCGCCGGTTCCCTCCGGACGCCGAGGGCCGGGTCGTCCTCGCCCGGCGCGCGCTGCTCGTCCGGACCGCCGGCTTCGCGGCCCTCGTGGCCGGCGCCCCGGGGCGCTACGAGCTCGGGTCGACGCGTGCGGAGGATGTCGAAACGCTCGTCCTCCGCTCCGGGGATCGCCCGGACGGCCTCGACGAGGCGGAGCGGGAGGTGCGGCCGGGCGTGACCCTCTTTCCGCTGCCCGGCGGCGCGGCAGCCGGCGGCCTCGGCCTGCGCGTCGACTCGGCCGGAAAGACCGCCGTCTACCTCGGCGACGCGCTGCCGACCGCGGCGCACGTCCCGACCGCCTGGCTCGTCGCCGGCGAGGCGTATCCCGTCGCGCTCGTCCAGGGAAAGAAGCGGCTCGTGGACCGGGCCGTCCGCGAGCGGTGGCTCTGCGTGTTCTGGCGCGATCCCGACGTGCCGTGGGGAACGATCGTCGACGAAGCGAGCGGCAAGCGGCGCGTTCACCCCGTCGCGCGGGACCGAGAGGAGTACTAGGCGCGGCAGAGCTTCAGGAATCAGGGCCCGACGGCGGCTGCCGCCACGAACACGCTCCACCGCCGTGCCGGAGGCGCGTCCTTGTCGAACGGGCGCCGGTAGACCAGCTCGAGGAAAGCTCCCCCGCCGCCGGCGACGCGAAACTCGAACGTCTGCGTTCCCGCGGCGCCCGCGCCGCCCTTGCCGGGCGGCTCGTACTTGGGCTCGCCGAGCGGCCGCAGCACCGATGGCGCGTTGACGGAGACCGACCACCCGAAACCGGTGGACGGTGTGGAGGGCAGGCGCACCTGGAGGAGCTCTCCCTGCGCCATGAAGATGTCCGAGCCGCTGTCCGGCCCCTCGAGCAGGAGGCCGCGCGGCAGGAGCGTGTCCTTCACGACGACCTGCACGCGAAAGAGGCCGCCCGCCGGCGCCTGGGGATTGGAGGGGCTCAGGCACGCGAGGCCGAGGCTGACCGAGCCGGTCGTCTGCGCTTTGTAGCGAAACGCGCCGGCGGGCGCTTCCGCGTCGGGCTTGAGGACGTTGGGGTCGTCGAACGCGGGCCGCCACGCGCAGGCCGGACCGGGCGTCAGGTGGATCTCGAGCGTGTCGCCCGGCCCGAGGTTCACGGTGCCGCCGTCGTAGAGGTCGCCGATGACGACCGTCTGGATCGACGCGAGCGCCGCGGCGGAAGCCGCGAAGACGACCGCCCCGCCGAGGAGTCGCCGCCCGAAAGCGCTCGAGACCCGCATCAGACCTCCCGGAGCGCCGTCGTGATCTTCAGGCGGGCCGCGCGCGCCGCGGGGAAGAAGCCGCCGATCGCGCCCATCGCCAGCGCGAAGACGAGGCCGCCCGCGATCAGCTGGGGCGTCATTCGGAAGTTGAAGAGCACTTCGGAGAACGTCCGGAAGTTCATCGTCCCGGTGGGATGCGTCAGGAAGAGGTTGAAGACGAGGAACGTGAAAACCACGCCGAGGAGGCCGCCGATCAGCGACAGCATCAGCGCCTCGAGGACGAAGGAGAGCAGGATCGACCGGCGCGAGAACCCCAGGGCCCGCAGCGTCCCGATCTCGCGGGTGCGCGCCGAAACTTGCGCGTACATCGTGTTCATCGCGCCGAACGACGCGCCGATCGCGGTGAAAAACCCGACGATGAACGCCAGCGCCTTGATGGGCGCCCCCGTGATCATCTGCTCGTCGTAGTACTTGCGCTCGGTCTTGCCCTCGAGCTTCAACCGCTGATCGCCCTTGATCGTTTCGATGTAGCGGTTGGCCGCCTCGGAATCGGGCAGCCGGACGAAGACCGACGAATACATGTCGCGCTTGGTCTGCTGCTGCAGGTCGCGCACGTCCGTCCAGATCTCCGACTCGTACGCGCTCCCCTGGGCGTCGAAGAGGCCCACGATGACCCAGCGGTAGCTGCCGGTCTTCAGCGTGTCGCCGACTTTCATGCTCGCGAAGCGCTTCGCGAGATTCCTCGACACGATCGCCTCGTTGGTTCCGGCGTTGAACATCCGCCCGTCCACGATCTTCACTCCCGGACGGATGTCCACGCCGATCGGCGCCATCCCTCGCACCTGGACGTTCGAAAAGGACTTGCCGTCCTCCCGGGGAACGTTGATGAGGGTGATGAGCTCTGGCGAGACGTAGGCCTTACCGCCGGCGTCCCGCTCCGGGCCCGCCATCGCCTGCATCTGGTCGGCCTGGTCGCGCGTGATGACGCTCTGCATCTCGGCCTGGGACCCGACGCGCATCGCGAGCACGTTGCGCGTCGAGGCCGTCACCGAGAGCGTCCGCGTCACGCCCTGGACGAGCGCGAGCACGCAGAGGAAGACCGCGACCACCAGGCCGATGACGAACGTCGTCATGCCGGTCGAAGCCTTGCGCGCGACGAGGTTGCGGAAGTTGTACTTCAGGGGAATGGCCACGGCTACACCACCTTCCGGAGGCCGTCGACGATCCGGAGACGCGACGACTGGATCGCCGGGATGAAGCCCGCGAAGATGCCGACGCAGACCGAGACGATGCAGGCCATGGCCCACGTCTGCCCCGACACGCGGAAGTTCACGAGCCAGATCGACACGGACGTCTTGCTCAGGACCGCGAGGAACGCCGGGATGATCAGGAACTTCGCCAGCAGCACGCCCAGAAGTCCCCCCAGCACGGCCATCAACACGGACTCCGACAGGATGAACCCGAGGATGTGCCCACGGCCGAACCCGAGCGTGCGCAGCACCGCGATCTCCGTCACGCGCTCGCGCGCCGACATCGCCACGGTGTTGGCCACGATGAGCGTCACGGCGAAGAGAATGATGATCGAGATGCCGTTGATCAGCAGCTTGACGTTGCCCATCATCTCCATGAACTGAAGCTGGAACTGTTTCTCGGTGAGCGTCTTCGTCGGCGCGTCGCTGTTCTCGAACATCTTGTCGATCGCCGCCGCGACCCGGGGCACGTCCTCCCCGTTGTCGACCTTCAGGTAGTAGAGCCCGGTGACCTTGTTCGCCAGAACCCAGTCCGACTGGTTCAGGTATTCGTTGTGGAAGAAGATGTTCGACTCGTCGCCGGCCGCGTACGGGCCGACGTAAACGAGGTCGGCGTTCAA
>DATJXB010000178.1:0-18492 GCA_035500755.1 Thermoanaerobaculia bacterium | reverse complement strand
CTGCAGACGGGGTCAGTCTTGATTTGCTGACTTGGGGTTGGGGGACGACAGGCGAGGTCGGGAATGATGCATCGACCTCCCGGCAGGGTGCGGAGCCGTGTTCTGGAGACTTTCCACGAGCCGGGTGGGGTCAGTCTTGATTTGCTGATTTCGGCGGCGGGGCTGGCTTGGTGAGGTCTCGGATGATGGAGTCGATCTGGCCGCGCAGGGCGATGTCGGTGGACGGATGGGGTCAGTCCTTCCTGGGTTGTTGACTTCCCGTGCCGGCGCGGACCGAACGGTCGGCGACTGTGTCGACAGTCAATCCCACGCGGCCCGCGAACCAGCGATGCTCTCGCGCGGCCGGCCTTTGGGTCGGCCGTTTTCATAGAATGCGGGAGCCACTCGACCTTCAGGAGGATGCGATGCGAACCACGCGACCGCTGTGCCTCGGTGTGATGCTGTTTAGCTTTTCCGTCGGGATGTCGGCGCAGTTGTCCAGCATCGTGCAGGATCCCAAGGCCTCAGACTTCGGCCCTTCGAATCTCACGCACGTGCGCGTCACTGCGATGGAATTCGTTCCTCTGAACTCGGCAGACGCCGGCGAGTGGAAGTCCGGCGTCGGATTCACTCGCTACCCGACGGCAAGCGGGTCTGACTGGGGGGCTGCGTTGCACCTTCCGGGAGGAGCGTTCCTGAAGCGCTATGAGGTCGACTACTGCGACACAAGCGTCGTCGGCCACCTCAAAGTGACTCTCTGGGAGTGCGACAACCAGGGCCAGAATTGTACGCAGATCATCTTTGGTTCATCGACGGGAAACGGCTGCAGCTTCGTCGCCGCCGACAACGTGAACCATCGGATCGACAACTATCACCACCTCTATGTGCTCGATGCGATTTTTGATGCCGTCGACGGAACCGTCCAGCTCGCGAGCGTCATCCTCAGCTATCAGCTGGAGGTCTCGCCGGCTCCCGGCACGCCGACCTTCGGCGACGTGCCGACTTCGGACCCAGCCTTCCAGTACATCGAGGCCCTCTCTGCGTCGGGCATCACCGCCGGCTGCGCGGGCGGCAATTATTGTCCCGACGCTCCGCTCACGCGGCGACAAATGGCGGTGTTTCTCGCCAAGGCGCTGGGACTCCAGTGGACGAACTTCTGATGTCCGGAAGTGAGGGGAGCCGGGGTCAGTCTTGATTTGCTGATTTCGCCGTCGTGTCTGTGCAGGAACGGGGTCAGTCCTGATTTCTGATTTCAGGGTGGAGGCGCGGAGGAGGGGGTCAGTGAGCCGCGGGCTCCGAGGGCTCCGCCCCCAAGTCGGGGACTTGGGTTCCCGCCTTTCCCTCCGCCTCGCTTCCCCTCCGTCTCAGGCCGCGGTTCGTTGCGCGCGTGTCGCGATGCCGCGCAGCATGCCCGCGAAGACGAGGCGGTGGAGGGGGTAGAGCGCGTACCAGTAGGCGAGACCGAGGAGGCCCGAGGCGTCGAAGATGGCGGTCTGCCGGATCTCGGTGCCGCCCGGGGCCGGCGTGGTCTCGAACTGCAGCCAGGCTCGGCCGGGAACCTTCATCTCGGCGCGCAGGCGCAGCAGACGATCGGGCTCGATCGACTCGACTCGCCAGAAGTCGAGGGCATCGCCCGGCGCGAGCGCGTCGGACCGCGGCCGCGCGCGGCGCAGTCCGACGCCGCCGACGAGGAGGTCCAGGGAGCCGCGAAGGCGCCAGAGGAAAGAGCCGTAGTACCAGCCGGCGGCGCCGCCGATGCGCCGGATCGGCGCGAAGGCCGCGGCCGGCGGCACCGGGACGAACGTCGAGCGGCTGTCGACGAGACGCGTGCCCACGAGATCGCCGCCGTAGCGCTCGCGAAGACCCGAGGAAGAGACCGCGTCCGACCAGCGCGTCCGCGCGAAGGCTTCGTCCTCGTTGACGAGAGCGCGGGCGATCGCCTCACGCACGCCCCGCGGCTGGATCGGAAAGACCGCGAGAGCGGCCGGATCGCGAACGATCGTGGGGTTGCGCAGGCTGTCCACGAGCTTCCGCCCGACGCGGGCGTACAGCGGCGTGATGAGGCCGAGCCAGAGGCTCGAGAGCCGCGGCGTCAACAGCGGCACGGGAATCAGGAGCCGCTTCAGGCCGCGCTGACGGGCGTACTCGCGCATGAGGTCGCCGTAGGTCACGCGGTCCGGGCCGCCGATTTCGTAGACCCGCTCGGCGCCGGGAGGGAGATCGAGCGCCGCGGCGAGATAAGAGACCACGTCTTCGACCGCGATCGGCTGAGCCTCGACGGAGACCCAGCGCGGGCAGATCATGACGGGCAGCCGCTCGACGAGAGAGCGGATCATCTCGAAGGAGAGACTGCCCGAGCCCAGCACGATCGAGGCGCGCAGCTCGACCACGGGAACTCCCGACCGCCTCAGGATCTCGCCCGTCTCCTGGCGGCTGCGCAGGTGCTCGGAGAGGCCCGCGGCGCTCGCCCCCAGGCCGCCGAGATAAACGATCCTTCGCACGCCGGCGCGTCGGGCGGCCTCGCCGAAGATCGCCGCCGCCTCGCGGTCGCGGGCGGCGAAGTCCTCGTCGCCCATCGAGTGAATCAGGTAGTAGGCCGCGGCCACGCCCTCGAGGGCCCGGGCCACCGCGGCGGGATCGAGAGCGTCGCCGGCGGCGAGCTCGGTCGAGGGCGCCGCACGATCTCGCAGCGCCTCCGTCCGCCGGACGAAGCAGCGCACCGGGACGCCGCGCCGCTCGAGCTCGGGCAGCAGCCGTCCGCCCACGTAACCCGTGGCGCCGGTCAGGAGGACGCGTCGGGCCGTCACGGCACGGAGACGACGAGGCCCGCGCACGGCTTGTCGCCCACGCTTCGGTAGCTGTGGGGCCGCGTCGAGTTGAAGTACACCGAATCGCCCCCGTCGAGCAGGTGGTCCTCGCCCGCGACCCGCAGCGCCAGGCGACCCTTCAGGAGGTAGAGGAACTCCACGCCCGAGTGCTGGTGGGGGCGCGCCTTCTCCGCCGGGACGGGTTCGAATTCCGCGTAGTACGCGTGGAGCCGCCGCTCGACCGCGGTGAAGTCGAGCGATTCGAAGAAGAAGGAGACGTCCTTCCCGCCGGGCCTCTCCGGAAACCGCTGGCGCTCGCGGCGGCGGACGATGGCGACGGCGTTGCGCTTGCGGTCATCGGTGATGAAGAACTCGAGCCCCACGCCGAAGACGAGCGCGATCCGCAGCAGCGTCGGCAGCGTGGGGAAGAGCCGGCCTCGCTCGATCTTCGAGAGCATCGCGGCCGAGAGTCCCGTGTGGCGGCCGAGCTCGACCAGTCCCATCTTCTTCGAGAGGCGGATCGTCCGCAGCTTGTCCCCGATGCCATAGGTCCGAAGGCCCCGTTCGAGCGTCGCGGAGAGCACCGTTTCCTCCTCGTTGAGCGTGGTTCAAATTCCGCCGCGGTTTTTGAACCGCACGCACACGAGTTTCAGTATCGGCGGCTTTTGCCCGTGAGTCAAATAGTTTTGAACTATGTTCAACGCGGAGGTGCGGATCATGAAACGGATCGATGTTCTGGCGGCGGTGCTGGTGGTGGTCGGGGCTCTGAACTGGGGGCTGGTGGCGGTGGCGCGGTTCGACCTCGTGGCGACGCTCTTCGGCCTGAGGTTCGGAGAGGTCTCCGCGCTCAGCGGAATCGTGTACGGGCTGGTCGGCCTCGCGGGTGTGTACCAGGCGCTCTTCTGGAAGGGGATCCAGCGCCGCTGGCATGGCGACCCGCTCATGGCGGGTGCCCGCTGAGCCCGTCCGGGCCGGCGCGGTTGCGTGAAACAGGAAATGGAAACGTGAAAAGGAGACATGACATGGAGAAGTCAACCCCTCGGAGCTGGCGGACGGTGATGGCGGTCGTTGCGATGATCCTGGCCGCCGGCTGGGGATCCGCCGCCACCGGGAGCACCGGACAGAAAGACATCGTCGACACGGCGGTCGCCGCCGGGTCGTTCAAGACCCTCGTCGCGGCTCTGAAGGCGGCCGGCCTCGCGGAGACCCTGAAGGGGACGGGCCCGTTCACGGTCTTTGCGCCCACGGATGCGGCCTTCGCCAAGCTACCGGCGGGCACGGTCGCGAGCCTTTTGAAGCCGGAGAACAAGGACAAGCTCGTCGCGATCCTGACGTATCACGTCGTGCCCGGCCGGGTCCTCGCGGGACAGGTGACGGGGATGAGCTCCGCGCCGACGGTCAACGGGAAACCGCTGCCCATCTCCGCGGCGAACGGAACCGTGAAAGTCGGCGGGGCCGACGTGGTCCAGACGGACATTCTCTGCAGCAACGGCGTGATCCACGTGATCGATACCGTGATGATTCCGAATTAGATTGATCCGTTCGGATCGCTCGTCCCGTTTCGAACTCCCCCGAGCCCCGATGCCGCAGCGCGGCCGGGGCCTTTCTTTTTTGGGGCAGGGGTCAGTCTTGATTTGCTGATTTCGCCGTCGTGTCTGGGGCAGGGGTCAGTCTTGATTTGCTGATTTCGCCGTCGTGTCGGGCCGGGTGAGGTCTCGGATGATGCGGTCGATCTGGCCACGCAGAGCCGGGTCGGTGTCGAGGGAGCGTTCGAGTCGTGCGATCGGCCTGACGAAGGAGGAGTCGTCGCGGCCGAGGCGTCGGGCGACGCGTCTTACGGAGACGCGGCCCAGCCGCCGGGCGAGGTAGGCCGCGAGGCAACGGGCGCGAGCCACGTCTCCGCCTCGTTGGGGCCCCAGCAGGTCGGCCACGGAGATTTCCGTTGCACGCGCGGTCGCTTCCAGAATGCGGTCCTCGGTCAGGCCGGGGATGGGCGGGTCGAGCTCACGGGCGGCGGCGAAGCGCTCGAGCGCGAAGGCGGCGTCGCCTTCGACCGCGCCGGCGATGGCCGGGATACCGGCGCCGGGGGACCGGGACGCGGGTCCGTCGACGAGCTCGATGTAGCGGGCGATGGCCCGACGGCGCGTCGGTGCGATGAGGGAGAGAGCCTGGTCCACGTCCATCCACGCCGGCCCCCGCCCGTCGCGGAAGTAGCGATCGCTCGACCACGGATACTCGGAGGCGCGCCGCACGATGCGGGCGCGAACGGGGTTCAAGTGGACGTAGCGGATCAGGGCAATCAGGTGACGATCTTCCTGGACCAGGAAGGACTTGTAGCGGCCCTGGAACAGGTGGCCGACTCGGGCGTACCGGCGGTTGAAGCGCTGGGCGTACGTGGATTGCAGGCCGGCCATGATGCGCGACAACGGCGCCTCTCCCGTCCGAATGGCGAGATGGACATGGTTGGTCATCAGGCAGAAGGCGAGAAGGCGGAAGCCGAAGCGGTCCCGGTAGCGGGAGATGCTGCTGAGGAAGTCCTCGCGATCGCGGTCGTCCCGGAAGAGCGCCTTTCGCTCGTTCCCGCGCGTCGTGACGTGGTAAACGGCGCCTGCGAATTCGAGGCGAGGCGGTCGTGGCATACCGGCTCTTGGTGCCGAAGTCGAAGTCAGCTTCGGCGCTTTTCAACCTAGATTGTCGCGAGCCACGCCGGGGCCGGTCGGTCGCCGCGAAGTCAGCAAATCAAGACTGACCCCTACGCCCGCGAAGTCAGCAAATCAAGACTGACCCCTACGCCAGCCCGATATCCCCCTCGACGACCTGCTGCCGCAGCACCGGCCGCTCGCCCGGCTTCCAGAGCGACGCCGTGTGAACGACGCGGTAGCGCAGCGGACCGCCGTCGGGGCGATCGCTGCGCGTGATCGGACGGGGGATGCAGACGAACTCGGTCCGCATCTCGTTGCCGGTGAGCCGCACCGTCGCATAGCCGTGACCGCCCAGGTCCACGAATTCGAGGTGCGGGGCGAGGCTCGGATTGGAAAGGGCGCGCGCGCTCTTCAGGTCGAACGTCTTCGCGTACTCGAGGCACGCGCGGACGCCGTGCTTCAAGAGCATGTTGTGCGTCCAGTCGGGCGGACCCGACGGCCGGTCGGCGAGGAACAGCGCGCGGAGGGGATCGTCCTTGGGAAGCTTGTGCTCGAGAGCCTCCATCCCCCCGGGACTCGAGAGCGAGGCGCCGACGAAGCTGATGCCGACCGGCTCGAACCTGGCGGGCGGCAATGAAGATGCGGCGTAGCCGGCCCAGAAGCTGTGGCGGTCGCCCGACACGATCGCGAATCCGGTGATCTTCGAATCGCGGACGAGGTCGTAGATCTCGGCGCGCTCGTGGAAGGCGCTGCCCCAGTCGTAGCCGGGGAGGAACAGCGCGAAGGTGTCGGCCGGCCACTTCTGCTTGGTCATTCCCGCGGGAAGGTTCTGCGGGTCGGCGCGCTCGTCGAGCGCTCCCTGCGAATTGCCCCAGATCTTCCAGGTGGCCGTGGACCGTCGGAGCGCGTCTAAGAACCACTGCTTCTGAGCGGCCCCGAGGATCGTGCGCGGCGGCGAGTCCTTTCGCGTATTCGGGATGCGGACCTCGCCGAAGCTGAGCTCGGCCGGCGGTTTGCCGCCGTTGAAGGTGCGTCCGGCGTCGAGCGCGATCGTCGCCGGCTCCGAGAACATTCCGCCGAACGTCTCGTCGTAGATTTTCTCCACGCCCTCCGCGTCGGTCGGGTTGTCGCCGCAGAAGCTGTGCTGGTCGGTGAGGAGGAGATCGAGGTGGCGGCCGTAGCGGAAGGACCGATAGCCGATCAGGCTGTTGATCGCCTTGAGGTTGTTGGGCTCGATCCCGAGGAAGTGGTCGTCCCACTTCTCGATCTTCACGTTCTGGACGTCGACCGTGCCGAAGGTGTCGAACGATCCGCTCGGCGCCTTCACGCGCGCGGGGATGTATTCGAACCAGGCCTGGTTGGCGGCGACCTTGATCGTCTGGCCCGGCCGCGGCTCGCCCCCCGCCTGCTGGATGCTCTGCCGGCCCTGCCAGGAGAATTCGTGGTTGTCCCACATGGCGACGAAGGGCCAGCGCGCCCGCGCGTCCTGCAGGTCGGGATCGGCCAGGTAGCCCTTGTAGATGATGCGATACCCCTCGAGCGTCAGCGGGTAGTGCCACTTGCCGACCTGGCCGCCGTCGGGAATCCGGCCGACGTCGTAGACCGTGCGGTCGTAGCGCTTCGGCGCCTCGTCGGGATACTGGACGACTTCGTAGATGAAATCGCCGAGGTGGAGGACGAAACCGAGTTGATCGGCGGGCGCCGCGCCCTCGTCCTCGAAGATCATCCGGCGATAGCCGTTCAACTTGCCGTCGTTGAGGCTCTGGCAGCTGACGAAGGCGAACGCGACCGGCCGCGGATCGGTGGGCAGCGGCGCGGTGATCGTCCGCCCGACGCGGCTGCCGTTGCCCTCTGCATCGGTGAAGCGGTACCAGTAGACGTGCGCCGGCTCGAGATGACCGACCAGGACGCGCGTCGTCCAATCCGATTCCGGGGAGACCGGCGCGGACGCTTTGGCGACCACCCGCTTGAAGGCCTCGTCCTCGGCGACTTCCAGCGTGAGGGGATGCCGGCCGCCCGACTCGTACGGCCGCCGGGTCCAGAGGATGACGCTCTCCGAATCGGGATCGCCGGACGCGACGCCCTCCGGGTAGTGGTCGCGCCGCTCATGCCAGGGGGTGGTCGACGCTCGAGCCGGGCCGCCCCACGCCAGCGAGGCCCCCATCGCCGCGGCCCACCGAACGAACTCGCGTCGATTGAGGGTCATCGTTGATCCCTACTTACGGATGGGCGTGGTTTTGGTTTGGGGTCAGTCTTGATTTGCTGATTTCGGCCTCGGAGACGCCGAGCCTCGTCACATGACGTGCTTTTGAGCCGGCGGCGGGGCCGGTGAGCCGTCGGACCAGGCGCGCACCGGGATGTCAGCGATCAAGACTGTGCCACTCGACCTGGCTTACGAGACGGTCAGCGCAGTCAACGACTTCGCGCGGCGCCCCATCGCGCTCGGCGAAAGCGGAATCCGAATGGTTGAACGGGATTTGCGAATCTGGATACCCGGGACGCGACGGGATGCACGGCGAGATCAGAAATCAGGACTGACCCCGGGCCGACGTGCCCGCGACACGCGCGGGTGAAGCCGCGGCGGTCTATGATCCGGCGGAACTCAGCCGCCGCCGGTCGCCGGCGCCCCAAGTGAAGGAGATCCTCGCCATGGGCAAAGCTCTGCTTCGAGCCGCGGTTCTGGCTCTCGTCTCGTGGCGAGCGAGCTCCGCCGTCGCCGACCCGGTCTTCCACTTCAGCACGGGCGATCCGGACGGCAGGATGGCAACGGCCTCGCGGCCTTCGAGCGCCTCGGTCGAGATCGAGTCGGGTGACGACTTCGTGACCTCGGCGACGACCACGATCAACCAGGCGACTTTCACCGGCCTGATCCCGACGGGCACTCCGTTGTCCGACGTGACGCAGGTGGTCGTCGAGATCTACCGGGTGTTCCCGAACGACTCGACGGTTCCTCCGTCGGGGAACGTCCCGACCCGCGTCAACTCGCCGTCGGACGTAGAATTCGATTCTCGAGACAGCGCCGCGGCGACGCTCTCGTTCAGCGTGGCCGTCGTCAACGGCACGTTCACGGCGGCGAACTCGGTGTTGAACGGCATTCATCCGATTCCCGGCCAGACGACGGGCGGGGAAGGGGCCGTGACCGGCCAGGAAGTGACATTCACCGTGACGTTCACCCCGCCGCTGTCGCTGCCGGCCGACCATTACTTCTTCGTGCCGCAGGTCCTCCTCGCGACGACGGGCGACAACTTCTACTGGCTCTCCGCGCCGAAGCCGATCGTCCCTCCCGGCACACCCTTCCTGCCGGATCTTCAGAGCTGGATCCGCGACGCGGATCTCGCTCCCGATTGGCTGAGGATCGGCACCGACATCGTCGGTGGCGCCACGCCTCCCACCTTCAACGCGGCGTTCTCCCTGGACGGCACGGCTCCGGTCACCCTCGTCGTGACGCCTCAGGCCATCGCGGCCGCCGAGGACGTGGCGTTCGCGGGGCCGGTGGCCACCTTCACGGATTCCGACGCGACGCAGCCCGCGAGCAACTTCACCGCGACGATCGCGTGGGGCGACGGCACGACCTCCGCGGGAACGGTCACCGGCGGCTCGGGCTCGTTCACGGTAACCGGCGCGCACACGTACGCGGAGTCGGGCAGCTTCACGGTGACGACGACCGTCACCGACGCCGCCAACGCGACGACGGCTTCGGGCAGCGGCACGGCGACCGTGTCGGAGTCGGACGTTCTCGCGGGGACCGGACTGGCGATCGCGGCCACGCGGGCCATCCCCTTTTCGGGTCCGGTCGCGACGTTCACGGACACCGACACGGCGAGCGGCGCGGGCGAGTTCACCGCCACGATCGCGTGGGGCGACGGCGTCACGAGCGCCGGAACCGTGACGGGTTCGGCGGGCGCGTTCACCGTGAGCGGAGCCCACACCTACGCGACGGCGGGCACGTTCGCCGTCACGACGACCCTGGCCGACGTCCCGCCGGGCACCGCGACCGCGACCGCCGCCGGCACCGCGACGGTCGCCGCCGGAGTCGTCGCGGCGGTTCCGAGTCTCGACGGGCTCGGCCTGACCGCTCTGTTCGCTTCGCTCGCGGCGGTCGGGATCTGGGCGCTGCGGAGAAGGTGACGGGGCTCGGTCAGCGAAGCGGGATCGCCGCCGCGGCCTGGGGGTCGAGCTGAATTCCGAGAAACTCGGCGATCGCCGGCGCGATCCGCGTCATCGGCACGACGCCGAGCGAGCCGCGGCGGTCGAACGGGCCGGCGAGAATGAGCGACGCGTACATCGCGGGGTTGTCGGGCACGTAGCCGTGGGTGCCGCGCATCGAAGACGGCCGCGCCCAGTCTCCGGAGGCGTCGTTGCCGAAATAGAAACCCGGGCGCGCGTTCAGGACGAGCGGCGCGGATCCGCCGAGGGCGCGAACGCGCGCGGCGTCGAGGACGTCGGCGATGCCGCTGTTCGCGTCGGCCAATTTCTCCCGGACGAGCCGGGTCACGCGCTCGAGCGCCTCGCGGTCGTTCGGGTCGCGCAGGTACAGCGCGGTCGTGCCGCCGTCGGCGTGGAAGGACGCGCGCCAGCTCTTGACCCTGCCCTGGGCGTCGAGCTCGATCAGGCCCGCCTGTCGAAGCAGCGTGTTGGGTGAGATTGTCGTCGTGATCGGCAGGAAGCCGTGGTCCGACACGATCGCGACGAGCGTCGTGGCTTCGATGCCGGCCTTGCGCAGCGACTCGCGGATCTCGCCGACGTACCCATCGGCCCGCTCGATCGCGGCGAACGCCTCGGGCGATCCGGGTCCATGGGAGTGCTCGGCCTCGTCGGTGTCGAAGATGTGGAGCAGCGTCAGCGACGGCCGGTAAGTCTCGATGATGAAGCGCGCGAGGTCGACGCGCTCGCGGTCGGTCCACTCGCTCAGGGGCGGGAAGGCGCGTCCGCGGTGGGCCGCGGCGTCGTCGAAGATGCCCGGCGTCGACAGGGCCGCGAGCATTTTCAGGTCGGTCGGGGCCGACGATCCGGGCCGCATGTACTCCGGCACCTGGTACGTCGCGCCCAGGCCGATCGACACGGGCCACGACACCGTCGCCGTGCGCAGCCTCCGCGCGGCGGCCGCCGACACCAGCGTCGGGACGCGGATCTCGTCCGCGTACCAGTACCAGGCGCCGCCGCCGGTGCCCATCGGGTCGAACTGGTGGTTCGAGACGATGCCGTGCACGTTCGGAAGCACGCCCGTGATGAGCGTCGTGTGCGACGGGTAGGTCACGGTGGGAAGGACGCCGACGACGCCTTCGGCCCAGACACCCTCGCGCATGAGGCGGCGCAGGTTCGGGACCTTCAACCCGAGCTCGTCCGCGCGCACGGAGCTCTCGGGTTTCAGGCCGTCGATCGAGATCATCACGACGTGGCGCGGCTCGGCGTCCGCCGCGAGGAGCGCCGTTCCGAGGAGGTAGAGCGCCGCGAAGAGAATCGGTCGGGTTCGCATGAGCGCGGAGCTTACACGCGCGGCGCGAGATGGCCGAGCGGCGGGCTGGCCGTGTCGGGGCTCTCGTTCGCGGCGAAGTCAGCAGGTCAAGACTAACCCCTACAGTTCATGCCCTGATTGACTCGCCGCGATCGCTCTCCTATTCTCCGGTCGTGGCTCTCGGGCCCTGGTCTCGTCGTTTCGCCGCCGGGCTAGTCCTGGCCATCTTGGCGAGCCTCTGTCTTCATCACCACGAAGACCTCGCTGGTTCCGCGAGCGTGCTGTCGCGCGGGGTCGCGGATCGGGTCATCTCAAACCACAGTCCGCTCTCGCGCGCCTGCCACTGGCACTCTTGTGTCGAAGTCAGCGACGATTCCTGTATCGCCTGCCAGACCCATCGGTTGTCGGCGACCGCGACCTCCGTTCAGCCGGAAAGACCTCGACCGAACGAGGATCGCCTTCGTGCCCTCTCTTTTCTCGAGCCGCTGCCGCGAACGATCGCGACGATCGGCTCACGCGCCCCCCCCTCGCTCGGCTGAAGCCGCCGTCGAGTCGGTAAGAACGAACGATCTTCGGCGAAGTCTTGCTTCGTCGTGAGACGTCCAGTGACGTAGAGGGGGAGAACTCATGGCGTCCACCCCGGGTTTGTCGAAGGGGAGTACATTCTCGCTTCAGAGTCCGCGAGTCCGACCGGCACTTGGTGTTGGACGGACGGCCCTCGCTTCTATCGCCCTCGTGTTTCTTTCCAGGGGGGTCGGCGGCCAGGAGCTCGTACCGTCCCCGCAGATCGCGCCGACGGTTTCCGCCCAGGTCGATGCCCTGCAGCGGATCAAGGAGGACAGGTCCGGCGTCGAACGGAAGATCGACTCGCGTCTCTTCCTGGGGCTTCTCCATCAGCGCCGGGATTCGCGGGTCGAGGCCCTGACGAGTTTTCGCTTCATTCGGCCCGATTCGGACGGCCGCGTCGCCGTCGATGTCATTCTGCAGAGCGCCTCGGGCCTGAAAGCCGTCGCGAGCTCGATCGAGGAGCTCGGCGGCGTCGTTTCGACCAAGAGCGCGGCGTCCCGGACGCTCCGCGCGCGCGTGAAACTCGACGACCTCGAGACGCTGGCGGGTTCCGCGTCGATCAAGCGTGTCCGCGCCGCGGTTCCCGCCTTCACCCAGGCGATCAACGTGTCCGAAGGCGATCTCACGCACGGTGCTGCGGAAGCGAGGGGATTCTTCGGGGTCGACGGGTCGGGCGTAAAGGTGGGAGTCTTGTCGGACGGAGTCGACTCGCTGGCTGCCCTCGAGGCGAGCGGTGATTTGCCGCCCGGCGTGCAGGTGCTCGCGGGCCAGGCCGGCTCGGGCAATGAGGGCGCCGCGATGCTGGAGATTGTCCACGATCTGGCGCCCGGAGCTTCCCTCGCTTTCGCGACGGCTTTCAACAGCGAGGCGAGTTTCGCGCAGAACATCCTGAATCTGGCGGCGGCCGGATGCAACGTAATCGTCGACGACGTCATCTACTTCGACGAGTCTCCGTTTGAGGATGGACCGGTGGCCCAAGCCGTCAACGCGGTCAACGCCTCGGGCGTCCTCTACTTTTCCTCCGCGGGCAACGAGGGCAACAAGGATCAGCAGACCTCGGGCACCTGGGAGGGCGACTTTCTCGGCAACGGCGTTCTGCCTTCGCTCGGAAGAAGCGCGGGAACGGTCCACGACTTCGGCGATGGAGGCCAATCAATCCTGATTCAGGCCGCGAATGGGGCGCCGGCGGCCCTCATCTGGGCCGAGGACTACGACCTGAATACGGGCAACGCCTCGACCGACTTCGACCTGTACCTGATGGACGGCGCCCTCACAACGGTCCTGGATGCGAGCACGGACGTGCAGGACGGGGTGGGCGGAGACGATTTCCCGGTCGAGATCATCGACTCGACGAACAGCGGCGAGCGTCTGGTGGTCGCCCGCAAGGCGGTCGGCACGACGAGCAGCGTGCCCATGTTCAACCTTCTCGTGTTTCGTGGTCGTCTGGATCAGACCCTCGCGACGAGCGGGGCGACGCGCGGACACAGCGCCGCGGCTGCCGCCTACAGCGTCGCGGCGACGCCGGCGGCCCAGTCGTACGACGGATCGCCCCCGCCGGGCCCTTATCCGGGCCTCTTCAACTCGAGCAACATCACCGAGAAGTTCAGTTCCGACGGCCCGCGCCGCGTCCTGCTCGACTCCGATGGAAACGAGCTGACCCCGGGAAACCGAACGAGCACGGGCGGGGTCGTGCGCCAGAAGCCGGACGTGACGGCCGCGGACGGCGTGTCCTGCGCCGCGCCGGGATTCGATCCGTTCTACGGCACCTCGGCCGCCGCGCCACACGCCGCCGCCATCGCCACGCTTCTCGAGTCGGCCGTGCCCTCGCTGACGCCGGCGGCGGTCCGGACGGCGCTGACGTCGTCGGCCATCGACATCGAAGCCCCCGGCGTCGACCGGGACACGGGAGCGGGGATCGTCATGGCTCATGCGGCGCTCACGGCGGCCGGGGCCGTCGCGCAGGCTCGCCTCGATGGGGGAGCTCCCGGCTTGTCGGAAATCGTCGGCGATGGTGACTCGTCCGTCGAGGCCGACGAGACGTGGAGTCTGTCCGTGCCGCTCACGAACACCGGCGGAGCGGCGGCGACGGGCATCAACGGCGTGCTGACGACCTCGACGCCCGGCGTGACGATCCTGTCGAACAGCACGGCGTATCCCGACCTGGCGGCCGGGACCTCAGCGCCCGGCGGATCCCCGTTCGCGTTCGAGGTCGGTGACGGCCTGGCCTGCGGCGAGCCGATTCATTTCACGCTGACGGCGAGCTTCGCGGGCGGAGAGAGCCCGGCCTCGTATTCCTTCACCGTTCCAACGGCGGCTCCCGGCTCGCCGGTGACCTTCAGTTACACAGGACCAGCGGTGGCGATCCCGGACGGGATCGATGACAGCGGGACGGCACCGGGGGCACCCGCGTTCGCGAACCTTTCCGTTTCGGGCCTCGGAAGCGGCATCGAGAAGGTCGAGTTGAGGATCGACGGCGCGTTGTGCAACACGACTGCCGGCTCGACGAGCGTCGGCATCGATCACTCGTACGTCAGCGACCTCAGAATCACCCTTCGGTCTCCATCCGGGACGGCCGTCGAGGTCATCCACAACACCGGCGGCTCCGGCAACAATTTCTGCCAGACGCTTCTCGACGACGAGAGCTCGGGCGAAAACATTGAATCGGTCGTCGAGACACAGGCGCCTTTCAGTGGCAGCTTCCTTCCCAACGCGGCGCTGGCGGCTTTCAACGGCGAGCCCGCGGACGGAACGTGGCAGCTCGAGGCCCAGGACTTTTTCCAGCAGGACACCGGCCACATCCGCTCGTTCTCCCTCATCATCACCCCGGCTGTTTGTGGACCCAGACCCCTGATGCCCGTCTCGCTCGGCGTCGACGCCCACGCCGCGGCGGGTGACGCCTCCAACCACAACGGCGTGCTGGAAGCCGGAGAGACGGTCCAGGTGGCGCCCCTCTGGTCGGACGCCTGGTGGGGCTCGGGTGTCACCGGCACGGCGAGCGCGTTGACCGGCCCGGCCGGCCCGACGTATGCGACGGTTGATTCCTCAGCCGATTACGGAGCGCCCGCTGTCGGGACGTCGACCGATTGCCAGAGCGCCACGGCCGACTGCTATCTCCTGACGGTGGCCGGGACGCGGCCGGCGCCTCATTGGGATGCGACGTTTGTCGAGACTCTCAGTGCGGGTCCCTCGAAGGTCTGGAAGGTCCACGTCGGGGGCAGCTTCTCGGACGTGCCGAGCACCGATCCGTTCTACTTCTTCATCGAGGATCTGTTTCACAACGGCGTGACGGGCGGCTGCGCGGACGGTGTCTATTGTCGCGACATGGCCGTTACCCGGGCGCAGATGGCGGTCTTTCTTCTCAAGGCAAAGCACGGATTCGCGTACGTGCCGCCGAGCTGCGCGGGCGCGTTTTCGGATGTCGCATGCCCGAGCGCCTTTGCGGACTGGATCGAAGAGCTCGCCGCCGAGGGCGTCACGGCGGGATGTGGCGGCGGCCTTTATTGCCCCGGAAGCCCGGTGTCGCGGCGCCAGATGGCTGTCTTTCTTCTGAAAGCGAAGGAAGGTTCGAGCTACGCGCCCCCTTCGGCCACGGGAATTTTCGAGGACGTGGAACAGACTGACCCGTTCGCTCCGTGGATCGAGGATCTGTACGGCCGCCAGATCACCGGCGGGTGTTCGACGTCGCCGCTGCTCTATTGTCCCGATCAGGCGAACACACGTGGCCAAATGGCCGTCTTCGTGGTGAAGACGTTCAATCTGCTGCTTTACGGTCCCTAGCGCTCGCGCATGGATGGGGGCGTCGGCGCTCGCGTCGGCGCCCCCTTTGGGGTCAGTCCTGATTGCTGATCTCGCGTGCGGGTGGGTTAGAGGCGAAGCGGAGGGCGGGGGCCAGCGCTCGCCGCACAGCAAAGGGACGGGTCGAGACTCCCAGCCGCGGCGGTCCTGCCGATCCTCGGCGATCGGATCGTCGATTGTCGCAACGGGGGCGAACCTTTGGGCCGGCGAAATCAGAAATCAGGACTGACCCCGCATAAACTTCCGGCCACGTGAAGGCCCTCGAGCTCGTCCTGGTGCTGCTCGGCTCGACCGCGGTGATCAGTGTGATCGCCGAGCGGCGGGGGATTCCGGCGCCCGTCCTGCTGGTGCTGGGCGGAACGCTGCTGGCGCTCATCCCGGAGCTGCCCCGGCCGACGCTCTCGCCGGAGGTGGTGTTCCTCGTGTTCATCCCGCCCCTGCTGTACTGGTCCGCGTTCAACACGTCGTGGCGCGACTTTCGCTGGCACCTGCGATCGATCTCGCTGCTCTCCGTCGGCCTGGTTCTCGTGACGATGGCGGCGGTGGCGGCGGTCGCGCACGCGCTCGTGCCGGCGCTGCCGTGGCCGGCGGCCTTCGTGCTCGGCGCGATCGTCTCGCCGCCCGACGCGGTCGCCGTGACCGCCGTGACGCGCCGGCTCGGCATCCCCCGGGCGATCGTGACGGTGCTCGAGGGTGAAGGCCTCGTCAACGACGCGACGGCGCTGGTCGCCTACCGGATGTCGGTGGCGGCGGTGGTGGCGGGGGCCTTCTCGCTGCGGACGGCGACGCTCGAGTTCGCCTGGGCGGCCGCCGCGGGTGTGGGCATCGGCGTCGGGATCGGGATGGCGATCGTGGCTCTGCGGCGGCGCCTGCGCGTGAGCTCGGTCGCGTCCAACACGGTTTCGCTCCTGACGCCGTTCGCGGCCTACATCCCCGCCGAGCACTTCGGTGCCTCCGGGGTGCTCGCGGTCGTCGCCGTCGGCCTCTATCTCGGCCGCCGGGGCCCGCGCGTGATCTCGCCGCAGACGCGGACGCAGGCGGTCGCGATGTGGGAGATGGTCAGCTTTCTCCTCGAGGGGCTCGTCTTCATCCTCGTCGGCCTCGAGCTGCCGATGGCGGTCGCCGCCATCCACGAGTACGGGGTTCGCACGCTCGCCGTCGCGGTCGTCGCCGTGTCGGCGGGCGCGGTCCTCGTGCGGATGGCGTGGGTCTTCCCGGGCACGTACCTGCTCAACGGCGCGATGCGTCTGGTCGGGCGGCCGGAGCCGAGGCCGCCGTGGCAGAACGTCGTCTTCATCGGGTGGGCGGGCCTGCGCGGCGCCGATTCCCTCGTCATCGCCCTCTCGCTGCCCCTGACGGTCGCCACGGGCGCGCCCTTTCCGGGACGGGACCTCATCCTGTTTCTGACGTTCGCCATCATCTTCGTGACGCTCGTCGTGCAGGGCTTGAGCCTGAAGGCGGTGATCCGCTGGCTCGGGTTGAAGCCCGATCCCGAAATCGCCCGCGAGATGTCCGCGGCGCGGGCGCGCCTGGCCGTGGTGGGGCTGGAGGCGCTCGACGCGCTCGCCGCCGACGGGCCCGGAGCGGAGGACGCGAAGAAGGCGCTGCGCTTGAAGTACGAGCACGTGGTGCACCGCTTCGAGGCGCGCCTGGTCAACAAGCGCAACGCCCGCGACGAGGAGCGCATCGAGGCGTACCGGACGATGCGCCTGGAGATGCTCGGCGCCGAGCGCGGCGCCCTGATCCTCATGCGCGACAAGGACGAGATCTCGGACGACGTCCTGCGCGAGATCCAGCACGACCTCGATCTCGAGCAGGTCCTCCTCGAGCAGCCCGGACCCTCCGACGGCGGGTTCGACACCGCGCCCCGGATCGTCCGCGACACGCGGGGTCATTCCTGATGCGGTAGGCTGCCGCCAAGACTCGGAGGACATCGTGAAAAAGCGGCTGTGGGCTCCAGTTCTTCTACTGGTCGTGGCGGCGATCGTGTCGGTCGTGGTGTTGGCGCAGGAGAGGAAAGGCGCGGAGTACCCGGATCATGAACGCCTCCTGCGCGAGACGCATGCCGCTCTCAAGCTCGCTCAGGGAGCGGGGTGCACGGGGCCGAAGGGAACCATGTCCTTCGGTCTGGCGAACTCGAGCGCGACGTCCGTGAACTCCTGCGTGGAGTCGATCACTCAAGGAACCGCCTACATCGACTTCTGGACCCTGGACGTGCCGACCGGTCACACCGTGAAGATCGAGACGACCTCCTTGCTCGTCTACGTCACGGCGATTCAGGACTACAACACCGGAACGGTGCTGGCGTCGACGCTGCAGTGCGGGTATTCGCAAAGCGACTGCTCCTTCACGTACACGGTTCCGGCGGGCGGGACGTACGTGATCGGTTTCGCCTCGGTGAACGCCTATGGCCCCTATGCGCTCCTGGCGACGGACCTGACGGCCGGTGGCGTGCCGACACCGACGGTGATTCCCGCGACACCCACGCCGTCGCCGTCGGGCTGCTACACGTCCACGACGCAGCTGTGCCTCGACGGCATCTACACCGTGTCCGTGCGCTGGGACACGACGGATGGGCGGTCGGGGAGCGGCGTCCCGGCGGTGTTGACCGCCAATACGGGCTACTTCTGGTTTTTCGATCCGACGAACGTGGAGCTGACCATCAAGGTCCTCGATGCCCACGGGATCAACAATCACGAGTGGGTCTTCTACGGAGCGCTGTCGAACGTGCACTACGTGATCACGGTGAAGAACACGGTGACGGGCGCCGTTCGCACCTACGAAAACCCGCAGGGGGCGCAGGCGTCGGTCGCCGACACGGCCGCGTTCTGAGAGTCGTCATGAGGCGAATCCTGGCGATTGCCGCATCGGCTCTGATTCTGGCCGCTCTCACCGCGCGCGCCGAGGGAGACATTGCCGGCACCTACGTCGGCGAGTACGTCAACAAAGCCGGCAAGAGCGGCGGGTATCAGCTCACCTTCACCCCCGGGGCGGGCGGGAGCTGGACCGGAGAGGTCGTCGCCGTGCTCGACGGTCAGCCGACGAAATCGACGATGACCGCGCTCGTCGTGAAGGGCGACTCGATCGAGGCCGCCTACGACTTCGAGGTCAAGGGCAACAAGGCGTCGTCGCGGATCAAGGGCACGAAGACGGGTCCGGCGCTCACGGGCACGTTCGAGACGCTGTACAAAGGCAAGGTCGTCGACACTGGCACCTGGAAGACGAGCCTGAAACGGAAGTAGTCGCC